>NZ_JBXAPG010000023.1:0-117218 GCF_058803765.1 Burkholderia sp. GW821-FHT14F03
AGCGCGGCGAGCGCGAGCGCGGCCGATGCGCCCGCCGACGTGCTCGCGCTCGCCGCCGACGAGGCGGCGGCGCAGCCCGCGCGCGCGGGCGCGACCCACCTCGAGGTGCTGGCCGCGAATGCCTACGGCGCGCCGAACGTCGGCGGCTTCACGGTGGTGAAAGCCGAGCAGCAGGGCGTGAAGGAACTCGACGACGTGTATCTGGCGCTGCACCTGGACCGCGCGCAGCGGCTCGTCTACGGCGGCGATACGCCGCGCGTGACGGCGATCGAACTGCAGCTGCGCCACAGCGCGCAGCTGCCGGCCGCGCGCGAGCGGATCGAACAGCTGCTGGGCGGCCGCTTCGAGGGGCAGCCGCTCGACCTGCTCGACTTCGCGGCGCTCAATCCGTTCTACGGCCAGACCAACCGCATGTTCTCGATGATCTTCGGGTTCGTGTTCGTGCTGATCGGCGCGATCGTGCTGTTCGTGATCAGCAACACGATGAGCACCGCGATTCTCGAACGCACCGTCGAGATCGGCACCTTGCGCGCGATGGGCGTGCGGCGCGGCGGGATCCAGGCGCTGTTCGTTTGCGAGGGCGCGCTGCTCGGCGTGGTGGGCGCGTCGCTCGGCGTGCTGGCGGCGCTGGCGCTCGCGTCCGCGATCAACCACAGCGGGCTTGCCTGGACCCCGCCCGCGCGCATCGATTCGGTCGCGCTCACGGTGCGGGTGTGGGGCGAGTGGCGCCTGATCGCGCTGACCTTCGTCGGGCTCGCGTGCGTCGCGGGGCTGTCCGCGTGGCTGCCGGCGCGCCATGCGGCGCGGCTGTCGATCGTCGACGCGCTGCGCTATGTGTGAGGACATTCGGATGAATACAACTGGGAGGTGGCGCGTGCGTCGGATGCTGGTGACGGGATGGATCGGCCTGTGCATGGCGGTGGGCGGCGCGTACGCGCAGACGCCGCCCGATCCGCAGAAGCTGCTGGCGGCGAGCGATGCGATCCGCACGCCGACCCGCTCGTTCGTGCTGACCGCATCGCTGACCGAGTACCGGGGCGGCAAGCAGGTCGACGGCAACACGCTGTCGATCTATTCGAAGCCGGACGCGCCGGGCGGCGCGTTCCGCACACTGGTGCGCTTTGTCGCGCCCGCGCGCGACACCGGCAAGCTGATGCTGAAGAACGGCAACGATCTGTGGTTCTACGACCCGGCCAACCAGGCGAGCATCCGCATCTCGCCGGACCAGCGCCTGCTCGGCCAGGCCGCGAACGGCGACGTGGTGACGGTCAATCTCGCGCACGACTACCAGGCCGAGCTGAAGGGCGAGGAAGACGTGACCGACGGCGATCGCCAGCCGCGTCATACGTACAAGCTGTCGCTGTCCGGCAAGGCGGCGGGCCTCACCTACCATCGCATCGAGATGTGGCTCGACGCGACCAGCAGCCGGCCCGTGAAGGCGAAGTTCTATTCGGAGAGCGAGCGGCTGCTGAAGACCGCCTACTACCGGCGCTACACGATGGAACTGGGCGTCGAGAGGCCGACCGAGACCGTCATCATCGACGGGCTCGACACGGCCTGGGTCACGGTGATGCGCTTTTCCGGCTACCAGTGGCAGGACATCCCGGATGCCTGGCTGCAGCGCGACTACCTGCCCCGCTTCCAGGCGCAATGAGGGTGGAGCGGGGCGGGTGGCGAAACGGCTCGCTCGCGTTGGCCGTTGCGTGGGCGTTGGCGTTGGCGCTGCCGGGTGGCGCGCGCGCGGCCGGGACGGACGATCCGGCCGCGGCCGCGCTCGACCTCGCCGACGCGACGCCCGTCACAGCGCCTGAAACCGCGCGTCCGTGGAAGTTCAGCGTGCAGGATGCAGTGCGCTACAGCGACTATCGCGACGCGGGCGCGTCGTGGCGCAACCAGCTGTCGCTCGAATTCCAGCTCGATCAGGCGCTGACGCCGTCATTCGCCGCGCATTTCTCGATGCGCTTCGACCGTTTCGATCCGTTGTCGACGGATGCGGCGTCGCATCGCGACGTGATGCTGGTGAAGGAAGCTTATGCGAGCTGGCGCGCGTCGCCGTACCTGATGATCGATGCGGGCCGGATCAACGAACGGGTCGGCGCGGCACTCGGCTACAACCCGACGGATTTCTTCAAGGCGGGCGCGGTCAGCCTCGACGTGCCGCCCGATCCCGACAGCCGGCATACCAACCGGCTCGGCACGGTCGCCGCGCGGGTGCAGCGGGTGTGGGACACCGGCTCGGTCGCGCTGATGCTGTCGCCGCGGCTCGCGAGCCGCAGCTTGCCCGGCGATCCGACGGCCGGCTCGGACCTGCAGCGCACCAACGGCGTCGATCGCTGGATGCTGGTCAGCAGCCAGCGCCTGAGCGATACGGTGCAGCCGCAGTGGGTGGTGTATGGTGAGAGCGGCCAATCGCCGCAATTCGGCCAGAATCTCAGCCTCCTGCTCGGCAACGCGGTGGTCGCGTATGGCGAGTGGGCGGGCGGCTACCGTCCGTCGCTGATCGGCCGCGCGACGGGCAGCAACGTCGACCGCGCGTTTCGAACGAGTTCGGCGTTCGGTGCGACCTGGACGCTGCCGATCGATCTGTCGCTGACGGCCGAGTTCCAGAGCAACAGCGGCGGCGCATCGGCGGGTGAATGGCGCGCGCTGCAGGCGGGCAATCCGCTCGCCTGGGGCGCGGCGGTGCGGACCTCGGTCGCCGCGCAGGAACTGCCGACCCGTCACGGGGTGTTCGCGATGGCGGTGTGGCGCAACGTCGGGGTCCGCCGGCTCGACCTGTCGGGCTTCGTGCAGGCCGATCTCGGCGCGGGGCGGCAATACTGGCTGGAATTGCGGCGGCGCTTCGACCGCTTCGACGTTGCCGTACAGTACCTGCGGCAGACCGGGCCGGCGTGGAGCCGCTTCGGTGCGATGCCGGAGTCGGGCAGCGTGCAGGTGCTGGGCATTTTTTATCGATAACGAAACGAAGGCTGACATTCCATGAGCAAACGCGCGCTGCAAGTCGCCACCGCGATCCTCGCGGCCGTTCCCACCATCACCGGCGTGCTGGGCATGCTGGGCGTCAACGATCCGCTCTATGCCTCGCTGGGCGTGCAGGTGCCCGCCGACGCGACGCTCGACAGCAACCTGCGCTTCTACGCCGGGGTGTGGCTGGGCCTCGGGCTCGCGGCTTTCTCGGTGATCCCCTCGATCGAACGGCAAGGCGCGTTGTTCCGTACCCTGTGGATCATGATCTTCATCGGCGGGATCGGCCGCCTGATCTCGCTCGCCGCGCTCGGGGCGCCGTTCCCGCCGTTCATCGGGTTCACCGCGCTCGAAATCCTCGGCGCGCCGCTGTTCATCGCGTGGCAGCGCAAGGTCGCGGCGGGCGCGGGCTGATCGCACGCCCTCGGAAGAGTCCGGTCGTCATTCAAACAATTGGCTCTACTGAGTAAGTAATCGATGTGTATTTGGCGGTAACAGAAATGGCAGGAAGTAATGAGTGAATGGGGTTTTACCGTGGCGCGCCCGTCGGCCGCCTTGATGCAGCGCGCGCTGGACGGCGAGGTACAGATCTGGCGTGCGCGTCTCGACGAGGCAGGCTCGTACCTGAAGCTCGACTGCCTGTCGATCAGCGAACGCGAGCGGGCGGCGCGGCTGCGGTGGCGCGCGCATCGCGAGCTGTTCATGTTTGCCCGAGGGATGCTGCGCGTGGTGCTCGGCGCGTATCTCGACGTCGATCCGGCGCGGCTCGTGTTCGACGTCGAGGCGGGCGGCAAGCCGGTGCTGTTCGGTCGCGAGCTGCAATTCAACGTGAGCCATGCGGCGGGCGGCGTGCTGCTGGCCATCGGCGGCCGGCAGCGGGTGGGCTGCGACCTGGAGTCGATGCAGCGTCGCATCGACCTCGACGCGCTCGCCGAGACCGCGCTGGTCGGTGCGGAGCGCGACGGTTTCGCCAGGATGCCGGCGGCGGCGCGCAAGGGCTGGCTGTTGCAGATGTGGACGCGCAAGGAGGCGGTGTTGAAGGCTCAGGGCATCGGTATTGCCCGCGATCGGCGCGAGCTGACGCTCGCGTGGCCGGTCGCGGCGACGCGCGGCGCGTGCGACGACCGGACGGGCCGCTGGACGGTCGCGGACATCGCGCTGGGACCGACCTGGCGGGCGGCGGTCGCGACCGAGCAGGCGGGTGCCGTGCTGCGGGGCTATTGCCTCGGCTGGTAAGCGCGGCGCAGGGAGGGCGGCGCGGCGCACGCGTCGGAATGCAACGCAATACGGACACCAAGAGGAAACCTGTCATCCATGTCGAAATTTTCCGGCGACCTGCCATTCCGACGCTGGGTCGCGCGCCGCTGCCGCGCCGTATTGGCCGCGGGCGCGACCGTACTCGCCGCGGCATCGTTCGCGCTCGCGCCCGTCGGCGGGGCGCGCGCGGCGCCGCCCGTCGACAACTACGCGGCGACCCGCTATCCGATCATCCTGGTGCACGGGCTCACCGGCACCGACGACTACCTCGGCGTGCTGCCTTACTGGTACGGCATGCAGCAGGATCTCGAACGGCACGGCGCGACGGTGTACGTGGCCAACCTGTCCGGTTTCCAGAGCGACCTGGGGCCGAACGGACGCGGCGAGCAGCTGCTCGCGTACGTGAAGCGGGTGCTGGCGCTCACCGGCGCGTCGAAGGTCAATCTGATCGGCCATAGCCAGGGCGGGCTGACCGCGCGCTACGTCGCGACCGTCGCGCCTGCGCAGGTCGCCTCGGTCACGACCATCGCGACCCCGCATCGCGGCTCCCAATTCGCCGACTTCGTGCTGGCCGCGTTGCGGCTCGACCCGACCGGATTGTCGACGCCGGTATTCGGCGCGCTGCTGAACGTGTTCGGGATTCTGACCAGCAGCTCGCACAACACGAACCAGGATGCGATCGCGGCCCTGCGCGCGCTCAGTACGGACGACGCGACGGGCTTCAACCAGCTGTTGCCGAGCGCGGGGCTGGGGCGCGCGGGCGCCTGCGCGACCGGCGCGGGCAGCGAGAGCGTCGCGGGCAACCGCCACCTGCTGTATTCGTGGACGGGCAGCGCGTATCAACCGGTGTCGCTGCTCGGTCTCGTCACGGGCGCGGTCGACACGAGCGTGATCCCGCTCATCGATCCGGCCAACGTGCTCGACCCGTCGACCCTCGTGTTCCTGATGGCCGGCAACATCATGGCCTTGCAGCACGCGGGCCCGAACGACGGCTTCACGTCGGTGTGCAGCTCGCTGTACGGCACCGTGGTGTCGACCGGCTACAAGTGGAACCACTTCGATGCGATCAACCAGCTGCTCGGCGTGCGCGGCGCGTACGCGGCCGATCCCGTCGCGGTGATGCGGACCCATGCGAATCGCCTGAAACTGCAAGGCACTTGACGGACGGGCCCCACGCCGCTCCGGCCTGGGGCCATTGTGGACGAAGGAAGAACGTGACTTCGAGCAAGCGCGATCAGGCGGACCACCGCCGTGGGGGGCGCGGCGCCGCGCGGCTGCGGCCCGCGCGTGACATCTGGCCGATCCTGCTGATGGTGACGGTGCTGGTGTGTGTCGTGATCATCACCCTCGCGGTGGTGTCGTTTCTGCGGGTGTACATCGGCGGCGAGAGCGCCTGGTCGAAATCGCAGAAGGACGCCGTGATCTATTTGAGCCGCTATGCGGAAACCGGCGACCCCGAGGCCTACCGCCGCTACGAGACGGCGATCGGCAAGCCCTATCTGCTCGGGCTCGCGCGCGCCGCGCTGCAACGGGATCCGCCCGATCGCGGGGCCGCGCGCCGCGCGATCGTCGCGAGCGGCATCGAGCCGAGCGACGCGGCCGCGGCGGTCTGGCTGTTTCCCGCGCTGAGCTGGGTCACCAAGGTCGACTACGCGCTGCGCTGCTGGACCCAGGCCGATCTCGAACTGGCCGAGCTGGGCACGATCGCGCACGAACTGCGCGATCTCGTGCAGCGCGGCAATCTCGGCGATCCGCGCATCAGGCAGCTCGAATACCGGATCTGGGATATCAACGAGCGCGTGTCGGGGCTGCCCGATCACTTTTCCAGCTCGCTGAGCGCGGAATTCCGGTCGAGCGTCGCGCTGCTGCTCGCCTGCTATGTCGCGGCGTCGCTGTTCCTGATGTACCTGACGCTCGTGTGGGCGCGCCGGCTCGCGCTGCAGCGCCTGTCGATTCAGACCGCGCTCGAACGCAGCGAGGCGCGTGCGGAGGCGGCGCTGAGCGCGGTGGCCGAGGCGGTGATCACGATCAGCGTCGCGAAGCAGATCGACTCGATCAACAAGGCCGCCGAGCAGCTGCTCGGCCACGCGTCCGCCGACTGTGCGGGCGCGCCGATGGCGGCGATGCTGATGCTGCTCGACAGGGAGACGGGCGCGGTGATCGACGTGGTCGACGAGTACCGGCAGAACGGCACGCGCGAGCCGGTGCGGCGCAAGGCGCATCTGCTGCGCCGGGACAACGCGAAGATCGTCGTGCAGACGCTGATCTCCGAGATGGGCGACGACGCGCGCGGCCACGTCGGCTACGTGCTGATCCTGCGCAACATGACGAGGGAGCAGCAGTTCCTCGAAAGCCTCGCGTGGCAGGCGACGCACGATGTGTTGACGGGGCTCGTGAATCGCGTCGAGTTCGAGCGGCGGCTGGAAACGACGCTGTTCGAGCCGGCCCGCGACGGCGCGACGCTGCTGATGCTCGATCTCGATCGTTTCAAGGAAGTGAACGACACCTGCGGCCATGCGGCCGGCGATGCGATGCTGCGCGAAGTGACGCAGCGCTTTCGCAACTGCCTCGACGACGACGACGTGCTCGCGCGGCTCGGCGGCGACGAGTTTGGCGTGTTGCTGCCGGGCGGCGCGGGCGCGTGGCCGTCGAAGAACAAGGCCGAGCGCCTGCGCCGCAGCCTGGAGGATTTCGTGTTCAGCTGGGAGGGCGAGCGGTTCCGCGTGAGCGTCAGCATCGGCATGCTGGAGCTTGAGCGCGCGCCGCACAGCCTCGAAGAAGCGGTGAAGCTCGCCGACATCGCGTGCTACATCGCGAAGGAGCGCGGCCGCAACCGGATCCAGCTCGCGGACCCGAGCGACCTGCAGCAGGCGCGCCACGTCGGCGACGTGCAGTGGAGCCGGCGCATCAAGACCGCGCTCGAAGCGGACGGCTTCCGGCTGTACGTCCAGCCGATCGTCGGGACCGATGCGTCGGGCGCGGTGCCCGAGCGGGCGGAACTGCTGCTGCGCATGGTGGGCGACGCGGGGCATGACGTGTCGCCCGCGGCCTTCCTGCCGGCGGCCGAGCGATATGGATTGATGGGGCTCATCGATCGCTGGGTGATCCGCACCGTGTTCCGCAAGCTGGGCGCGCTCGCCGCGCGCGAGTATCGCGAATACAACGTGAACCTGTCGGGTGCGTCGATTTCCGACGAACGGTTTCTCGAATTCGTCGTGACGGAATTGCTTGCGTCGGGGCTCGATCCGAAAGCGGTCTGCTTCGAGATCACCGAGACGATCGCGGTGAAGAATCTCGATCTCGCGTCGCGCTTCATCAACGAATTGCGCGCGGTGGGCTGCCGCTTCGCGCTCGATGATTTCGGTGCGGGGATGTCCTCGTTCCTGTACCTGCGCAACCTGCCGATCGATTACCTGAAGATCGACGGCGAGTTCGTGTCGAACATGCTGTCGGACCGGGTCAGCTACGGCGTCGTCAGCGCGATCAACGAAGTCGCGCACTCGATGCGCTGCGGCACGGTGGCCGAGCATGTGGAATCGGCGGCCGAACTGCGGGTGCTGCGCGAGCTGGGGATCGATTTCTACCAGGGTTACTACTTTGCGAAGCCGTCGCCGTGGCGCGAGGGCGGGTATTGACGTGAACACGTGAAGTCATACAAGGAGAGGAACGTGCACATTCCATTCGAAAGAGAGGGCGACCTGATGGATATCGCCAGCTATCCGCATTGGTTGGAGGACATGGTGGGCGAGGTGCGTGAGGCGCGCGACCGCGTGCGCTTCCACGAGGTGTTTACGTTGATGCGCGACGGCCGGCTCGGCGACGAGCAGGTGCGCGCGTTCTTCGTGAATGGCTGGCCGGTGGTCGAGCAGTTTCCGAAGTACATGTCGATGAACCTGTTGAAGGCGAACGGCGAGCAGTCGCCGGGCGAGGAGAAGGCGCGCCGCTATCTGATCCGCAATATCCGGGTCGAGCTGAACCATGTCGAGTACTGGGCGGATTGGGCGCAGGCGTGCGGCATCGAGCGGCGCGTGCTCAGCGACGGCGAGAGCCCGCCGGCGGCGCTCGCGTTGAGCCACTGGTGCTGGAAGAGCAGCAGCGTGGACTCGCTCGCGGCAAGCATCGCGGCGACCAATTACGCGATCGAGGGCGTGACGGGGGAATGGAGCGCGGATCTGTGCCGGTCGGAGGCGTACGAGCAACTGTTCGGCGCGGAGGTGCGCGGCCGCGCGATGCGCTGGCTGCGGCTGCATTCGAGCTATGACGACAAGCATCCGTGGGAGGCGCTGGATATCGTGGCGACGCTGCTTGGGCACGCGCCGAGCGCCGAGCAGGTGCGGGATGTCGCGGCAGGGGTGGAGCGGAGCTTCAGGTATTTCGAGATGAGCTTGGGCTGCTGTTTGGAGGGGTGAGGGGCTGGGTGGTTGAGTGGTTCTGGATGGGTGGCTTTTTGGGAGGTGCCGTCTCGAAAAGTATCCTTGCAAGGATGCGTTCCGCATGCGTTTCGATGGAAGCGTAGAAGGGGGGCGGAGTGCATCGCCGCGTATTCAGGCCGGATGACCGGCTGATCGATGGATGCGAGATCGCGGGGCCCATTTCCTGCATTTTTCCCGCGTTGGGTGGAATGGTTACTGCTGTTTGTGTGGTCGGCTTTAAGGATTGTTTGGGTTTTCGTGACGACTCCGCCGCATAGCCATCCTAAGTTCACGCAGAATCTCGTTCATCGATTGCGATCGTTTGTACAATCCGGCATGTGGGCCGGACAGCAATTTCTGTCGGCGATTATCTTAAATAGAACGAAAGGTATGCCCGATGGATGCGCACCAGCTGATGCTGAGCATCAGGAGTGGCCTGATCCAGCAAGACCGACTGTTGCGGCTGGATACACCGCTGCCGGCGAACACGTTCGTTCCCAGGCGCGCGTTGGCGGTCTCGGCACTCGGCCGTGATTTCAGCTGGACCCTCGATGTCGTGTCCGGGGCGGGCGACGTCGAACTGAAGAAGCTGATCGCGCAGCCCGTCACCGCATGGCTGCAGCAGGCCGACAAATCCTACCGCCCGTTCAACGGCTACGTGCACACCGCCCGCCGCCTGGGCGCGGACGGCGGCCTGACGAGCTATCAGCTGGTGTTCGCGTCGTGGCTGCACTTCCTGCGTTTCCGACGCGACGAGCGCATCTGGCAGGACCGTCCCGCCGACGCGATCATTGCCGACGTCTTCAACGAACACCCCCAGGCCCGGGGGCACTTCCAGTTCGCGCTGTCGAAGCCGCTGCCGTCGCGCTCCTACTGCCGCCAAAGCGAAACCGACTGGAACTTCGTGCACCGCCTGCTCGAAGCGGAGGGCCTGTACGGCTTCTGGCGTCACGCCGACGACGGCAAGTCGCATACGTTCGTCATCACCGACACGCCGCAGTCGCTCGATGCGATGACGCCGGACACGATCCGCTTCCACCGCGCCGATCTCGGCAGCGAGCGCGACGCGCTCACGCAGTGGGCCGGCTCGCGCACGCTGCAAAGCACCGCGTTCGCGTCGCGCACGTTCGACTACAAGCAGCCGTCGACGCCGCACAACCCGAAAGGCACGTCGCTGCCGACCAAGGCGAACCAGGGCGAGCTGCCGGGGCAGACCGAGGTCTACGAATACACGGGTGCGTATACCTACGGCCCGCAGACGAACGGCGACCGGCTGTCGGCGATCCGGCTCGAAGAATGGGAATCGCGCGCGAAGCGTTTCCACGGCGTGGGCGGCGTGCGCGGCGCGGACGCGGGCCGCCGTTTCCATCTCGCCGGGCATCCGGAGCACGACCGCGACGCGGCCGAGCAGCGCGAGTTCGTGATCATCGGGATCACGCGCGTGATCGAGAACAACCTGCCGCTCGGCGGCGGGGAGACGAACTTCCCGCACAGCCTCGCGGGCGTGATCGCCGAGGCGCGCGCGACGGGCGCATCCGCCGCGGCGAGCGTGCCGCACGCGGGCGATGGCGCGCAAGGGTTCTACCACGTCGAGATCGAGGCGCAGCGCGCGTCGGTGCCGTACCGCAGCGCGTTCGAGCATGCGAAGCCCGAGATGCACCTGGAGACGGCGATCGTGGTGGGGCCGAAGGGCGAGGAGGTGTATACCGACGACCTGAACCGTCACAAGGTGCAGTTCGTGTGGGACCGCCTGAACGCGGGCGACGAGCGCGCGTCGTGCTGGCTGCGCGCGGCGTTCTCGGACAGCGGCGCGGGCTACGGCGCGGTGCATCCGCTGCGGGTGGGCGAGGAGGTGATCGTCGACTACGTGGGCGGCGACTGCGATCGGCCGCTGATTACCGCGCGGGTTTACAACGGGGCGGTGAAGCCGCAGTGGCATTCGAACGGGATCCTGTCGGGCTACCGCACGAAGGAATACGCGGGCAGCGGCTACAACCAGATGGTGTTCGACGATGCGACGGGCCAGAACCGCGCGCAGTTGTTCAGCAGCCAGGGCAATACGCACCTGCATCTGGGCTACCTGATCCAGCAGGACGGGAATGCGCGCGGGCCGTTCCTCGGGCAGGGCTTCGACCTGCGTACGGACGCCTACGGCGCGGTGCGCGCGGGCAGCGGCCTGTACGTGACGACCTATCCGAAATCGGCGGCGAGCCAGCCGTTCGACGCGAGCGACACGCATCGTCAATTGGGCAACGCGCAGCAGTTGCTCGACGCGCTGTCTAACGCGAGCGCGACTCATCACGCGGAGAGTTTGAGCGAAGGGCGCGCGGCGCTGGGCGCGCTGACCGACGTGACGCGCGACACGAAGCCGGGCGGCGCGACGGGCGGGCGCACGGCGGGCGGCGGGACGGGCTCGGCGGCGGCGTTCAAGGAGCCGGCGATGCTGTTCGGGAGCCCGGCGGGGATCGGGCTGTCGACGCAGCAGAGCACGCAGATCAGCGCGGACCAGCACATCAACGTGGTGAGCGGACACAGCACGCACGTGGCGGCGGGGAAGTCGCTGATCGCGAGCGTGACGGAGAAGCTGAGCCTGTTCGCGCAGAACGCGGGGATGAAGCTGTTCGCGGGCAAGGGCAAGGTGGAGATCCAGGCGCACTCGGACAACATCGACCTGACGGCGCAGAAGACGGTGAAGATCCTGTCGGCGACGGAGACGATCGAGGTGGCCTCGCCGAAGGAGGTGCTGCTGACCTCGGGCGGCGCGTACGTGCGCATCGCGGGCGGCAACATCGAGATCCACGCGCCGGGCAAGATCGACATCAAGGGCGCGACGCACAGCTTTGACGGGCCAACCGCGCAAGGTTACGTGCCACCTAGCCTACCTCATGCCAGTGGCGTTCAGCGTTATCACGAACAGTTCCATTTGGTCGACGACGATGGAGAGACGGTATTGCCACACACTCGCTACGAGGTCGAGAGCGAGTCGGGACAGGTGTGGAGCGGCTTCAGCGATGCAAACGGATTGACCGAGCATATCCACACCGATCAACCGGAGTCACTTTCCCTGACGGTGTATAAGGAGATCGAGTATGACTGAGACGAAGAAGCATAAAACCGTGAAGCGTCATGTGAAGCATGCGTCGACAACTGGAACCGATCAAAATTCATTGGTGAAAGCCATCGTGAAGAACGACACTGGAGAGTGGGTTCGCCCCATGACAGGAAATAAGTTCTACATCGACGAGGCGGCACGATTTCCTGCGATTACATTCGAGATCAAGACAGATGCTGCGCCACCTTATGAATGGAAATGGATGATTGTATGGGATGCTCAGGTGAGTTCGTTGCGTGAATCGGAAAAGCGTGGAAGGAAGGTCAGGTCGTTCTCAGAGACTGGCTCATTCACAAGCAATGACACGATCTGGGAAGCAGGGCTGAACGAGAGGATCATTGGTGGCAAGCTATCCGTTGAAGTCAAGGCAGGGGCAGCCGAGTTCCGACGAACGGTGTTCATTCTGGGGAAAAACCCGTCAAAGGATGACGTTCTGACGTACCTCAAGGCAATTCCAAATACAGTGGGTTTCGAACTTATCCTTGAGAAGGAGAGTCGATTCAAAAACTTCATCAATGCAGATAGTGAACCAGTGGTCGCTGGCGATGAAGGCTATGGGATGACCCAAATGACGAATCCTGCGCCAAGTTACGAGCAGGTTTGGAACTGGAAAGAGAACATCAAGGCAGGCGCGTCGCTTTATCAGCAGAAACAAAGAGAAGCTATCAATGGCTTCAAAGGTCTGCCCTATACGGACGACCAGCTAAAACGCGAGACCTTTGCCAGATGGAACGGTGGTAGTTATTACGAAGCAAACAAGACCACAGGACAACTTGAACGTCGGGATGTGTTGTGTGACACGCAGACAGGTAACATTGGATGGAGCATGAAGGATCCCAAGAACGCTGGGAAAACCGAGGCCGAACTTCACGATCGAGATCTCGAACAGTACAAGAAAATGGATAAAGGTCAGGATAAAGAGCATCGTTGGATGTATTCAGGAATCTGTTATGTCGATCACATCTTTGGTAACTAAGTTTTTTGCCTGTATCGCGGCGATCGCGATGGCGGCAAGCGTCTTTGCGGACACGGAGGCACCAACCTCGGTACATCTCTCGAATGGACGCGAGTTGCAGCAGGATGGTAAGCGAATAGTTGAAGTGGACGGCGCACGCCATCGGACAAGCGCCGTGCAATTACCAACGACGCTTCGCCGGGCAGTGACTTCGGCATCGAGTATCGGGTTTCCTTCGGCGACATCAAAAGTGCTTGAGGGGAAGGAGTTCGTTTTGGTTGTGGTGAACCAGTCGTCGAGCAACCACCCTATGGGCTTCTGCGGTGCTGGAGAGGAAGGCACGCTGTACGCGCTTCAGATCAAGGACAGCGTCGCAGTATCAGCGTACTCGATGGTGGTGCAAAGTTGTTTGCATAGCGTGTCTCTCGACACCGACGTAAACAATCGATCACCATATCTTGCGATCGAGTGGCTCGACGATTCCGCCGGCTTCAAGATCTCTTGGACCAACATCGACGACTCCGGCCCTGCGACCCGTGAGTATCGGTACAACGGGAATACGTTCGTCGAGAATCGACGATAACGAACATCCGGAGAAATACAACTGTCGATGGCTTTGATCATGAGAGTGCGTACTAGCAGGGACGAGTAACGCGATGACGTTCACGAAATATACGATCACGAAGAGCGCTCGGACGGTGGATTGAGGGATGCATGGAGCATCGCCATCAGTGTATTTTCGCGCTTGCCGTTGTGATTGTGGTTGCATGTACCTGACCTGACCTGACCTGACCTGACCTGACCTGTCGACTGTGCGACTACGACGTCGCCCCCTTCGACATCCCCTCCGCCGGAACCCCCACCAGCCCACATCGCCCCTACCCCTAACCCCTTGACCCCCCTCCCCGCCCCAATCCACGCGAAGCCCCGCCGCGATTCGGTGTAAAATCCACGAACTCTTTGATAAATAAAGAGAATTTTTCCATCTCTTGGCTCTATACGCATGAAACGTCATCTGATTGCTTTTCTCGCCACGGCGGTGGTGTCCGTGTCGGCTTTCGCGCAGTCCACGCCGGTCGAGATCGTGAAGAACGCGGTCGAAGGCACCGTGAACGCGATGAAGACGGACCCCGGCGCGCGCAGCGGCGACATGGCGAAGATCACGCAGGTGGTGGAAGCGCGCTTCCTGCCGGCGACGAACTTCGAGCGCACCACGCGCATCGCGGTCGGTGACGCCTGGAAGCAGGCGACGCCGCAACAGCAGCAGGAGCTGTACAAGCAGTTCAAGATCCTGATGACGCGCACCTACGCGGCATCGCTCGCGCAGCTCGGCAGCCAGGACGCGAAGTTCTCGTTCCGCGCGGGCGGCGCAGGCGGCGCCGACGCGCTCGTGCAGTCGACGGTGACCACCCCGGGCGACAGCCAGAACGTCGGCTACCGGCTCGGCAAGGTCGACGGCGACTGGAGGATCTACGACATCGACATGTCGGGCGCGTGGCTGATCCAGGTCTACCAGGGGCAGTTCAAGAGCCAGCTCGCGCAGGGCGGCATCGATGGCCTGATCGCGTTCCTGACCAAGCACAACGCACGCGTGAACTAACGCGCGAATACCCCAGGACGCAAGAGGCCGGGCGACATGTCGCCCGGCCTCTTTTCATTTCCCGCTGCGTTGCAGCGCGCGCCCCGCGATGCACCACACCCGCACCCGTCCGAGACCCCCACGCCTCAACGCCGCCGGTGCTCGACCGCGAACTTGATCAGTTCCGCCTGCCCCTCGATGCCGAGCTTGCGTTTCAGGTTCAGCCGATGCGTCTCGACCGTGCGCACGGACAAGCCGTTCTGCAGCGCGATCTGCTTGCTGGACAGCCCCTCGGCGAGCGCATCGAGAATGTCGCGCTCGCGCGGCGTCAGCCGTTCGAGCGGAGGCGCCGATGCGTTGGCCTGGATCATCCGCGCGGCGAGCCCTTCGCTGAAGAAAGTCTGTCCGGCCAGCACCGCGCCGATCGCGCGCACGATCTCGCTCGCGGGCGAATCCTTGAGCAGATAACCGCTCGCGCCCGCGCGCACCGCCTGCGTCACATACTCGATGTTGTCGTGCATCGACAGCATCAGCACCCGGATCGCCGGAAAGCGTTCGTGGAAAACGCCCGCGAGCGTGATGCCGTTCATGCCGGCCATGCCGACATCCATCAGCGTCAGGTCGGGTTCGAGCGCATCGGCGAGCGTGAGCGCCTCGTCGGCGTTGCCGGCCTCGCCGACCACGCTGAGCCCGGGCGCGGCTTCGAGCCGCATCCTCAGGCCGTCGCGCACGAGCGGATGGTCGTCGACCAGCAGCAGGCGGGCGGCGCGGGCGGAGGAGGACGGAGCATTCATCGGGCAATTCCTGGTTGGGCGGTGGGGGCGGCGAGCGGCACGCGCGCGGCGATCACCGTATGGCCGAGCTGCGAACTGATCCTGAGCGTGCCGCCCAGCGCGTCGAGCCGTTCGCGCATGTTGCGCAGGCCGACGCCGCCGCGCGCGTCGGCGAGCACGAGGTCGGCGTCGAAGCCGCTGCCGTTATCCGAGATCGACAACGTGACGGCGCGCGTGGAGGCGTCGAGCGTGACGGTCGCGTGCGACGCATGCGCGTGGCGGATGATGTTGGTCAGCGCTTCTTGTGCGATCCGGAACAGCGCGGTCTTGACGGACGCCGGCAGCGGCGGCGCATCGGCCTGCGCGCGCTGCGAGAAGCTCAACTCGACGTCCGCTTCGCCGCCCAGCTCGCGCACGAGCTGGTCGAGCGCGGCCGCGAGGCCGAGGTCGTCGAGCATCGACGGCCGCAGCGCATGCGAGATCCGCCGCACTTCGCGCAGCGTATCGCCGAGCCGCGCGACGCCTTTCCCGAGCGCGGCCTCCGCCTCGGGCTGTCGCGCGGGGCCGTGTTCGAAGCGCGCGAGCGCCGATTCCAGCATGAGCTTCGCGGACACCATCATCTGGCTGATGCCGTCGTGCAGTTCGCGCGACAGCCGCGCGCGCTCGTGCTCCTGCGATTCGACCACCTGCTGCGCGAGCCGCTTGAGCTTGGCGTCGGTGCTGCGCGATTCGCTGACGTTCAGCACCAGCGCGCACAGCGCGATCACGCCCGCGCCCGCGAGCGCGATCGCGCTGATCCACGTCATCGTGCGCTCGATGTTCGCCGACGCGCGCTGATCGATGCGGTTGAGCGCGGTGTCGACGTCGTCGAGGTAGATCCCCGTGCCGAGCATCCAGCCCCAGCGGTCGAGCGCGACCACGTAGCCGAGCTTCGGCGCGAGGCGGCCGGTCGACGGGCGTTGCCAGAGGTAGCGCACGTAGCCGCCGCCATGCGACGCGGCGGCGGTCAGCTGCTGGATCGTCAGCACGCCCTGCGGGTCGCGCAGTCCCCAGAAGTTGTGCCCGACCCGTTCGGGCTCGCGCGGGTGCATCAGCGAATTGCCGTGCAGGTCGTAGACGAAGAAGTAGCCGTCCGGGCCGAAGTCCATCTTGCGCAGCATCGCGAGCGCCTGCATGCGCAGCATCGCATCGTCGCGCGCGTTGTCGCGGCCGGCTTCGTAGAGCGGTTCGATCGCGCTGGTCGCCAGCTCGACGTAATGGCGCAGCTCGACTTCCTTGCTCGACATATAGGCGGTCTGGATCGTCGCATGCTGGGTGCGCGCGAGCGCGGTCGCCTGCTGGCGCACGCCGAAGCCGATGCCCGCGATCGCGAGCAGGAACGGCACGATCGCGAGCAGGAAGATCTTGGCCTTCAGTTTCACGCGGCGTCTCCGCCGGCATGGCCGACCGCGGCGACGAAGGCGCGCGCGCGCGGATCCTGCAGATGCGCGAGATTGAGCCGCACCCAGGGCGTCGCCGCGCCGTCCGGCCGGTGTTCGCTGCCCGGCGCGAGCCGCAGGCCGTGCGCGCGTGCGGCTTCGGCGAGGCGGGCCGAATCGTCGACGCCCGGCGCGCGCGCCCAGGCGAACAGTCCGCCCGCCGGCGGCTCGTAGAGGGTCCAGCCGGCTCCGCCCAGCAGCGCGGCCGCCTGCGTGAGCGCCTCGCCCGCGCGGCGGCGCAGCCGCTCCAGATGCTTGCGATGCGCGCCACGTTCGAGCAGCGTCGCGATCACGCGTTCGGCGAGCCGCGAGCCGCCCATGCTGGTGAGCGCCTTCACGTCGACCAGCGCCTTGACGAGATCCGCGCGCGCAGCGAGATAGCCGAGCCGCAGCGAGGCCGACAGCGTCTTCGAGAATCCGCCGATGTAGATCACGCGATCGAGCTGGTCGAGCGCGGCGAGCCGCTGGGTCGGCAGGGTCTGGAAATCGGCGTAGACGTCGTCCTCGACCAGCATGAAGTCGTGCTGCTGCGCGAGTTGCAGCACCCGGAACGCGACGGGCGGCATCAGGTTCGTCGCGGTCGGGTTGTGCAGCGCCGAGTGGACGAAGAATGCGACGGGGCGATGGTGCGCGAGCGCGGCGTCGAGGGCGTCGGTGTCGGGGCCGTTCGCGCGGCGCGGGATGCCGATCACGCGGATGCCTTGCAGCTTGAGCAGGCCGAACAGATTGAAATAGCCGGGATCCTCGACGAACACCGTATCGCCCGACTTCAGCAGCAGCCGGACCACGAGGTCGAGCGCGTGCGTCGCGCTGTGGGTGACGAGCACCTGCTGCGCGGTCGTGTCGATGCCGAGCGGAACGAGGCGGTGCGCGATCAGCGCGCGCAGTTGGGCGTCGCCCTGCGGCGGTGCGTAGTCGATCAGGCTCGCGGGTTCGGCGCGCGCGATCTGGCGCACCGTCTGCGCGATGCCTTCGAGATCGCGCCAGGGGGCCGGCACGAAGCCGCTCGACAGCGCGGCGCCCGCATCGGCCGCCGCATCGAACTGGCTCAGGATGTGACCGGATGCGACCTCGACCGCGCGCGGATCGGTGCTGCCCACGGCGCGGTCGCGGCCGTCGGCGCGGCTCGTCACGTAATAGCCCGAACCGTGCTTCGGCTGGATCAAGCCGCGCGACGCGAGACGGTCGTAGGCCTCGATCACCGGAAAGCGGCTGATCTGCTGCTCGGCCGCGAGCTGGCGGATCGACGGCAGCTTGACGCCCGCGCGCAGATGGCGCGAACGGATCAGATCCTCGATCTGGCTCGCCAGCTGATCGGTCAGCGGCGCGCTGTCGGTGGTGTCGAGCGCAAGCTTCATCGGGTCTCCGGTGCCGAAGTGTTCGGCGAAATGGGCTGAACAGTTTCTAGTGATTGTTCGGTACTGTTCATTCCGCCGTCGGCATTCTAGCGGAATAATGGCCGCCAGCCCGTCGTGCGGCCCGCCGCGCGCCTCGTCCTCATCCTGCCCGAGCGGAGCCCGTGTGACCCCTGTCGAATCCTCCCGCGCGGCCGCGCCGGATCAGCCGTCGCATGCGTGTTATGCACGCGCGCTGCGGCTGTCCCTGCCGGTCGCGACCGCCTATGTGCCGCTCGGGCTCGCCTTCGGCGTGTTCGCGGTGACGAGCGGCGTGCATTGGTATTGGGCGCCGTTGTCCGCGCTGCTGATCTTCGCGGGCTCGATCGAGTTTCTCGCGATCGGGCTGATGGTGTCCGGCATGCCGCTCGCGCAGGTTGCGCTGACCGCGCTGGTCGTCAATTTCCGCCATGTGTTCTACGGCCTGTCGTTTCCGCTCGACCGGCTGCGCACGCGCGCGCAGCGCGCCTACGGCGTGTTCGCGCTGACCGACGAAATCTATGCGATCACCGCGGCTGGCGAAGGCGCGGCGCTCGACGGCCCCGAAATCACCGCGCTGCAGCTCGCGAGCCACGCATGGTGGGTCGCGGGCGCCGCCGCCGGCGCGCTCGTCGGGCTCGCGTTGCCGGGCGGCCTGCGGGGCTTCGGTTTCGCGCTGACGGGGATGTTCGCGCTGCTCGCGGTGGACGCGATCCGCGCGAACGGCACCCGCGCGCGGCTGGGCGCGGCGGGCGCCGCGTGCGTGGCCGCGTTCGCGAGCGAGCGCTGGCTTCATGAGCACTCGTTCCTGATCACCGGGCTGCTCGTCTACCTCGGGCTCGTGACGGCGGGCTACCTGTTCGGGCGGCGCGCATCGTGGGCATGACGAGCGACTGGCGCGCGCTGGCCGTGATCGCGACGATCTCGGCGGTGACGATCGCGTTGCGTATCGCGCCGTTCGCGCTGCTGCGGCGCGGCGCGGGGGAGGGCTACCTGCGGTATCTGCGCGATGCGATGCCGCCGGGCGTGATGCTGCTGCTGGTCGCGTATACGCTGCGCGATCTCGATCCGACCCGCTACCCGTACGGGTTGCCGGAGCTGGTCGCGCTCGCCTTGTCGCTGGGACTGTACTGGCGCACCGGGCGCGCGCTGCTGTCGATCGGCGTGGGGCTCGGGTGTCATCTGGTGTTCGTGAACGGGGTGGGTGTCGGCTGAACCCGTGAGCGTGTCGTTGCGAGGATGGGTTGAATGAATGATGTGTCCGGTTTCGGCGCGGCGCTCGCCGTTTACCTGATCGGTACCGCGAGCCCCGGCCCGGGCAATCTCGCGATCGCCGACGCGGCCCTCAACCATGGCCGCGCGCGCGGGATCGCGCTCGCGGCCGGCGTGATCAGCGGCTCGCTGTGCTGGGCGGTGATGGCGGCCGCAGGGGTGTCGGCGCTGCTGGTCGCCGTGCCGGGCCGGCTCGCGACCCTGAAGCTCGCGGGCGCCGGGTATCTGCTCTGGCTCGCGTGGCGGACCTGCCGCACGACATGGGGGCCGCCGCCCGCGTCCGCCGAGGCCGCCGCGCGCATGGACGGCGGCGGCGCGCGTTTCTATCTGCGCGGGCTCGGCATCCACCTGACCAACCCGAAGGCGGTGCTGAACTGGCTGGCGGTCACGACCATCGGGCTCGGCGCGGCCGCGGCGCCGTGGCGCACGTTCGCGCTCGTCGCCAGCTGCTGCGCGCTCGGCTTCGGCATCTTCATGGGCTATGCGCTGCTGTTCTCCTCGCGCCGGGCCGCGCCCGCATTGGCGCGCGCGCGCCGGCCGTTCGGCGTGGCGTGCGCTTGCGTATACGGTGCGCTCGCGGCAGGCATCCTGTTGTCGTTGACGTAGCGTCTCGCTCCAGAACGGCGGATCAGCGGAGGCCCGGCTTCTCCACGGCAGGTTGCTTCGCGACCTGGCCGCTTCGGTCGACGACGCCCGGTCGCGCCGGATTACCCGTCCGCTCGCGCACGCGGCGTCCGGGCGCATGCAGCAACGCCACGACAAGCTCGAGCAACGCCAGCGCCGCGAGGATCAGGATGAAGCTTGTCTTGCCCTCGGTCACGAGGATCCAGCCGCCGATGGCGGGAAATCCAAATATGCCGATGAAATAGGCGGCCACGAACCAGGTCAGCGCCGCGTGGCGATCTTCGAGACGGGAGTCGTTGATCGCCCAGGTCTGTATCACGGGATAAACCAGCCCGTAGCCGATTCCGGTCGAGATGGCCGCCGCGACCTGGAAGGCGGGGTGCACGGGCATGCCGAGCATGGCCAGCACGCCGACGATCAGGAACGACATCAGGACCACGACCAGCGGAATGCGCGGCATTGCCGACAGACGCCGGGCCAGCACCAGCCGGGAGACGATCACCGTCACCGCATGCACGGCGAAGAAGGTCCCTGCGTTCGCGCGGGTGCCTTCGACCAGCGATCCCTGGAACGACATCATGCCGGAGAAGACGCATCCGCCGAGCCCCACCATCACGACAGGACGGATCGCGCTGCCCGCGGCGATCCGGGTGATTTTTCTTACCCAAGGTCGAAGCGATGCTTCACGCCGGCCGCGCGGTTCCCGAACGCCAAAGGTCAGCAGCAGCCCCGACGCGATGATTCCCGCTGCCCCCACCGCCAGGAAAATTGTCCGGATGGGCAGCCCGATCTGTTGGATCGCCGCCGTGAGGAGCACGGGGCTGCCGCAGATTCCGGCCATTTGAAACGCGCTGAAGCGGGTAAACCACAAACCTCGATCGGTGTCCGTGACGCGTTCCGACAAAGCCATCGGCCCGCTGATATAGAACATGCCCCAACCCAGGCCGATCAGGAACGCGGCCGCGCGCGTCACGTCGGCCCGTTCGCCGGCGAGACCGCCAAAAATAAAATAGCCGCACGACATCGCCAGCGCCGCGAGCGATGCAAGGCGCGAGGCCTCGTATCGTCCGGCAAACCATCCGACCAGCGGCACGCCGATCAATGTGCCTGTCAGCGCCACGCCCAAGGTCGCGCCCGTATCGATGTCGCTGCCGCCCCGCGCGCGGAAATAGGCGGAAATCAGGAAGGTCGCGCCGTAACCGGCGGCCGTGAGCATGGTTCCGAAGAGCAGAAAGGGGGCCGATGTCGTTCGCATGAGTAGGGTGTGCCAGGGTGCGAGGGGGCCGTCGGGCGATCTCGTTTCGATCGCCCGCATGCCGTGAAATGCGCCGTTCAGCGAGGCGGCGCGCCGGAACGACCTCGCCGCGGCTCGCGCGGGCCTCCCGATCGGGAGGTCGAACCCGTCGCCGGAATCCGGCGGCGACGGAACGGGCCATGATGCGATGCGCGTCGAACGCGGCGACGCTATATGCCGCCGGGGCCGTCCGTTACGCCGCGTCATCCGGATCCGGACGCCGATGCGGTCGGGTCCGGTCGACAGCCGCAGGCCGCCTGAAACCTGGAACCTGCTCCGGCGGGAGACCGGCGCGCCTGCTTTTGTCGGGACGGACCTGGAATCATTTCGGCACCATCGCCCTCAGCTTGTTGACGGCTTCGCTCAACCGGCGGCCGACGTAGCGGATTTCCGCTTCGGTGTTGAACCGCCCCAGGCCGAAGCGCACGCTCGCCTGAGCCAGCGCATCGCCGACGCCGATCGCCTTGAGGACATGCGAGGGCGCCGCATTGGCCGACGTGCATGCCGAGCCCGACGACAGCGCGACCTCGTCGGACAGCTCCAGCAAGAGCGAATCCGCGTCGATGCCTTCGAACGATACGTTCAGCAGGCCCGGAAGACATTCGACGACGTCGCCGTTGATCCGGATGTCGGCGATGTTCTCGACGATGTACGCGCGCAGCAGATCCCGCAGATGACGGAGTTGCGTCGCCTCGGCAGCCAGGTTCCGGCAGGACAGTTCGACGGCGCGTCCGAAGCCTGCGATGCCCGGTACGTTGAGGGTTCCCGAGCGCAAGCCCCGCTCGTGCCCGCCGCCGACGATGAGCGGATCGAGCCTGATGTGAGGGTCGAGCGAATTGACGTAAAGCGCTCCCACGCCCTTCGGCCCATATATCTTGTGCCCGGAAAACGATGCGAGGCCGATGTTCATCCGCTGGACGTCGATCTCCACCTTGCCGAGGGCCTGCGTGGCGTCCGTATGGAAGGGAATGCCGCGCGCCTTGCAGATCGCGCCGATTTCCGCGATTTTCTGCAGGGAGCCGATCTCGTTGTTGGCGGCCATGATCGAGACGAGATAGGTATCGTCTCGGATGGCGCGCGCGATCGCGTCAGGAGAGACGATGCCGTTGCCCTGCGGGGCGAGATAGGTCACTTCGGCGCCCGTCGACTGGAGCCTGCCGCAGGAATCGAGAACCGCCTTGTGCTCGATCATGGACGTGATGACATGCCCTTTCCCGTCGCGGCTCTTGAGGCCCCCGATGGCGAGATTGATCGATTCGGTGGCGCCGGACGTGAAGATCACATCCGATGGACCGGCCGCGTTGATCGACGCGGCGATCGTTTTCCGCGCATCGTCGACGGCCGCCATCGCCTTCCAGCCAAACTCGTGGCTGTTGCTGGCCGCGTTGCCGTAGGCGCTGGTCAGATAGGGCATCATGTAATCGAGCACGTCGGGATCCAACGCGGTGGTCGCGTTGTTGTCCATGTATATCGGTTGCGCCATGTCTTGCATGATGTTCACCCTTGAAGAGCGGAATGCGTTGCTTGTTCTTCCGCGTGCGCGAGCGCATCGACCTTGACCAGATCGCCGCGGCTCACTTCGCCGTCCGCATTCACCATATTGAGCCGGATCGCGGTCGAGACGCCGAGCATGTGGCTGAGCTGCAAGCCGCGCACGTAGGCGAGACCTCTCGACCATGCGCTGTCCTCGAAGTACACCTCGAGAACGGCATCCCGGCCCGTGTTGTCTCCCGCCGCTTTCTCGAAGTATTCCTTCGTAATCGCCGCGCACGTCAGCTTTTGCGTGGGCTCGTCGCCGGCCGCGCCGCATGTCGCCGGTTTGCTGTCGGCCGAGGATCGGGACACCATCCGCCGCGATACGGCTTCCGGTATGTCGCCGGCGGCGAGGATGTGAACGATGTGCTGCCGGGCGGAGTCTTCGTGGATCGCATGTATTTCGCCGAGCGGAATCTGGTGCTTCTCGGCCAGAGGCTGGAACACCTGCATGATCGACGGGTGAAGATGGCTCAGGCGTGGGTTTCGCTTCTGGGAGTTGGACAGCTTCTCCGCAAGAAACTGGAGGCGAAATATCCCGCGATGATCGAACGCCACGGATAGCCTCGGCAACCGTCCGTGCTGATCCCGGCTGCGCTCGGCGAACTGCAGCGCCGCATCGAATGCCTTCAACTGCGGCTCGACAACGATCGAGCCTTCATGGTCGATGAAGACCCGTGAATTGCCCGCTAGTATGCTTACGCTCGTTTCCAGTTGATTGACTGTCATCAATGCCCCTTGAGGGTTCACGAAAGATCGGATTGATGCCGGGGGACGATTTCATCCAGGCGCCCGGAGCGCCGTTGTCGATCGCCACGCCCGTCTTTTGCCGCGTTGATCCTGACGGATGGTTGACTTGCATGAATCTATCGGCCTCACGCTGAGGAGCGTTTTTTGCATGACGATGTAAATCGTCACGGAGTCCTGATTAGGGTGTCAGCTTCGCGGGATCGCTGGCTTTTCAGGGCGTCCCACCGGCTTGCCGTTCATGTCGTCCATGGTCAAGGGGCGCAAAGCCGGATGCGCTCCCTTGATGAGCCGGTGAATCAGGCTCCCGTCGTATTCCCTCCCCGCGCTCCTGTTTCGAGCATGCTGTCGTGAGCCGCGATCGTCCAAGCAATCCGCATCGAGATTGGTCGGCTGACGCGCAAGCAACAGCGTTGGAAAGCCGGGGTTCCGATATCGAGCCCGCCCGGCCTGGTTGTGCCATGTCACCGCCCGGCCGGAGGCGATCGCCGGGCCGGAGCAATGGGTGTCTCCTTGACGTCGTTGTTCCATCTGCCGATGGGTTCTAAGTGCGTCTTTGTTGAGTGATTCGCAATGACGAGAAACCGGGTGACGCGATGCTCGTGTCTTGTCGTGAGATTGCCGAGAATCGCTTTCTACTATGAGTCATAAGCTATCCACAATTTGATATAAAGATAACTGCCAGAAATGGCAGGGAGCCCGGCGGACGTGTCGCGTGCGAGGCCGAGCGGTGATGCCGAGCAAAGGTCGCGCACTCGGGGGCGGCATCGACGCCCCGCACCGATGGCAGGATGGCCGACGCATCGCGAATACCGGGGCCGAATGGGGAGGGGCGGCGGGCAGGGCGCGAGGCATCCGGATTAAGATGCAGGGTTCCGCCTGATCCTCTTTCCTGTTGATTCGAAGGTGTTTCCCGATGAGCTATGTTCCGCAACTCGCCGCCGTTGCCGGCGTCATGCTGCTGGCCTGCGCCAGCCCCGGTCCCGACATGATCTCGGTGACCTCGCACGCGCTCGCGGGACGCCGCCCCGGCGTGCACGCGGCGCTCGGGATCGCGACCTCGCACGCGCTGTGGGCGACCCTCGCGGTATTCGGGCTCGGGCTGATCCTGACGGAACTCGCCTGGCTGTATGGCGCGATCCGGATCGCGGGCGCCGCCTACCTCGTCTATCTCGGCGTCAAGACGCTCATGGGGCTGCGCAAGCCGTCGGCGCGGCTCGACACGGGCGCGCCGACGGTGCGCGGCGGCCCACATGCGTATCGGCGCGGGGTGCTCGTGGGGCTCACCAATCCGAAGGCCGTCGCGTTCTTCGGCAGCCTGTTCGTGACGCTGCTGCCCGCGCACGCGCCGGGCTGGGTGCACGGCGCGACGGTGGCGCTCGTGGCGACGGTGTCGGTCAGCTGGTTCAGCGCGATGGCCGTGATCTTCTCGACCGCGCGCGTGCAGCGCGGGTATGCGCGCCTGCGCAAGCCGATCGATGCGGTGATGGGGGCCTTGTTGATCGCGCTCGGGGCGAGGCTCGCGATGGCGCGATGAGGGCGGGAGGGCCCACCGCCTTTGCCGCGCGCGCCGCGTTGCAGGACAGCCCGCCTTCGGCGGGCATTTTTATGCCTGGGGACGCGGACCTTGCTTGCCATCTTTGGATGGTGAGTGATCGCTTCGCTTGCCCGGCCGAGTGCCGGCCCGATAGAGCAGGAACGGCATAGGGTGCGGCGCAGCACGTCGTTATCCCGGTGCAGCCGAGCGCTATATGTGAGTACACACTGACATTTGCATCTCAGCGCGCGGCCAACGTGGACGGGGTTCGGGTGTGTGCCAGAACGAAGCGATAAACCTCTTCCAGCTGCGTACCGATCAAGGTTCCCGCCGGCACGGCCGCAAACGCAGTGTGAGGGCCCACACACATCAACGGCTTACCGAAGCGCACGGCGAGCCGGATCTCGTCGAGCGTGCCGCGGCTGCCCGGCAGCGCGATCACGACGTCGCTCGTCAGGATGTTCACGTAGTTGCGGTTCAGCGCCGTATCGGGCGAGTCCGCCTCCTTGCGAGGCAGCGGCGTGAGGAGCGGCAGGTCGATGTATGGATTCGGATAGCCCGCGCACGGCGCGAACCCTCTCACGGGATCAGGCTCGGTCGGCACTACGCCGATCGAACGCCCGGTGCGCCCCGGCGTCAACGCGAATGCGCGGGCGCAGCACAGCATCACCCCGCGTCCCGCGCCCGTCAGCAGATCATGACCTTGCTGCGCAATCCACGCGCCAAGCGGCGCGGCCAGTTCGGGCCATTCGGTCGTGCCCGAGCCCATGACGCCAATGATGGCCATGTCGAGTTCCGTGAAGCAGGTTGAGGGAGCCAGCAGACGGCGCGCGGATTATACAAGGGGCGGATCACGGGCTCGACGCGGATTTTATGCGCATAAATTTTTGAAACGCCGCGTTCTCACCGTGAAGCTGACGCGCCGGGGGAGACGGGATGCGCCGCGGGGCGCAGCGGCGAGCGGGAGGGACCGCGCCGGTCTTCGCGTCGCTCAGCGCGACGGCGGCGCGGCGCGCATCGAGCCGGCCGCCTCGCCGCCGGCGCCGGTCGCGTCGCGCCGCGCCGGCGTGAGCGCATGGGCGATGCGTACGGCCGGCGCTTCGCACCAGCGGTAGCTGAGCCACGACAGCAGGATTGCCGGTACGAGCGCCGTTGCCATGTAGAGCGCGAGCGGCCCGCCGGTCAGGTACCAGCGTTGGGCGGCCCAGAACACCAGATACAGCGGGACGCCGTGCAGCAGATAAACCGAATAGCTGATCTCGCCGAGCCAGGCGAGGAAGCGCGAGCGCAGCTTCAGCACGGTGGCGAACGTGATGAACAGGGCCAGCCCCGCCACATAGCCGAGCGACGTGGACACGTGGGCGAGGTCGCCGTGCCGCCAGTTCACGACCGCCATCGACAGCGCGACGAGGATGAGCAGCGCGGTCAGCAGGACAACCGCGGCGCGATACGTGATGGGCCGCAGCAGGTGCCCGATACCGGCCGACAGCGTGGCGCTCGACGCAGCGGCGCCCGACGCGTCGGCCGCCGCTGCGTCATAAGCCTGCCGGAAGCACGCGCCCCAGAACATGATCGCGAGGTGGAACAGCATGCCCTTGTATTGCCCGAGCGCGCTTGCCGGAATCAGGTGCAGTGCGCCCGTCGCGACGAACAGGAGGCACAGTCCGGCGCAGGTGGCGCACAGGACGCGCATCCGGTGCAGCCCGCCGAGCCGGAACAGCACGAGGCACAGCACGTAGAAGTACAGCTCGGTTTCGAGCGTCCAGTAGTGTCCCATCACCGGCTCGAAGCCGAACGCGGTCGGGATCATCGTGATGTTGGCGAGCAGGCCGGCTGCGTTCATCCGGTTGCCGAACAGCACCCAGTACACGAGATAGCCGAGCGGCAGCGACAGCCAGTAGGCGGGATAGAGCCGGAAGAAGCGGCGGATCACGAAGCGCCGTGTGCCGTCTCCGGCCGCGCCGCGCAGGCTGGTCGGGATCAGCATGCCGCTGATCCCGAAGAACAGCACGACGCCGACCCGGCCGAAATCGATCGAGCGCTGCAGCGTGTCGAGGTACAACTGGGAGCCGGCGATGCGGGCGAACAATTCCGCGTAGTGCGTCCAGATCACGAGCAGCACGGCGATCGCACGCATGGCATCCAGGTGGGCCAGGCGATGGGACGGGGCGGGATTTGGCATGGGCGGGGGCCGTGGACGGGCTGGCGGGTCGCGCGCGGCGCGGTCTGGGCCCGAAACCAGGCGATGGATCTGGGGAAAATCGCACGGTAGCGCACCAGGACGGTGCGTTCCGTGCGCTAACCTACTCAAGGTCGAGCGAGCGGCATATGCAGGCGGATGCGTGTCCCCTATGCGGTTGGGCAATATATGGATGCATATACGCGTGCCGGCTCAAGGCCGGATCGGAAAATTTATTCTGGAATCCATATGATCGGGTGGCGGCGGAGACGGGTTGAGATCGCCGGCATGGCATGCAGGGCGAACCGCGGATGCGGCCTGCCGGCGCGCGCGTCGTGTCGTCATGCGATCGCGGCGCAGCCGCAGAAGGGCGGGCGAGGGCGGCCCGTCGCGACACAGGGTGTCCATTCATTCATGCGCCCATCTTCCCGCCGGGTTCGCTGCGATCATTGAGACGTGCGTCTCACGAATTCAGGCGGTTTTCGCGTAACAAAGTGTAAAAATCGGGGCGCGAACCCAGGTGCGGGACAGGTCTTCGTGGCGTGAATCTGGCGCCGATCGGGCCAATTTCTGGCGCTGGAGAACGGTGATCGAGCGTGTTTGTCAGGTGGCGAATCCGTCCAACGCGGCGGGTCGGAACCTCCGCATGCCGCCAATCGCCATGCACGGTTTTTACGTCCGCCCGACAGCCCGGCAGCCGCGCGGAGACAATCCGCATCATTGGTTCAAAACTATCAGAGGAATGCTGAATGATGGCATTGCATCGATGTCGCTTATTGCCATGCGATGAATATCGAATACAATCGTGCCGCGCGAAAGCCGAGCTAATTAAAAAATAAATCCGAGATAATCGCTGCGCGCGCAAAGCGCATTGCATTGCACAATTTCAGTGCGCGGTTTGCGGTCCCGTTAATGCCGCAAATTCTTACATTTTATTTACTCCCATCAATACAAAATCCTTCAATTCCCTTACTGATGGATTTTGAACAAGTACTCCAAATTTTGTGTGGGTGTATCAAATAAAGTTTGACGCCCAATTTTTTTCCTTGCTATCTTCTGCCTCCAAGAAGCGCCGCATCATCACGGCTCAGCGGGAAGGCGACCAACTTGTCCCTCGTACGCATCCGTACGATTCTGACAAATTGCTTTCGCTCGATGCGGTTGGAGCAGCGATAGCGCCGCCCGAACTGCCTCAAATGAATTAGGGGTGCCGTATTCATCGTTTTTGTGTCGGCTCTTGATTTGCTTAATGAAAGCTGGATATCGAATTAAGCGAATAAATCGGGGTTTTCCCGTAATTCGGGTTTTCCCGTAAATAAGAGTCGTTAAGGCTGAACCGGATGTCGTGGCCGCGAATCTGGGCGATTCACGCTTGGGGGATTGAAGGTGGGTATGAAAGTCGAGGAAGGTTTGGCCGCTAACAACGGCGGGCTGGCGAGATTGGGCCGCCCGCGCGAATTCGGCAAGAAGCAACAGAATCCCGTCCGCCGGTTCGGCGGCATCGCGATCGTGCTGGTGCTGCACATCGTCCTGATCTACGCGCTGCTCAACGGCCTGGCCACCAAGGTCGTCCAGGTCATCCAGCATCCGATCGAAACCCGCATCATCGAGCCGGTGAAGCCGCCGCCTCCGCCCCCGATGCCGGTCGTCAAGCTGCCGCCGCCCAAGTTCGCGCCGCCGCCGCCGCCGTTCGTGCCGCCGCCCGAGGTGCCGGTCCAGGCGCCGCCGCAGGCCACCATCACGCACCAGTCCGCACCCGTGCAGTCCGCGCCCGCCGTCGCGCCGCCCGTCGCCGCTGCGCCGGCCGCCAAGCCGGTGAGCCATGAAGTCGGCGTGGTGTGCCCGAATTCGGATTCGATCCGTGCTTCGATGCAGTACCCGAAGGAAGCGCAGGAGAACAACATCACGGGCGACGTCATGATCGAGTTCGTCGTCGATGCGGAAGGCAACATCACGAATGAGCGTGTCGCGCAGTCGGCGGATCCGGTCCTCGATCGTGCCGCGTACAACACGGTCAAGCGATTCAAGTGCGTGGCGCAAGGGCAGTCGGTGCGCGTACAGGTTCCGTTCTCCTTCAACCTGAACTGATCGTCCGGGAGGGCGGTGACAGCAGAAGGATGATCGAGTCAATTTCGTAAGTTCAACGAAAGTTCTGGAGTGGGTATGAAGAAGCGTTCCCTGGCCGCGCTGGCGGCAAGCATGTTGATCTCCGTAACCGCGGTTGACGCGCTTGTTGCGCCGCAGCTGGCCTACGCTCAGGCAAGCGACGCAACCGCGGCCGCCTCGGCGCCCGCCACGGCGCCCGCAACGGCGCAGGCTCCTGCGCCCGCCGCCAACGAGCCGGCGCCGCCGCCGCCGCCCGCCACGAGCGAATCCGTCGAGAACCCCTACGGTCTCGGCGCGCTCTGGAAGAACGGCGACTTCGTGGCCCGCTTCGTGCTGATCCTGCTCGTGATCATGTCGATGGGCAGCTGGTACATCATGATCACCAAGTTCATCGAGCAGCTGCGCGCCAACCGCCGCGCCAAGGTCGCCGATGAGCAGCTGTGGACCGCGCCGTCGCTCGCCGAAGGCGCGAAGCTGCTCGACGAGGCATCGCCGTTCCGCTTCATCGCCGAAACCGCGATCGAAGCCGGCGAGCACCACGACGAAGCGCTGCTCGAAGCCGTCGACCGCAATACCTGGATCGACGTGTCGGTCGAGCGCGCCATCACCAACGTCTCGAACCGCCTGCAGGACGGCCTCGCGTTCCTCGGCACGGTCGGCTCGACGGCGCCGTTCGTCGGCCTGTTCGGTACGGTGTGGGGGATCTATCACGCGCTGACCGCGATCGGTATCGCGGGCCAGGCGTCGATCGACAAGGTCGCGGGCCCGGTGGGCGAGGCGCTGATCATGACGGCGATCGGTCTCGCGGTCGCGGTGCCGGCGGTGCTCGGCTACAACTTCCTCGTCCGCCGCAACAAGTCCGTGATGGAGCGCGTGCGCAACTTCGGCGCGCAACTGCATACGGTTCTGCTGGCCGGCGGCAAGCGCGGTGCGCGCAAGTCGCAATCCGCCGCGTCGCTGGTTCAGTAAGCGAGGTTCGCCATGGCCATGAGCGTTGGGCAAGAAGATAACGACGAGGTTATCTCCGCCATCAACACCACGCCGCTCGTGGACGTGATGCTGGTGTTGCTGATCATCTTCCTGATCACGATCCCGGTCGTCACGCACACGATCCCGCTCCAGCTGCCGAAGGAAGCGGTGCAGCCGCTGCAGACGACGCCGAAGAGCGTGGAAATCGCGGTCAATCGCGATGGCGATTTCTTCTGGAACGACGCGCTCGTGGATGCGCCGACGCTCCTGACGAAGCTGAAGGCCGTATCGGTCCAGATGCCGCAGCCGGACGTGCATGTGCGCGGCGATCAGAACACGCGCTATGAATTCATCGGCCGCGTGATCACCGCGTGCGAGCGCGCAGGGATCGCCAAGGTTTCATTCATCACTGAGCCGCCGGCGCGCGGCGGCTAGGAGTCGACGATGGGCATGAACGTATCTTCGGGTGGCGGGGGTGGCGAACCGGATGTGATGGTCGACATCAACACCACGCCGCTCATCGACGTGATGCTGGTGCTGCTGATCATGCTGATCATCACGATCCCGATCCAGATGCACTCGGTCAAGATGAACCTGCCGGTCGGCAATCCGCCGCCGCCGGCGGTACAGCCGGAGATCGTGCAGATCGATATCGACTTCGACGGCACGACCACCTGGAACGGCACCCTGGTGCCGGACCGTGCCGCGCTGGAAGCGAAGCTGACGCAGGTCGCGGCCGAGCCGGTGCAGGCCGAGATCCATCTGCGGCCGAACAAGCTGGTGCCGTACAAGGACGTGGCCTCCGTGCTCGCGTCCGCGCAGCGGGTGGGCGCGACCAAGATCGGTCTGATCGGCAACGAGCAGTACATGCAATAAAGAAAACAAGCGAGCTTTCCATGATCCAGCAACGATTGAAGCGCGCCGTCATCGCGGCCGCGCTCGGCGGAGTGTTCGCGTTCGCGACGCTGTCGTCCGCGGTGGCGGCCGATTCGCTGCGTCCCGATGTCTCGAAGCCGCTGAACGCCGCCCAGGACCTGTACCGCGCGCACAAGTATCGCGATGCGCTCGGCAAGATCGCGCAGGCCGCGGCGGTACCGAACAAGACGCCCTACGAGACCTACATGGTCGAGGAGATGCGCGGCGCGGCGGCGATGGCGGCCGGCGACACGGGCACGGCGATCCAGGCGTACGAGACGTTGCTGGGCTCGGGACGGTTGAGCGGCGAGGACGAGCAGCGCACGACGGCGGCGCTCGCGGGCATCTACTTCCAGCAGAAGAACTACCCGCAGGCGATCAAGATCGCGCAGCGCTATCTGAAGTCGGGCGGCGGCGATCCCGACATGCGCACGCTGCTCACGCAGTCGTACTACCTGTCCGGCGATTGCGGGCAGGTGGTCACGCAGCTCAAGGCGAGCGTCGACGCGCAGACCCGCGCGGGCCGCACGCCCGACGAGGGGCAGCTGCAGATGCTCGGCACCTGCGCGCAGCGCGTGAAGGACGGCGCCGCGTATCGCGATTCGCTGGAGAAGCTGGTCGCGTATCACCCGAATCCGGCGTACTGGGACCAGCTGTTCCAGGCGATCCGCTCGAAGCCCGGCTACCTGTCGTCGCTCGACGTCGACATGTACCGCCTGCGGCGCGCGACGGGCACGCTGACCACGGCCGACGACTACATGGAGATGACCCAGTTGTCGATCGTCGCGGGCACGCCGGTGGAAGGCAAGCAGGTGATCGACCAGGGCTTTGCGTCGGGCGTGCTCGGCCGCGATGCCGGCGCCGATCGCCAGAAGCGCCTGCAGGCGCTCGCCGCGAAGCGGGCGCAGGCGCCTGCCGATCCCGCGAATCCGGTTGCGCCGCTCGATGCGGGGATGAACCAGGTGTACGCGGGACAGGCGAAGCCGGGGCTCGCGGCGATGGAGGCGGCGATCGCGAAGGGTGGCATCGACCATCCGGATGCAGCACAGCTGCGCCTCGGCGAAGCGTATTACGTGGCCGGCCAGAAGGCCCGCGCCGTGCAGATCTTCAAGACGGTGAAGGGCGCGGACGGATCGGCGGAACTGGCGCGCTTGTGGGCGATGGTGGCGGCGAAGTGACACATGGCCGCGCGCGGGCCGGTGTGCTGCGGGCGCGACGCGCGGCTGGAAAATTCAGGCGGCAGGGGTTGGGGACGCAGTGATGGGCGCGTCGCGCGCCGGCGGCAGGATCGGCCGGCGCGGGGCGCGCCCCGCATGCGGGCGGTATGACTGACAGGGCATTTTCCTGACCGGACGAAGCGCCGGGAAAGCAACGGCGGGGAAATCGCCGTATCGATAAGTTGTGCGAATGGATATGTGCAATGTGCACCGCATGGGACCTGCGGTGCACGCGTGCAAAACGTTTGCCGGTTTCCGATACGGCACATATGCCCTGCTTCGGTCGCATCGTTCTCATCAAACACGATGCACTTATATCAAACAGATTTTGACCGCGGGATTCTGTCTTGCTATGGTTTTGCAAACCGACGAATCGGCACTGGTCACAGTCTCGATAGGAAACAAAATACGGGCGCTGCGCCAGCGGCTCAAGCTCACGCTTGACGAGGCGGCGGCAGCGGCGGGGATTTCCAAACCGTTTCTGTCGCAGGTCGAACGGGGGCGCGCGACACCATCCATTACCTCCCTGGTGGGAATCGCCAAGGCGCTCGGCGTCACGATGCAGTATTTCGTCGATACGCCGACGGAAGCGAAATCGGTTTGCCGCAGCGAGAAACTGCAGTATTTCAGTTTCGCCAATTCGGCCAGTTCGTTTGCGCGACTGACGAATCTTGCCGACGGACGCAAGCTCGATGCGATCCTCGTGAAGATGCCGGCCGGGCAGCCGGCGTCTGAAGTGACCACGCACGCGGGTGAAGAGTTTTTGTACGTGATGTCCGGCGAAGTGGCGCTGACGCTCGACGGGCGCACGTTCAGCCTGAAAGCGGGCGATACCGCGCATTACGAATCCACGGTGCCGCATGCGTGGGGCAATACCGCCAATGAAGAGGCGGTGATCGTCTGGGTGGGAACGCCCAGGTTGTTCTGAATGAACGGCAATAACGAATAACGAATAGCGAATAACAGCCTGACCATATCAAGCTTAATGTAAGGAATCCTATCAGTCGAGGATGCATCAAGCGGCCATGGCGACAACAGAGCCGCGGGACCACGGCGTGTCCGTTCCCGGAACAAGCTGCAAAAAGCTGACGCTCTTGGTGTGATCGATGAACCAGAAGAAGGATATGAAGCGATGGTCGGCGGCATCGGGACATGCCGCTTTATCGATGTTTCAGGCAGTAGAAGTGCAAGTCGGCAATAAAGGGAATGGCACACAAGTGCCCAGTACCGCGTGACGGGGAACTACAACAAGCTCGCGCGCGGAACGGGTGGGGTCTTACTGACGAGTGAGAGGGGAACATGAAGCAAAGAGCATTGGCGCTGGCCATCAGACGGATAATCTGGACTGAGCTGGCATTGACGGCGACGCTGGCGGGCCCGGCGTTCGCGCAGAGCCAGCCGCAACCCGGCCCGTCCGCGGTTGCGCAGGCCGTCGCGCAGAGCGCGCCGGCCGATACGACCGCCGCACCGGTTGCGGACGCACCCGCGGGCGCGTCCGGCGCAGCGGCGGCGAAGAAGACGCCCGTGAAGAACAACGTCGCGCAGATCAAGCGCTTCGAAGTGACGGGCTCGCTGATCCGCAGCGCCGACAAGGTGGGCTTCAACCAGGTCCAGACGGTCACCGCGAAGGACATCGAGGCCAGCGGCCAGAACAGCGTGGCGGACTACCTGCGCAGCACGACCGCGAACTCGGCGAGCAGCTGGGCGGAAGGCACGACCAACAGCTTCGCGCCGGGCGGCGCGGGCATCGCTCTGCGCGGCCTGTCGGAGAAGTACACGCTGGTGCTGATCGACGGTCAGCGCGTGGCGCCGTACGCGTTCGCGACGAACGTGACGGACCAGTTCTTCGATCTGAACACGCTGCCGCTCAACATCATCGACCGGATCGAAATCGTCAAGACCGGCGCGGTGTCGCAGTACGGCTCCGACGCGATCGCGGGCGTGGTCAACATCATCACGAAGAAGAACTTCCAGGGCCTGCAGCTCGACGGCAGCTACGGCGGCGCGACGCAGAACGGCGGCGGTGCGGGCACCACCAAGTTCAGCATTCTCGGCGGCTTCGGCGACCTCAACGCGGACCGCTTCAACGTGACGGCGGCCGCGAGCTTCTACCGCTTCAACGGCGTGTCGGCGGCGGATCGCGACACCACCGAAAATCAGAATTTCTCGAACTTCCCGGGCGGCCTGTACAACCAGTCGCCGTCATACTGGCGCAACCCGGCCGGCGCGAAAGTGCCGCTGAGCCCGTGCCCGTGGGGCGGCTCGGCGATCGCCGGCAGCGCCACCGCGCGGATCAACGGCCCGGGCACGATCTGCCAGAACAACACCGCCTACGCGACCTCGCTGTCGCCGTGGACCGAGCGCCTGAGCGCGAAGGTGCACGCCGACTTCAAGATCAGCGATTCGATGCAGGCGTTCGCCGATCTGTGGGAAAGCAACAACACGACGAATACCAACAACTTCGTCGGCGGCCTCGGCAACAGCACGCAAGCATATGACCCGGCGACGGGCGGCCTGCGCCTGATCTCGAACGTGGTGCCGGCGAGCAACCCGTACAACCCGTTCGGCGTGCCGTCGAAACTCGTGTACGCGTTCCCGAACACCCAGGGGGTGCGCACCAGCGCGAATTTCTGGCGGGCCGCGACGGGCGTGAAGGGCACGTTCACGGCGCCGTACGTGGGAGACCTGGACTGGTCGACCTCGTATACGCACTCGCAGGATACGGTCTCGAACACCTTCACGAACCGCATCAACGCGAACGCGCTGGAGAACATCGTGCAGAACGGCGTGTTCAACTTCGCGAATCCGTCGGCCACGCCGAACGGCCTCGCGGGCCTGTTCGGCTCGACCTCCAACCAGGCGATCACGAAGCTCGACGCGCTGGATGCAACGATGTCGGCGCCGTCGCTGTTCAAGTTGCCCACGGGTGACGTCGGCCTGGGCCTCGGCGCGCAGTTCATGCACCAGAGCCAGTATGTCGGCAACAGCGCGGGTTACGCGGACGGCACGTTCATCTCGCCGGCGCTGCAATCGGTGAGCGGTCAGCGCAACGTCGCGGCGGTGTACTACCAGATCGACATTCCGATCCTGAAAAACCTCACCTTCAGCCAGTCGGGCCGCTACGATCACTACAGCGATTTCGGCGGCGCATTCTCGCCGCGCTTCGCACTGCGCTTCCAGCCGGTTCGCGAGCTGACGATGTACGGTTCGTACAACCGCGGCTTCCGCGCACCGACGCTGATCGAGAACACGCCTTCGCGCAGCTTCAGCGCACAGGGCGCGGTCGATCCGCACGATCCGAACAATCCGGGCGCATACGGCCTGGTCGAGGAAGTGCAGACCGGCAACCGCAACCTGCAGCCGGAGCGCACGAAGAACTACAACGTGGGCTTCCAGCTCTCGCCGACCCGCAACACCGATATCGGCTTCGACTGGTACAAGATCCACATCGACAACGTGATCGGTACGGCGGACATCCAGCAGACTGTCAACCAGAACGATCCGACGCAGGTGGTGCGCAGCTCGAACGGCTCGATCGCGTACGTGCTGATGCCGTTCCAGAACCTGTCGTCGCTCGACACGGATGGCTTCGAAACCACCTTCCGCCAGTCGGTCCCGACCAAGCTCGGCACCTTCACGCTGTCGGGTGACTGGGCCTACGTGTGGCACTTCAAGATGCCGGTGGGCGGCGTGTCGACCGACTTCGCGGGCAACAACGGTTCGCTGAACCAGCCGTTCGGCGGCAGCTTCCCGCGCTGGAAGGGCAACACGAGCCTGGGCTGGAACTACCAGAGCAAGTGGAACGCGACGCTGACCTGGATGTATACGGGTCCGTACACGCAGGCCATTCTCCCGGCGGGCCAGTATCCGAACATGCAGGGCAGCGTGGCGTCGTACAGCCAGTTCAACCTGATGGTCAGCTATACGGGTATCAAGCACTGGACCATTTACGCGGGCATCGACAACATCTTCAATCGTGCGCCCCCGTTCGATCCGGTCTACATGAACTCGAGCTACCAGACGGGCTACGACTCGTCGCTGTACACGTATATCGGTCGCTTCGCGCAAATCGGCGCGACCTACAAGTTCTGATGCAGTACGTGGCTTGACCGGCCGCCGGCGGGCCGTGCTCTTCGCGATGCGTCGAGTGCGGCCCGCCTCCGGCCGGAGGCGGTACCAGGCGGTTCGACGCGCGTCGCGATCCGGCCGCCCGGCGCCGCGAACCAGATTGACCCAGCGCCGGCCACAAGCCGGCGCGTCCCTACGCAGGCTGAAGATGAGACTTGTGACGTTGCGTTTGCCGACGCTTTCGCGACCGGCGCCCACGGCGGCGCCAGGCGGACTGCCCCGGCGGATTGCCCGGATCCTGACCGTCGCGTGCGCGGCGCTCGCGGCGGCCGGGCTCGCGCCCTTGGCCGCGCACGCGGCCGCCGGGATCGCGCAATACGATCAGCCCAAATATCCCCCCGATTTCACGCACTTCGACTACGCGGAGCCCGATGCGCCGACCGACGGCATGCTCAGCTTCGAGAACTACGACCAGGCGCAGAGCTACGATTCGCTGAATCCGTTCATCACGCGCGGCTCGGCCGCGCCGGACATCAAGAACCTGATGTTCGACACGCTGATGCAGCGCAGCTGGGACGAGCTGGCCTCCGAGTACGCGCTGATCGCCGACGACGTGCAGGTCGCGCCCGACTACAGTTCGGCGACCTTCCACATCAATCCGGCCGCGCGCTTCTCGAACGGCGATCCGATCACGGGCGCCGACGTCAAGTATTCCTACGACACGCTGTCGGGCCCGCAGGCCTCGCCGATCGTCAGCGCGCAGTTCGCGGTGATCAAGCGCGCGGTGGTGCTCGACCGGCTCACGATCCGTTTCGATTTCAAGCAGGCCGAACGCGACGCGCCGCTGATCGCGGGCGACCTGCCGGTGTTCTCGCCCAAATGGGGCATGGGGCCGGACGGCAAGCGTCCGCCGTTCGACCAGATCGCGAACGTGCCGCCGATCGCGAGCGGCGCATACCTGATCGCGGAACGCAAGGACGACAAGCAGATCCTGTACCGGCGCAATCCCGACTACTGGGCCGCCAACCTGCCGACGCGGCGCGGCATGTTCCGCTTCGAGAAGGTGTCGTTCAAGCTGTATCTCGACCAGTACACGGCGCTCGAAGCGTTCAAGGCCGGCGATATCGACGCGCGCATGGAATACAGCTCGACCCAGTGGGCGCGCAAGTACGTCGGCAAGAACTTCAACAACGGGCTGCTGAAGAAGGGTCTGTTCCCGGACGGCCCCGCGCAGATGCAGGGCTTCCTGATCAACATGCGCAAGCCGATGTTCAAGGACGTGCGCGTGCGTCACGCACTGGCGCTGGCGTTCGACTACGATTGGATGAACCGGATGATGTTCTACGGCCAGTACCGCCGCACGAACAGCTTCTGGGACGCGAGCCCGTTCAAGGCGACCGGCGTGCCGAGCGACAAGGAACTGGCGCTGCTGGACCCGTTCCGCGCGGAGCTGCCGCCCGAGGTGTTCGGGCCGATGGTGCAGCAGCCGAGCACGCTGCCGCCGGGTTCGCTGCGCGCGAACCTGCGCCAGGCGCGCGACCTGCTCGAACAGGCGGGCTGGCACTACCGCGACGGCGCGCTGCGCGACAAGGACGGCAATGCGATGACGATCGAGTTCATCGACAACCAGCCCGGGATGGACCGCCTGATCCTGCCGTACATCCAGGCGCTCGGCATGCTCGGGATCCAGGCCCGCATGCACGAGATCGACAGCGCGCTGTACCAGAAGCGGCTCGACAACTTCGAATACGACATGACCACCTTCATCTACAACCCGGTGACGATCCCGGGCGTGGAGCTGACGCGCCGCTTCGGCAGCGCGGCGGCCTCGCAGGTGGGTTCGGAAAACTATCCGGGGGTGCGCTCGAAGGCGGTGGACGCGCTGATCCAGGCCGCGCTGACCGCGCAGACGCTCGACGAGCTGCAGACCGCGATGCATGCGCTCGACCGCGTGCTGATCAACATGTACATCCTCGTGCCGCAGTACTACCTGCCGAACGCGCGGATCGGCTACAAGAGCACGCTCGGGTTCCCGAAGGTCGTGCCGACCACCTACCAGTACGAGGATTGGATCATCGACTACTGGTACCAGAAGAAGCCGGCCGGCGCGCAGCCGGGCGGCGTCGTAGCGAGGTAAGACCATGCTTGCATATATCTTGAGGCGCCTGCTGCTGATGATCCCGACGCTGATCGGGGTGATCACCATCACCTTCGTCGTCACGCAGTTCGTGCCGGGCGGTCCGGTCGAGCAGGTGATGAACCAGCTGCGCCACGGCGCGGCGCGCGGCGGCGAGACGGGCGGCGGCGGGGGCGGCTATCACGGCAGCCAGGGCGTCGATCCGCAGCAGATCGAGCAGATCAAGAAACAGTTCGGCTTCGACAAGCCGCCGCTCACGCGCTATCTGATGATGGTGAAGAGCTACGCGACCTTCGATCTCGGCCAGTCGTATTTCGCGCACGACAGCGTGTGGAACGTGATCCGTTCGCGCCTGCCCGTGTCGATCACGCTCGGGCTGTGGACGGTGCTGCTCACCTACCTCGTCTCGGTGCCGCTGGGGATCGCCAAGGCGGTGCGCAACGGTTCGCGCTTCGACACGGTGACGAGCGTGCTGGTGCTCGGCGGCTACGCGATTCCCGGCTTCGTGCTCGGCGTGCTGCTGCTGATGCTGTTCGGCGGCGGCACCTTCTGGCAGGTGTTCCCGATGCGCGGGCTCACCTCCGACAACTTCGATTCCCTGTCGACCGTCGGCAAGGCGCTCGATTACCTGTGGCACATCGCGCTGCCCGTCACCGCATCGGTGGTCGGCAACTTCGCGATCGTCACGATCCTGACCAAGAACACTTTCCTCGAGGAGATTGGCCGCCAGTACGTGCTGACGGCCCGCGCCAAGGGCGCGCCCGAGCGCGACGTGCTGTGGAAGCACGTGCTGCGCAACGCGGCGATTCCGCTCCTGACCGGGCTGCCCGCCGCCTTCGTCGCCGCGTTCCTGAACGGCAACCTGCTGATCGAAACGCTGTTCTCGCTGAACGGGATGGGCCAGCTGTCGTACGACTCGGTGATCCGCCGCGATTACCCCGTGGTGCTCGGCTCGCTGTTCCTGTTCACGCTGATCGGCCTCGTTACCAAACTCATCGCTGACGTCTGCTATGTCCTCGTCGACCCCCGCATCCAATTCAACCGCCTGGACCACTGATCCGGCGAACGTGGCCTGCGCCGCGTCCGTGTCGCCCTGGCGGCGCACCTGGCTGCGTTTTCGCAGCCAGCCGCTCGGCTACTGGAGCCTCGTGATCTTCGCGACGCTGTTCGTGGTCAGCCTGTTCGCCGAGGTGCTGTCGAACGACCGGCCGCTCATGGTGCGCTACGAAGGGCACTACTACTTCCCGATCGTGAAGGAGTACCCGGAGACGCTGTTCGGCGGCGATTTCCCGGCGAAGACCAACTACCTCGATCCGTACATCAAGTCGAAGCTCGAGGCGAACGGCAACTTCGCGATCTATCCGCTGAGCCGCTACCACTACGACACGATCGACTATTTCGCGTCGCATCCGTATCCGGCGCCGCCGACGTCGAGCAACTGGCTCGGCACCGACCAGTTCGGCCGCGACGTGCTCGCGCGCCTGCTGTACGGCTTCCGGCTGTCGGTGCTGATGTCGCTCGCGCTGACCGTGTCGGGCGTGCTGCTCGGCGTGCTGTCGGGCGCGGTGCAGGGCTTCTACGGCGGCCGCACCGACCTGATCGGCCAGCGCCTGATCGAGATCTGGAGCGCGATGCCGGACCTGTACCTGCTGATCATCTTCGCCTCGATCTTCGATCCGTCGCTGTGGCTGCTGTTCATCCTGCTGTCGATGTTCGGCTGGCTCGTGCTGTCCGACTACGTGCGCGCCGAGTTCCTGCGCAACCGCTCGCTCGACTACGTGAAGGCCGCGCGCACCATGGGGCTGTCGAACTGGCAGATCATGTGGCGCCACGTGCTGCCGAACAGCCTGACGCCCGTGATCACCTTCCTGCCGTTCCGCATGAGCGCGGCGATCCTGTCGCTGACGAGCCTCGATTTCCTCGGCCTCGGCGTGCCGCCGCCGACCCCGAGCCTCGGTGAGCTTTTACAGGAGGGCAAGAACAATCTCGACGCGTGGTGGATCTCGGTGTCGGCATTCTCGGCGCTGGTGATCACGCTGCTGCTGCTGACCTTCATGGGCGATGCGCTGCGCAACGCGCTCGACACCCGCTCGCGCGGCTCGGCATTCGGCGGAGGCAAGTGATGGCGGCACCGTTGTTGGAAATCGACCGCTTCTCGGTGCGATTCGGCGAGAAAGTCGCCGTGCAGGAACTGAGCCTGTCGGTCGCGCGCGGCGAACGCGTCGCGCTGGTGGGCGAATCGGGCTCGGGCAAGAGCGTGACCGCGCTGTCGATCCTGCGGCTCGTCGCCCAGGCGCAGCTGTCGGGCCGCATGCTGTTCAACGGCGAGGATCTCCTCAAGAAGACCGAGCAGCAGATGCGCGGGATTCGCGGCAAGGACATCGCGATGGTGTTCCAGGAGCCGATGACGGCGCTCAACCCGCTGTACACCATCGGCAAGCAGATCGCGGAAAGCCTGCGGCTGCACGAGGGCCTGCGCCCGGGCGCCGCGCGCGAGCGCGGCATCGAGCTGCTGCGCCGGACCGGGATTCCCGAGCCGGAGCGGCGCATCGACAGCTTCCCGCACCAGCTCTCGGGCGGCCAGCGGCAGCGCGCGATGATCGCGATGGCGCTCGCGTGCCGGCCGCGTCTCCTGCTCGCGGACGAGCCGACCACCGCGCTCGACGTGACGGTGCGCCAGCAGATCGTCGACCTGCTGATCGAACTGCAGGAGCAGGAGGCGGCCGAGCGCGGCATGGCCGTGCTGCTGATCACGCACGACCTGAACCTGGTGCGGCGCTTCGCGCAGCGGGTCGCGGTCATGGAGAAGGGCGTGCTGGTCGAGACCAACACGACCGACGCGCTGTTCGGCAATCCGCAGCACCCGTACACCCAGCGGCTGCTCGACAGCGAGCCGCAGCGCGCGATCGAACCGGTGGCGGCCGACGCGGGCAAGATCGTCGACGTGAAGGATCTCGCGATCGACTACCGGGTGCCGGCGAAGGGCCTGCGCTCGCTGTTCGGCCGCACGGCGTTCCGCGCGGTGCACGAGGTCGCGCTGAGCCTGCGGCGCGGCGAGACGCTCGGGATCGTCGGCGAGTCGGGCTCCGGCAAGTCGACGCTGGCGTCGGCGGTGCTCGGGCTGCAGCGCCCGGCGTCCGGCAGCATCGAGATCGGCGGGCTGCCGCTCGCATCGCTGCGTTCGACCGACGAACGCCGCAAGCTGTATGCGCGCATGCAGGTGGTGTTCCAGGATCCTTTCGGTTCGCTGTCGCCGCGCATGACGATCGAGCAGATCATCGGCGAGGGGCTGGCCGTGCATCGGCCGGAGATCGCCGGGCCCGCGCGGCGCGCGCGGATCGCCGGGCTGCTGGAGGAAGTCGGGATGCCGGCCGAATCGATGCTGCGCTATCCGCACGAGTTCTCGGGCGGCCAGCGCCAGCGCATCGCGATCGCGCGTGCGCTGGCGGTCGAACCCGAGCTGCTGGTGCTCGACGAGCCGACCAGCGCGCTCGACGTTTCTATACAAAAACAGGTGTTGAACCTGCTGACGAATCTCCAGAAAAAGTACAAACTCAGCTACTTGTTCATTACCCACGATCTCGCGGTCATGCGCGCCATGGCGCACCGGGTGATCGTGATGAAAGCGGGGCGTGTAGTCGAGCAGGGTGACACGCTCGATGTGCTGCATGCGCCGTCGCATCCCTATACTCAGTCGCTGCTGGCGTCGTCGATGATGGCGCCGGACGGCGCGCTGCCCGAGAAGAGCCGATGATCGATGAGCGGTGGGCCGACGCGGCCCGCGGGTTGCGCAGCGAGGCCGATTTCTGGTCGCTGCGCATCGTGGACGAGCAGATCGACGAACACGCGGTGCGCAACGACGTCGCGCTGCCGCTGTCGAGCGTGCGCGATCGCGGCGCGATGCTGATCGCCTGGGCCGGCGCGGGCGCCGGCTACGCGGCCACCGTGAACCTGTCGCCCGCCGGCCTGCAGGCCGCGCTCGACGTCGCGACCGCGCGCGCGAAGGCGAGCGCCGCGCTGTCGCTGATCGATCATCGTGCGATCGCACGTCCTGAGGTGAGTGGCCACTACGCTTCGCCGGATCTCGACGAAGCCTTGCCGACCCGTCGCGAATGGATCGAGCGGCTTGCGCACGAATGCGCGGCGGCGGCCGTCGACGCGCGCATCGTCGAGCGCACGGCGAGCGTGCAGGTCGCGCATGCGGACCAGCTGTACCTGACGAGCGACGGGGTGCGGATCGCGCAGCGCTTCCGCTTCCTGATGCCGCAGCTGAGCGCCACCGCGCATGCGGACGGCGACACCCAGATCCGCACGCTCGGCGCGTACGGCACGCTCACGCAGGGTGGGCTCGACGTGCTCGCGCGCCACCAGTTCGACGGCGCGGGCGCGCGCATCGCCGACGAGGCGCTGCGGCTGCTCGCCGCGCCGAATTGTCCGTCGGGCAAGCGCGACCTGCTGCTGATGCCGGACCAGATGATGCTGCAGATCCACGAGTCGATCGGTCATCCGCTGGAGCTGGACCGGATCCTCGGCGACGAGCGCAACTTCGCGGGCTGGAGCTTCGTGAAGCCGGAGATGTTCGGTCATTATCAATACGGCTCGGCGCTCCTGAACGTGACCTTCGATCCGGGCGTGCCGGGCGAGGCGGCGTCGTACGCCTTCGACGACGACGGCAGCGCGGCCACCCGGCAGCACCTGATCCGCGACGGCGTGCTGGAGCGTCCGCTCGGCGGCGCGCTGTCGCAGCAGCGCGCGGGGCTCGCGGGCGTGGCGAATTCGCGCGCCTCGAACTGGAACCGGCCGCCGATCGACCGGATGGCGAACCTGAACATCGAACCCGGCACGCATTCGCTCGACCAACTGATCGCGGGGATCGAGAACGGCATCCTGATGCGCACCAATAATTCGTGGTCGATCGACGACCATCGCAACAAATTCCAGTTCGGCTGTGAATTCGGTCAACTGATCGAGAACGGCCGCCTGACACAGGTGGTCAAGCAGCCGAACTACCGCGGCATTTCCGCGAGCTTCTGGCGCAGCCTGCGCGCGGTCGGCGATGCGTCGACCCGCGGCGTGTACGGCACGCCGTACTGCGGCAAGGGCGAGCCCACGCAGGTGATCCGCGTCGGCCATGCGTCGCCCGCATGCGTGTTCGCCGACGTCGACGTGTTCGGAGGCGCGTGATGAGCGTCATCGACCTCGACGGCGCGGCGGGCGGCATTGGCTGGCACGCGCATTTCGGCCGGCTCGCGGACGACGCGGCACGCGTGGCGCGCGGCGACGAGACCGTGCTGCTCACGCTCGCGGCCGAGCAATCGGACTTCGTCCGCTTCAACGGCGGGCGCATCCGCCAGACCGGTCAGGTCGTGCAGGGCAAGCTGGGCGTGCGCCTGATCGACGGCGCGCGGCAGGCGTCGCTGTCGCTGACCATCTGCGGCGATGCGGATGCCGATCGCGCCGCACTCGCGGACGCGCTGACCACGCTGCGCGACAGCCTGCGCGACGCGCCCGACGATCCGCACCTGCTGTTCGACACGACGTCCTGGCAACGCGAAACCCGCCGCGACGGCCGACTGCCCGAGGCGGCCGCGCTCGCGCGCACGGTGGCCGAGTGCGCGCGGGGGCTCGACTTCGTCGGCTTCTACGCGGGCGGCACCTTGTCGCGCGGTTTTGCGTCGACGCGCGGCAGCCGCGGCTGGTACGCGGTCACCAATTTCGATTTCAGCTGGTCGCTGTACGACCCGAGCGGCCGCGCGATCCGCACGCGCTACACGGGCGACGACTGGCGCGACGCGGAATTCGCGCGCCGGGTCGAGGCGGCCGCGGCGCGGCTGCCGACCTTGCGGCTCGCGCCGAAGACGCTCGCGCCGGGCCGCTATCGCACCTATTTCGAACCGACCGCGCTCGAACAGCTGGTGGACGTGATGGCCGAGGACGGGTTTTCGGCGCGCACGCACGCGAGCGCGCGCAGCCCGCTGCACCGGCTGCATGCCGGCGACGCCGCATTCGATCCGCGCATCGCCTTCACCGAGGACCTGACGCTCGGCATCGCCCCGGCGTTCAACGCCGACGGCTACGTGCGCGACAACGTGCCGCTCGTCGCGGGCGGGCGCAGCGTGGGCCGGCTCACGAGCGCGCGTACCGCGCGCGAGCACGGGCTGACCCCGAACGGCGCGGAGGAGCCCGAGGCGCCGGTGTCGCTCACGATGGCGGGCGGCGCGCTCGCGGACGCCGACGTGCTCGCGACGCTCGACACCGGGCTGTACATCGGCAATCTCTGGTACGTGAATTTCTCGGACCGGATGAACTGCCGGCTGACCGGCATGACGCGCTTCGCGACGTTCTGGGTCGAGCACGGCCGGATCGTCGCGCCCATCGACGCCATGCGTTTCGACGACAGCCTGTACCGGCTGTTCGGCGAGGAACTGGAGCAGTTGGGCGAGAAGCCCGAGCTGTTGCTGGACGAAAACACCTGGGGCGAACGCGCGACGGGCGGGCTGTGCCTGCCGGGCCTGCTTGCGCGTGGTTTTGAGCTGACCTTGTAGAGAGGCAGCCGGATGAGCGTCGACCGCGCCGCCGCCGCCGCGCCGTTCGCCGGGCTGGCGCTGCGGCCGCTGTCGCTCGACGACGCGGCGGCGCTGCATGCGCTCGCGCAGCGGCCCGCGCTGGCGTACTGGGAACCGCGCGCGCCGCACCTGACGCTTGACGCGCGCCGCGCGTGGCTCGAAGTGGCGGTGCTGAGCCGGCACTTGCTGGCCGCGTGGGTCGGCGACACGCTGGTCGGCTGGGCGGAGCTGACGCCGGGGCGCTATCGGCGCGCGCACGTCGCGTCGCTTTCGCTCGTCGTGCACGACGACTGGCAGCGGCGGGGCATCGGCCGCGCGCTGCTGCTGGCGATGCTCGATCTCGCCGATCGCTGGCTCGGCCTGCGGCGGCTCGAAGCCACACTGTATGCAGACAACGAAGCGGCGAGCGCGCTGTTGTGCTCGGCCGGCTTCGAGATGGAGGTGCGCCAGCGCGGTTTCGCGCTGCGCGACGAGGGACTGGTCGACGGTTGTCTGATGGCGCGCCTGCGCGCGCCGATGCCCGTCGCGGCGGAACACACGACACATGACACATGATGCTGGCGTCCCGGCCTTGCCCGGCGACGTGACGATCCGCGCGCTCGAGGCGGGCGACGCGGCGGCGATCGCGGAGATCCGCAATCAACCGGGCGTGCTGCGCGAGACGCTCGCGCTGCCGTTTCGCGGCCGCGAGGCGGTCGACGCCTGGCTCGCGCGGCTGAGCGCGCGGCGCGCGGAGGGCGTCGAGCTGTGCGCGCTCGTCGGCGGGCGGGTGGTCGGTCATGGCGGCTTCGACGTCGCGCCGCCGCGCCGCTCGCACAGCGCGCCGCTCGGCCTCGGCGTGCACGACGCCTACGCGGGGCGCGGCGTCGGCGCGGCGCTGCTGGCGGCGCTCGTCGCCCACGCCGACCACGTGCTCGGCCTGCGCCGGCTTGAATTGACGGTGTTCGTCGCCAACGCGCGCGCGATCGCGCTGTATCGCCGCTTCGGCTTCGTCGAGGAAGGCCGCTCGCGCGCCTACGCGGTGCGCGACGGCGAGCTGGCGGACGTGCTGCACATGGCGCGCTTCGTCGACGCCCCCGCGCTCGCGCGCGCCTGAGCGGAGCCGCCCATGCCTTCCTTCTTCATCGACCGGCCGGTGTTCGCCTGGATCGTCGCGCTCGCGATCGTGCTCGCCGGCATGCTCGCGATCCCGCAGCTGCCGATCGCGCAGTATCCGCGCCTCGCGCCGCCGCGCGTGATCATCAACGCCAACTATCCGGGCGCGTCGACCGAGACGATCGATTCCGACGTCGCCAGCATCATCGAGGAAAGCCTCGACGGCGCGGACGGGATGCTCTACTACACGACGGGCAGCGGCGGCCACGGCGAGCTGGAGATCGACGTGACCTTCGCGCCGGGCACCAATCCCGACATCGCGCTCGTCGACGTGCAGAACCGCCTCAAGCAGATCGAGTCGCGGCTGCCGCAGCAGGTGGTGCAGCAGGGCATCGGCGTGTTCAAGGCCGCCAACACCTTCCTGATGCTGGTCGCGCTGCGCTCGACCGACGGCACGCGCGATTCGGTGCAGCTGAGCGACTACCTGAGCCGCTACGTGCTGCGCGAATTGAAGCGCGCGCCCGGCGTCGGCGCCGCGCAGCTGTGGGACGCCGACCAGGCGCTGCGGATCTGGCTCGATCCCGTCAAGCTGCGCCAGTACAACCTCGGCGCCGACGACGTGATCAACGCGGTCTCCGCGCAGAACGCGGCCGTCACGGCGGGCGCGCTCGGCGATGCCCCGACCGTCGGCGGCCAGCAACTGACCGCGTCGGTGATCGTGAAGGGCCAGTTGGTGTCGCCCGAGGAGTTCGGCTCGATCGTCCTGAAGTCGAAGCCCGACGGCGCGTCGGTGCGGCTGCGCGACGTCGCGCGCGTGGAGCTGGGCCGCGACGACTATACGTTCTGGTCGCGCCTGAACGGCAAGCCGGCCGCGACCGTCGGGATCCAGCTCGGGCCGCGCGGCAACGCGCTCGAAACCTCGAATGCGATCCGCGCGCGGCTCGCGGAGCTGTCGAAGACGCTGCCGTCCGGCGTCGCGGTCGAGATTCCGTTCGACGGCGCGCACTTCGTCAAGATCGCGATCGAGGAGGTCGTGCTGACGCTGTGCGAGGCGGTCGTGCTGGTGTTCTGCGTGATGTGGCTGTTCCTGCGCGACCTGCGCTACACGCTCGTGCCGACCGTCGTGATCCCGGTCACGCTGATGGGCGCGTTCGTCGCGATGTGGATGTTCGGGCTGTCGATCAACGTGTTCACGATGTTCGGCCTCGTGCTCGCGATCGGGATCCTGGTCGACGACGCGATCGTGGTGGTCGAGGCCGTGCACCGCGTGATGGAGGATGAAGGCCTGCCGCCGCGCGAGGCGACCCGGCGCGCGATGAAGCGCATCGGCGGCGCGATCGTCGGCGTGACCGCGGTGCTGACCGCGGTGTTCGTGCCGATGGCGTTCTTCCCGGGCGGGGTCGGCGGCATCTACCGGCAGTTCTCGGTGGCGATGATCGCGTCGATGCTGGTGTCGTCGTTCATGGCGCTGTCGCTCACTCCCGCGCTGTGCGCGAACCTGCTCAAGCCGATGGCCGACGCGCACGCGCCGCGCGCGGGCCGGCGGGAGTTCGGCGCGCGCTGGGCGGAATGGTTCGCGAACGGCTTCACGCGCGCGTCCGACGGCTATCGGCGGCTCACCACGCGCACGGTGCGGCGCGTCGGGCCGGTGCTCGGCATCTACGCGGCCCTGCTCGGCGTGGGCGCGATCATGTACTGGGCGCTGCCGGGCGGCTTCCTGCCGACCGAGGACCAGGGCCAGCTGCAGGTGATGGTGCAGTTGCCGGCCGGCGCGACGCAGGACCGCACGATGGCCGTGATGCAGCGGGTCGAGACCCTGCTGCACGCGCAGCCGGGCATCGCCAACGTGACCACGGTGATCGGCTGGAGCTTCGCCGGCAGCGGGCAGAACGTCGGCATGGCGTTCGTCGAGCTGAAGGACTGGAGCACGCGCAGCGTCGACGCGGTCACGCTGCGCGATCGCCTCAACGAGCGCTTCGCGTCGATCCTCGAAGGGCAGGTCGAGGCGTCGCTGCCGCCGTCGGTGCCGGGCATCGGCCACTCGGACGGCTTCACGTTCCGGCTGGAAGACCGCGGCGGGCTCGGCATCGCCGCGCTGAAGGACGCGCGCGCGCGGCTCGCCGATCGTGCGCGGGCCGACCCGGCGCTCGCGTCCGTGCACTTCGAGGATCTGCCGGACGCGCCGCGCGTGATGCTCGAAATCGACCGCGAGAAGGCCTATGCGCTCGGTGTGTCGTTCGACAAGATCGCGGCGCTGCTGGGCGGCACCTTCGGCTCGAACTACGTGGACGACTTCCCGACCAAGGGGCGGATGCGGCGCGTGATCATCGAGGCCGACGCGGCGACGCGCATGACCGACGCGCAGCTGATGGCGATGACGGTGCCGAACCGCAACGGCGACATGGTGCCGCTCGCGGCGATCGCGACGCCGCACTGGAGCGTCGGCCCCGTCGCGCTGAACCGCTACAACGGCTATCCGTCGCTCGACCTGAACGGGCGGCCGGCGAACGGCTACAGCTCGGGCGCGGCGATGGCCGAGATGGAGCGGCTCGCGGCTGGCTTGCCGACCGGAATCTCCTATGATTGGGTGGATGCGGCGCGCGAGGAAACCATCGCGGCGAAGCAGACGCCGCTGCTGATCGGCCTGTCGGTGCTCGCGGTGTTCATGGCGCTCGCGGCGCTGTACGAGAGCTGGACGATTCCGCTGTCGGTGCTCGTGATCGTGCCGCTCGGGGTGATCGGCGCGATCGCGGCCGCGCTGCTGCGTGGGCTGCCGAACGACATCTACTTCAAGGTGGGGATGATCACGGTGATCGGGCTGTCCGCGAAGAACGCCATCCTGATCGTGCAGTTCGCGCGCGACCTGCATGCGCGCGGCATGGCGCTGCAGCAGGCGGTGATCGAGGCGGCGGCGGGGCGTTTCCGGCCGATCGTGATGACGTCGATGGCGTTCCTGCTGGGCGTGGTGCCGCTCGTGCTCGCGACGGGCGGCGGCGCGGAGAGCCGCCGCTCGATCGGCACCGGCGCGTTCGGCGGGGTGCTCGCGGCCACCGTGTTCGGGCTCGTGTTCGCGCCCATCGCGTTCTATGTGGTGGCGTCGCTGCGCGCCGGCCGCCGCCGGCGCGGCGCGGCGCACGACGAGACACAGGTGTCCGCCGGCGCGGGCGGCGGGCAGGCGGCGGGCGACTGAGGGTCGTCCGTCCCGCAGTTCAGGTGCGGCCGCGCGACGCGGCCGCGAACGGGCCGTCGCGGCCTATCGCATCACCGTCGGGGAGCATGACGAATGGATGTGGACCAGGAAATCAACGCCATCATGGCGCTGCACGACAGCGCTCCCGCCGAGGCGGAAGCGCGGCTGTGGGCCGTGCTCGAACACGGCGTCGAGACGCGCTTCCAGGCGCGCGCGGGCTGGCTCGCGAATCATGTGATCGGCGAGCATTTCAAGCGCTGGGACGACGCGCTGCGCTTCCAGCGCCAACTGCTGACGGACGACGCGCCGCCGCTCGCGGTGCTGCGCAACGGCGCGGTCGCGGCGTCGCTGGCCGGGGATCCGGCCCAGGCGCATTACCTCGAACACCGGATGCAGCGCGACGGCGTGTCGGCGGCGCTCGCGGGCGCGGCGGTGCGGGTCGCGACGGCCGCGCACGCGCTGCCCGGCGGCCGCGCCGAGCACTGCGCGGCGAGCCTCCTGACCGCGCTCGACCAGCTCGATCCGCTGCCGCCCGCCGGGCCGGCCGACACGATGCTCGCGTCCGGCTTCAACAACGCGGTGTCGGCCTTGCTCGATGCCGACGGCGGCCCGCCGTTCGCGCACGCCACGGTGCGCGACGCGATCCGGCGCGGCGCGGAAACGAGCCGGGCGCTGTGGGCGCGGGCCGGTACGCCGCTGAACGCGGCGCGCGGCGACTACCTGTGCGCGCGTGCGCACCGCGCGCTCGGCCGGCATACGGATGCGCTCGCGGCGGCGGAGCGCGGCGCGGGGCTGCTCGAGGACGGTCACGCGGAAATCGATCGCGCGTTCCTGCTGGTGGAGATCGCGCACGCGCGCCACGGGCTCGGCGAACCCGAGGCGGGCGCGCGCGCGTTCGAGCAGGCGGAGGCGATCGCGGCCGGCTGGGAGGATGCGGGCCTGCGCGACATGTACGATGCGCAGGCGGCCGCGCTGCGCGAGGCGCGCGGCGCCTGATGCCTGATGCCTGATGGACGGGCGCGCGGCGCGCGCCCTGCCGAAGTCCCTCGACTGGAGAACACAAGGATGGAACGACGCCGCTTCCTGGCCGCGCTGGGCGCATTGAGTTCGGCATGGGGCGCCGCTTCGGCCCGCGCGGCGGCCGAGCGCCCGCTGCCGGGCCGCGCGAGCGAATTGTCGCCGGGGCCGGGCGCGTCCGGGGCCGCGTGGGCCGTGCAGCACGAACGGGAGCGGATCGAGACGCTCGATCGCGGCGGCCCGCGCCTGAGCAGCTTCATCGAACTCAATCCGGACGCCGCGTCGATCGCCGCCGCGCTCGACGCGGAACGCGACGCGGGCCGGGTGCGCGGGCCGCTGCACGGCGTCACGGTCGCGCTCAAGGACAACATCGCGACCGGCGACCGGATGGCGACGACGGCCGGCTCGCTCGCGCTCGACGGCGTGTCGGCCACGCGCGACGCGTTCCTGGTCGAGCGCCTGCGGCGCGCGGGCGCGGTGATCACCGGCAAGACCAACCTGAGCGAGTGGGCGAACTTCCGTTCGACCCGCTCGACGAGCGGCTGGAGCGGGCGCGGCGGACTGTCGCTGAACCCGCACGCGCTCGACCGCACGACGAGCGGCTCCAGCTCCGGCTCGGCCGCGGCGGTCGCCGCGCAGTTCGTCGCGATGGCGGTGGGCACGGAAACCGACGGCTCGATCGTGTCGCCCGCGTCGATCAACGGCGTGGTCGGGCTCAAGCCGACCGTCGGGCTCGTGAGCCGCGACGGCATCATCCCGATCTCGGCGAGCCAGGATACGGCCGGGCCGATCGCGCGCACGGTCGCCGACGTGGCGCTGCTGCTGTCGGTGCTGGCCGGGCGCGACGCGCGCGATCCGGCGGCGCGGCGCGCGGGCGCATCCGCGTTCGCGCCCGTCGACTACGTCGGCGCCTTGCATCCCGACGCGCTGCGCGGCGCGCGGATCGGCGTCGCGCGCGCGTACTTCACCGGCCATGACGAAGTCGACGCCCGCATCGAGCAGTCGATCGCGGTGATGTCGCGGCTCGGCGCGGTCGTGATCGATCCCGTCGATCTGCCGAAGCCCGACTACCAGGGCGACGAACTGGTCGTGCTGCTGCACGAGTTCCGTCATGGCCTGCCGCAGTGGCTCGCGCAGTTCGCGCCGCACGCGTCCGTGCGCAACGTGGCGGACGTGATCGAATTCAACTACGCGCAGCGCGCGAAGGAAATGCCGTACTTCGCGCAGGAACTGCTGTTGCAGACCCAGGCCGCGGGCGGCCTCGACAGCCCCGCGTACCGGCGCGCGCTGCGCGCCTGCCGCCGCGCGCGCGACGCGGGGCTCGCGCGGGTGCTGCGCGCGCATCGCCTCGACGCGCTCGTCGCGCCCACGGGCGGCACCGCCTGGCTGATCGACCTGATCAACGGCGACGCCGCGGGCGACGGCTTCTCGACGCCGGCCGCGGTCGCCGGCTATCCGCACCTGACGGTGCCGGCCGGGCTGGTGCGCGGCCTGCCCGTCGGCGTGTCGTTCGTCGGCGCGCCGTGGAGCGAGGCGCGCCTGCTCGCGCTCGGCCATGCGTTCGAGCAGGCGACGCAGTGGCGCGCGGCGCCGCGCTTCGTCGAACGCACGAACGTTCCGCCGCCCGACGCGCCGACGCCCAACGGAACGGACGCTTCATAACCATCTCAGAATTAATTGGTTTCCTGCCGGCCGGCGGCCCCGTATCGTGGCAGCCGGTCTGGAGAAACAATCAACAACAGGAAGCCATTTCATGAAGCACACCACGCGCCTCGCCCTGCTCGCGCTGCCCGCCAGCGCCTTGGTCGCCACCGCCGCCCACGCACAGAGCAGCGTCACGCTGTACGGCATCGTCGACGCGGGCATTGCCTACGTGCACAACGCGCAGGACGGCGCGGGCAAGAATCAGTCGTCGCTCGTCAAGTTCAGCAGCGGCAATCTGTCGGGCAGCCGCTGGGGCCTGAAGGGCAGCGAGGATCTGGGCGGCGGGCTGTCGGCGCTGTTCCAGCTCGAGAACGGCTTCAATATCGGCACCGGGGTGGCGAACCAGGGGCAGCGCGAGTTCGGCCGCAAGTCGGTGGTCGGGCTGTCGAGCACCGCCTGGGGCACCGTGACGCTCGGCCGCCAGTACGATCCGATCGTCGATCTCGTGCAGGGCCTCACCGCGGACAACTACTACGGCGGCGTGTTCGCGACGCCGGGCGATCTCGACAACTACGACAACAGCCTGCGCGTCAGCAATTCGATCAAGTACGTGAGCCCGCTGTACGCGGGCTTCCAGGTCGAGGCGCTGTACGGCTTCGGCGGCGTGGCGGGCGCGGCGGGCAACGGCCGCACCTACAGCTTCGCGGCGAGCTACGCGACCGGGCCGCTGTCGCTCGGCGCGGGCTTCTTCTACGCGAACGGCGGCAATACGGCCACGAGCGGCGTGCGCAGCTGGAACAGCAGCTCGGACACGCTGTTCAACACGGTGATCAACCAGGGCTTCTCGAGCGCGAAGTCGATCCAGATCGTGCGCGCGGCGGCCCAGTACGTGCTGGGGTCGGCCACCTTCGGGGTCGCGTATTCGAACACGCAGTACGGCGCGGATTCGCTGTCGGCGTTCACCCAGACCGCGAAGTTCAACAGCGGCTCGGCGTTCCTCGACTACCAGTTCTCGCCGGCGGTGCGCGCGGGGATCGGCTACAACTACACGGCGCTGTCGGGCCAGACGTCCGCGCACTACAACCAGGTGAACCTCGGCGCGGATTATTCGCTGTCGAAGCGCACCGACCTGTATGCGCTGTTCGGCTACCAGAAGGCCAGCGGCCGGACGCTCGGCGCGAACGGCACGGTGGTCAACGCGGCCGCGTCGATCGGCTCGTATGGCGTGAATTCGGGTACGGATTCGCAGGAACTCGCGGTGGTGGGCATCCGTCACCGGTTCTGACGAACCGTGCGCGACGCGCGGGCGAGGCGGGGCGGCGGATGCGCTGCCCCGCCTCGCCCGCGCTTGGATTATGCGATACCGTATCTATACTTCAGACGATTTGATTTAATACGTATTCCCATTCATCGATCATGACGCGCGTGGGCCGCAGCGGCCGGCGACGCGTCGGCGCTTCCGAGGGACACCCATGAACACGACGATTCGAACCATTGCGGCGGCCGCGTTGTTTGCGGTCGCGGGCGCCTGCCTGGCCGCCAACACGCCGCCCGCGCCGCCCGCGCCGGTCCACCTGCCGCCCGGCATCGCCTGGCAGCAGGGCGACGTGGATGCCGCGTTCGCGCAGGCGAAGCGGACCAACAAGCCGCTGCTGCTGTACTGGGGCGCGGTGTGGTGCCCCTCGTGCAACCAGGTGAAGGCGACCATCTTCAGCCAGCAGGCATTCAAGGACCGCTCGTCGTTCTTCGTGCCGGTCTACCTCGACGGTGACAACGAAAGCGCGCAGAAGCTCGGCGAACGCTTCAAGGTGCGCGGCTATCCGACCATGATCCTGTTCCGTCCGGACGGCACCGAGATCACGCGCCTGCCGGGCGAGGTCGATCTCGAACGCTACATGCAGGCGCTGTCGCTCGGCATGAACGCGGCCCATCCGGTGCGGCAGACGCTCGCGAACGCGCTCAAGGACGGCGCGAAGCTGACGCCGGACGAATGGCGGATGTTGGCCGACTACTCGTGGGATACCGACGGCGACCTGCCGGTGCCGAACGAGCGCGTCGCGCAGACACTGCAGACGCTCGCGCAGCGCGCGAAGGCCGATCACGCGAACGGCGAGGCGCTGCGGCTGGAACTGAAGGCGGTCGTGGCGGCGGCGGGGAGCAGCGGCGCGGGCGCGCAACAGGGCGAGATCGACAAGGCGGCGGGCCTGGCCGCGTTGCAGGACGTATTGCGCGACGCGGCGCAGAGCCGCAGCAATTTCGACGTGCTGGTCACGGCGCCCGCCGATCTCGTCGGCTATCTGGCGGGCAGGGACGCGGCGGCGCGCGCGCGTCTCGCCGGCGCCTACGATGCGGCGCTCGTGCGGTTGAACGGCGACCGTTCGCTGTCGCCGATCGACCGGCTCGCGGCGCTCGACGGGCGCGTCGCGCTGGCGCGTCTCGACACGCCGAAGGGCCCGCTCGCGAAACCGCTGCTCGACACGGTGCGCACGCAGGTCGCGGCGGCGGACAAGGCGACCACCAACGTCTACGAGCGGGCGGCGGTGATCAGCACGGCCGCCGACACGCTGACCGACGCGGGCCTGCTCGATGCATCGGATGCGCTGCTGAAGGCGGAGCTGCCGCGCTCGGCGACGCCGTATTACTTCATGTCGGGGCTGGCCGCGAACGCGAAGGCGCGCGGCGACAAGACGGCTGCGCTCGACTGGTACGAGAAGGCGTACAACGCGGCGAGCGGGCCGGCGACGCGGCTGCGCTGGGGCGCGAAGTACTTCACGAACGCGGTGGAGCTGGCGCCGGACGATACCGCGCGGATCCAGGGCATCGCGAACAGCCTGCTCACGCAGGTCGCGCAGACCCGCAACGCGTTCTACGGCGCGAATCGCCGCGCGTTGACGACGGTGGTGGCGCAGCTGGTGCGCTGGAACAAGGGCGGGGCGCACGAGTCGACCGTGAAGGCGGTGGTGCGGCAGTTCGAGGGCGTGTGCGGGAAACTGCCGGCCGGCGATCCGCAGGCGGGGACGTGCGGGAGTCTGATCCAGCCGGCCAAGGCTTGAGGCGGGAACGCGGGGGCTCGCGCGACGGCGCGGGCCTTCGCGAGGGGGCGGAGGGGATCGGGAGCTACCTGATAGATTGACGAAAGGATGATCTTTAGGAAAGTTCGGTATGCAGAAGAAAAATTTGCGTGGCTCAACGCTTCTCGAACGCGCGGCCTTGGATGCCGTTTATGCGTAGGCTAGATCAACAGTATTAAGATGGACGGTGGATAATGCGGATTAAGCTGCGTGTTGTTTTCAAAGATCGGTTTTCAAAGATCGTTTTCAACGCTCCGAGAGCGCTGAATGACACATGGCTAATACGTACCATTACGGAAATCATGAAAATCTGACGCCTGTCGAATGGCTTTTTTTGTTGCGATAGACGAGACCATGGAGGTCTTGGGCGTGAGTGACATAGTGGGTGTCGGAATGATCCTGGCAGGCGCTCGTTTCGTGCCGACGCGAGGGAAGTTTGCTGGCGCTGTCAAAGGAACATCAGTCTCGTCAAAGCTGTCCCGCTCCCTGCTTCCTTTTGAAATCAAGCATCGGATTTTGCCGACGTTTACTTCGCTGAAGAGTGTGGCTTTGTTGCGAGTGAAATATACGAATCACATTGGTGTGTTTGTCGGGCGCGCCATTCCAGGTGTCGGATGGGTGATCACGGCGTCTGATGCGGTGACGATTGGCTATCGGACCATGACGACATGCAATCGCCTCGTGAAACCAGAGGATCGTTTGTGATGGATGACCCGTGGAGCCACCTGCAAGCATTCATTCGCGAGGTGCGTGCACCTTCCTTGTTCGGCCTGGACGCGCAACTGACCCGCGACATGGATCTGTATCACGACCTGGACTGGGAACTGGCCAGGATCGCGTCGGTGATGCGCGCTTGGGCCGCGCGCTTCGATGTGGACCTCGGCGATTTCGCGGTCGAGGATTACGTTCCTTCCGCGAGCATGCGCCGGCGCGATGTTATGTGGGCCGCCTTGAAAGCGCCGTTCAGCGCGGCGGCGCGCGATGCGCTCGGCGGCCGGGCGCTGACGCTCGGGATGCTGGAGGCGGCCATGCGCGACGGGAAGTGGTCGCGAGAATAGCGCACAAGGAATAGGCATCCCATCACGTTGTGTTCATCACACCGCCGAATCCTCAGCAAGCCCGCGCGCGCACGAGGCGCAGCCCCCACGCCGTGTCGAGTCGCCCCTGCGCGTCGCATAGCGGCGCGAGCGCCGCAAGCAGGCGCTCCCGAAACGCCTGCCGCGCCGCCTCGGGCAGCCGGTCGGCGTCGTAGGTTTCGAGCATCGACTCCCACAATTCCTGCGGCGTCGGCGTCCATTTCACCTCCAGATCTTCGCAATGCGGCGCATCGAAGCCGCGCCCGACGCAGGCGGCCCAACCCTCCGGCGTGGACGTGCGCGCATCGCCGAAGCGCAGCGGCGACAGCGCATCGCGCGCGATCGGCCGGAACACGTCGAGCAGGACCTCGCCCGCTTCGCCGAGCAGGAAGCTGCGCCCGACCACGGTCGCGAACAGGTCGCCCGGTTTCAGCACGCGCCGGATCTCGGCCATCACCGTATCCAGATCGTCCATCAGCATCAGCGCCATGTGCGACAGCACGTAGTCGACCGTGCCGCTTTCGATCGGCAACTGTTGCGCGCGCGCGTGGAGCAGGTCGACCTCCGCAGGCAGCACGGCACGCGCGGCGGCGAGTTCGCCCCGGCTGAAATCGACGCCGACGAGGCGCGGCGGCGTGTCGTTCCGGGTGGCGAGCAGTTGCAGCAGCGGCCCGTCGCCGCAGGCGACGTCGACCACCGTCGGCGTGCCCGCATCGCGCGGCACGAGCGCGGCGAGCACGGCGTAGGACGACGCGTATTCGCCGCCAGCGGACCGGCACGGGTGGTGCGCGAACGCGCGGCGGGTCGCACCCGGCCGGCGCGCGTGGAAATCCTGCAGATAGTGTTCGGTGGCGGACATGACGGGGGCCGGGGCGAGAGAGTGAAGGTGCCTCGATCTTATCGATGGCGCGCACGGCCCGCCATGCGGAGCGTTCGGTATTGCGCGCGGAGCGAGGCGCGGCAGCGGCGTAACCCGCGTTGCGCAAGCGGGCGCGCCAACCCGTCGCACCGCACCGGCGGCCGCCGCATGCCCTACGCTTCCCGGTCCACCCCCCGCGTTTTGATACGATGCGGGCTTTCCACCCTTACTCCCGAGCCTCGTGTCGTCTTTCCGTGACCGGTGCGCGCAAGGATTCGCCGCCATTCGTTCCGTCGTCCGCGCCATCGTGGCCCGTGCGGCGCCCGTCATCCGTTCCGCGCGCGCCGCGCTGTGGGCGCGCGTGCGCCATCCGACCCGGCGCGGCGTGGCCGTCGCGTGCGCTGCGCCCGTCGCGCTGTTCGCGCTCTACGTGCTGCTGCTGATCCCGTTCACGCCGGGCATCGGCGACATCCGCAAGGCGCGCGTCGACGCGCCCGCCCGGATCCTGTCCGTCGACGGCAAGCTGCTCGCCGAGTTCAAGCCGGCGAACCGCGAATGGGTCGCGCTCGCGGACATCTCGCCGCACATGGTCGATGCGTTGATCGCGACCGAGGATCATCGCTTCTACGAACACCACGGGCTCGACTGGCGACGCACCGCGTCCGCTGCGCTGCACACCTTCTCGGGCAGCCGCCAGGGCGGCTCGACGATCACCCAGCAACTGGCGCGCAATCTGTACCCGGACGAGATCGGCCGCGCGCCGACCCTCACGCGCAAGCTCAAGGAAGCGATCACCGCGTTCAAGATCGAGGCCGTCTACAGCAAGCCGCAGATCCTCGAAACCTACCTGAACACCGTGCCGTTCCTGTACAACGCCTACGGCGTGGAGATGGCGGCGCGCACCTACTTCGACAAGTCGGCCGACCAGCTCGACGTGCTCGACAGCGCAACCCTCGTCGGGATGCTGAAGGGCAACAGCTACTACAACCCGGTGCTGAACCCGGAGCGCGCATTGCAGCGGCGCAATACGGTGCTCGCGCAGATGGTGAAGTACGGCAAGCTGTCGCCGGCCGCGTATGCGTCGCTGCAGAAGAAGCCGCTGCGCATCGACTTCGAGCGCCAGACCGAGCCGCCCGGCCCCGCGCCGCACTTCGCGCAGCAGCTGCGCAAGTGGCTGATCGCCTGGGCGGACCGCAACGACTACAACATCTACGCGGACGGGCTCGTCGTGCGCACGACGATCGACTCGCGCCTGCAGACGATGGCGAATGCCGCGCTCACGCAGCACGCGAACCAGCTGCAGGGGATCGCGAACGGCGCCTGGAACGCGGGCAGCGGCTGCGCGCCGCGCAATCCGCTGTTCCAGACCTTCATCCGCGAGACGTCCGACTATCGCGCGGCGCGCGACGCCGGGCAAAACGATGCGGACGCACTGAAAAAGCTCGGCGCGGACCGCGCGTTCACGCGCGCGCTGTGCAAGGCGAAGGCCGACGTGCAGGCCGGCTTCATCGCGATCGAGCCGGGCACCGGCTGGATCCGCGCGTGGGTCGGCAGCCGCGACTTCACGACCGAGCCGTTTGATCACGTGCAGCAGGCGCGGCGTCAGCCGGGTTCGACCTTCAAGCCGTTCGTGTATGGCGCGGCGTTCGCGTCGGGCGCGTCGCCCGGCGACACCATTCCCGATCAGGCCGTCGAGATTCCGCTCAAGGGCGGGGAGATCTGGCGGCCGAGCGACGAATCGCCGCCGAGCGGCCGTCCGGTCACGCTGCGCGACGCGCTTGCCTATTCGCGCAACCGCATCACCGCGCAGCTGATGGAGACGGTCGGCCCGGCCAAGGTCGCGCGGCTCGCGCGCGCGATGGGCGTGCGCGACAGCGCGCTGGACCCGGTGCCGTCGCTCGCGCTGGGCACGAGCCCGGTGACGCTGAAGGAAATGGTGGCCGCGTATGGGACGATCGCGAACTTCGGCGCCTACGTCGAGCCGCGCATGGTGACGCGCATCGAGGATCGCAACGGCGAGGTGCTGGCCGAGTTCGATCCGGCCTCGGCCGAGCGCGCGCTCGACGACCGCGCCGCGCGCACGCTGCTCGACGTGATGCGCGGCGTGATCGATCGCGGCACGGGCGCGAGCATCCGCTCGCGCTTCGGGATCCGCGCGGACGTCGCGGGCAAGACCGGCACCACCCAGGACAACACGGACGGCTGGTTCATCCTGATGCAGCCGCAGCTGGTGGCGGGCGCCTGGGTCGGCTTCGACGACGGCCGCGTGACGCTCGGCAGCGACTACTGGGGGCAGGGCGCGCGCAGCGCGCTGCCGATCGTCGGCGATTTCTATCAGCGCGCGTTCCGCGCACGCCTGATCGACGCGCGCGCGCGCTTCGCGACCGACGTGCCGCCGAGCGCGTTCGAGATCTTCCGCGAGAAGCTGCGCGACTGGTATCAGTATCTGTTCGGCAAGACGGAGCAGAAGGCGCCGCCGAAGATCGTGCGCGCGCCGCGCCCCGAGCCGGTCGAGGAGGCCAGCGCACCGGCCGCACCGGCGGCGTCGGAGGCTGCGTCCGCCGCGTCGGCGGCCTGGGCGGCGTCGGCGGTCGCCGCGTCCGGCGTTTCCGTGCCGGCGTCGCAACCGTTCGCGCCCGTCGCGCCGCCCGACACGGGCGGCGCGCTGCCGGCCGGGGACGTGCCGCTCGCGCCCACGCCCGCGCCGGACGCCCCGGCGCCGGCGTCGGCGCCGGCCTCCGTGAATGGCGGCTGAGCCGCCGTTCGCGAGGCGCCCGCTTCAGCACATGATCACGTTCGCCAGCTGGAACTGATACGGCACGGCGGCGGACCCGCCGCCGCCGCCCGTCATCACGATGTCGGCGCTCGCGACGCCGAGCAGCGTCAGTTCCGTGTTGATGTCGGAGATCACCGCCGAGTTCAGCGTCGCGCCTTCCTCGATCTGCGACGCGGTGCCGATCCACAGCGTCGGCTTGAACTCGAACACCGCCTTCTGCCCGGGCACGACGCCCGTCTTGCGCGCGAGCAGGCGGTTGTCCTTGAAGGCCGACACGCTGATCGCGCCCTTGCGCAGGTCGTTGCGCAGCTGGATCTCGCGCGAGCTGGACGACGCGCCCGCGAGGCTCAGCACGTTGCCGGACGCGCTGCGCGCGACGCTGAACATCTGGCCGTTCTGCGCGGGCCGCTGCGGCATGAAGTTGCCGTCCGAGTCGCTCGCGGTGAGCGTGGTGCGCACCGGGAACACGAACGGGTGGTTGTCGCCGCGCCCGCAATATGTGATGACTTTCCACGCGATCGCGAGTTCGTCGAAATCGGTCGCGACGTTCTTCTGAAAGATCACGATCTGGCTGTTGTTGACGTCGTTCGAGCGATTGATGAAATTGAGCTTGATGTCCATGATGGGTCCTTGTCGTTCGTGGGAGCGCGGCGGCGGCGCGGCCGCCGCCGGCCGTGGCGTCACGCCATCACGACGTTCTCGAGACGGAACGTGAACGGCAGCGAGCGCGGGCCCGGGCCGCCGCCCGTCATCACGATGTCGGCGCTCGCGAGACCGAGCAACGACAGCTCCGTGTTGATGTCGGAGATCACCGCCGAGTTCAGCAGCGCGCCCTGCTCGATCTGCGACGCCACGCCGATCCACAGCGTCGGCTTGAACTGGAACACCGCCTTCTGTCCCGGCGCGATCGAGGTCTTGGTCGCGAGCGCGCTGCCGTCCTTGTAGATCGTCGCGTTCGCGGCGCCGCTCGGCAGATCGTTGCGGACCTGTACTTCCGAGCTGTTGCCCGGGTCGGTCGCGAGCGTCAGCACGTCGCCCGAGTTCGAACGCACGACCTGGAACACCTGGCCGTTGGTCGCGATCTGCTGCGGCATGTAGTTGCCGTAGCTGTCGCTCGCGCTCACGCTCATGGTCATCGGGAACTTGAACGGATGGTTGTCGCCCTGCCCGCAGTTGCGGATCACCTTCCAGGCGATCGCGAGTTCGTCGAAGTCGGTCGCGACGTTTTTCTGGAAGATCACGATGCTCGAGTTGTTCGCGTCGTTCGAGCGGTTGACGAAGTTCAGCTGGATATCCACTTGCTTGCTCCTTGGGTTGAAAGACGGCAATCGGTTTGCCGCGCACCTTGCCACCGGCCCGCCGGCGGCGGGCCGTTACACCGGAAAGCGAAATCCGCGCGGCGCGTCAGCCGCGCACGACGTTGTCGAGCGTGAAGGCGAACGGCTGCGCGTCGGCGCCGCCGCCGCCGCCCGTCATCACGATGTCGGCGCGCGTCACGCCCGCGAGCGGCAGCATCGTGTGGTCGCTGGACAGCACGCCCGCGCTCAGCGCGCGGCTCTCCTGCACCTGCGACGCGAGGCCGATCCACAGCGCCGGGGTGAAGCGGAACACCGCCTTCTGGCCCGGCGCGACCGCGTGCTTGGCGGCGATCAGCCGGCCCGCGCTGAATGCGTTGACGTTGACCGCGCCGCGCGTCATCTGGTTGACGACTTCCAGCTCCCCCGTGACCGCGCCGTGCGCGGATGCGGGCACCAGGCGGCCGCGTCCGCCCGGATGGGTGTCGACGACGAAGCGGCCGGTATGGCCGGCGCGCAGGCGCGGCGAGAAATTGCCGTGCTCGTCGCCGAGCGCGAGTTCGATCGCGGTCGAGTAGGTGAACGGATGCAGGCAGTCGCGGCCGCAGAACCGGATCACTTTCCAGGCGAGCGCGAATTCGTCGAGATCCGGCACCACGTTGCGCTGGAACAGCACCACCTCGCTGTTGCCGCGGTCGTTCGAGCGGTTGATGAAACGCAGCGCGATGTTCATGACGTCTGCTCCGCGGCGTCGCCGGCCAGGTGCCGGTCCGCCCATTGCGCGAGCGCGGGGGGCACGCCGCCCGCGAGCGAGGCGAGATGCAGCGCATGGGCGCGGCTCTGGCCCTGCATGTCGACGGCGAGCCGGCCGAATGCGAGCAGGGCGTCGGACGGGTTGCGGCTGCGGCCGAGATCGGTCAGGTATTGCGCGGTCGCGCTGGCGAGCGCGCCGGCATGCTCGACATGCCCCTGCGTCGCACGGGTCGCGAGATCCGCGTTGAGCGCCGCGAGTTCCTTGACGGCCTCGCCGCTGCCCGCGAGCGCGAGCCGGTCGCGCTGCTCGCGCCAGCCGGCGTCGAGCGCGGATTCGCAGGTTTTCAGGTAGTGCTGGCTGGCTTGCAGCGCGGTGCGCAGCCAGGCGCGCCACGCGCCCGCATCGACGGCGGCGCCCGCGAGGCCGCCCGGATTGGCTGTTTGCGCGACGGCCTTGCCCAGCAGTTGGAACGCGCTGAGATTGGCTGCTTCCCATTGCGTGATGAAGTTCGAGAGCATGAGGGTTCCTCGATCGGTTCGGGATGGAGAGGGATCAGGGGCGCGCGGCGCCGAGGCGGCGGATCATCGCCATCACCGCGCGCATCTGCGGCGCTTCGCGGCTGTAGAAATTCGGCTGGTCGGGGTCGGGGCTCGAATAGCCCCAGAAATCCCAGCAGCCGAGCGGATTGACGGTCGATGTCGCGACCTGCGGGTACAGCACGATGATCCGGTTGGTCTCCGCGAGCGCGTTGTAGCCGCCGTCGCGCACGAAGCGTTGGCCGATCGCCGCGACGTCCTGCGCGCAACCGTGGAAGGCGACGTGCACGGCGCAGCCGGCCGCATCGCAGGCGGCGGGCACGTACAGGTAGCCGGTGTCCGCGAGCGACGCCTGCTCGCGCGGATCGAAGGCGCGCTGGTCGAAGGCGAGCAGGCGGCCGGCCGGGTGCTCGGCGGGCGGATTGAGCGGCGCATCGGGCGTCGCGTAGAGCCAGCGCAGGATGTCCTGCGCGAGATCGAAGCCGCAGTTGTTGAGGTAGGGGCTGCGGTTGGCGTCGCAGGGGTTGTCGTCGGGGTTGTCGGTGATCAGCGCGTGGCCGGCATCCGGATGGCGCTGGTAGTGGAGGTTCGCCTTCGGCACGCCTGCGAGCGCGTAGAAGCGCGCGGCCTGGTCGACGACGCGCGTCGCGACCACGGTGTCCTTCGCACCGCTGAACACATAGATGCGCTGCGTGCGCAGGGCCGCCGGATCGTCGATCTGGCCTGCCTGCGCGAAGCGCCGCGCGTCGCGCCACGCGCCTTCCGCCGACGGCGCGGCGCCGAGCGGGCGCATGCATTGCGTCATCGCGGCGGTGGCCGGGTCGAGCGCGGGCAGTTCGCCGGCGCAGTGGAATGCGCCGCCCGCGATGATGCCCGCGCCGATCAGGCGGCTCGACCACGCGACGTCGAACTGCGCCGCCATGAACGCGCCGGACGACAGGCCGGAGACCGAGGTCTGCCGCAGGTCGGCGGCCAGCGCGGGCAGGGGCGGGGCGTCGTCGGCGCGGGCTGGGCGGGGTGCGGCGGCGGCCGCGGCGGCGAGCAGCAGGGCGGCGAAAGCGCGGCGCGCGCCGGCGCGGACGATGGGAAGGGACGGCGGAGAGGCGTGGGCCGCGTGCATGCTGTTGCTCCTTGTATCGAGGGATGACGGGATGGGCTGCGTGCTGCGTGACGTGGCGTCCTGATGCCCTTGCAGCGTAAGGGCGCGGGGCGCGCGCTTGAATAGGGCGGCCGGGACGGTTGGTGGCCCATGACGGGCGGCCGGGGTGGACGCGGGCCGGCATGCGCGGGCGGCGACGGGGTGCGCGGCATGGAGGCGGTGACGGGCCGGGGAGGCTGCCTGCGAAGGCGATGTCGGCCTCGATCCGCGACGGGCGGGCGAGTCGAGGCGGCTGAATGGCGGAAGCGTCCCGTATGCGGTGACGGGCTGAAGGCGAGGCGTGCGCGCAGAGCGATATCGACAGGGATATCCGCGAACCGGGCGCAAAGCTTGCCGAGGAGGCATGTGTCGAAGGGGGCGCGCTGCGCCGTATCGCATCGCGCGTGGCGACGTCGTCATGTGCCGCCGATCGACGAGCGGGCCCGGTGCGGTGCATGCCCGCATCCGCCGTGGCGGACGGCGCGCGGCGCATCGCGCAGGCGTTGCCGCCGCGTGCGGAGTGAGGTCGGCCGGTGGGACGCCCGGGTGGGCGCGGTCATCGACCACGCACGCGGCGCGACCACGCTAACGCGGCGCGGCCGCGACGCAGCGCGTCACGGCAATCGTGACCGCGCGATCCGAAGTCGTCACGGCCAGCGGCCGGTTGCCGGTCGTATAGCGCAACCGGAGCGACCCGCGCGGGCCGTAGCCGCTGTCGATGTCGGCCAGCAGATCGGGGCCGTCCGGCTGGCCCGCGAGGCTCACGCCGCTCAGCATCGCGGGCCGGCGCTGCGGGTCGCTCCAGTCGGCCTGCCCGGCCGACTGGTAGAACGACGGCAACACGCCGTTCGTGTACAGACTCTCCAACGTGCGCGCGAGGCGTTCCGCGCAGCGCTCGCACAGCCCGGGCTGTTGCGCGCGTTGCAGCGCTGTGTCGAGATCGGCGACTTCCGCGCGGCAGGTCGGCGGCGCGCCGGACGGCTGCGCGCGCGCAGCCGGCGCGGCAAGGACGGCGAACATGGCGAGCGCCGCGCCCGCGACGCGGCGTCGGCTGGAACCCGCGCGGCCTCGCGGGCCGGTGTGTCGTGCATGCATGGCATTTCCTCCGGTTCGGATCAGGACAGGAACAGCTTGCGTTCCGCTTCGCGGCGTCGCGTGAGACCCGCGAGCGGTTTGCCGCCCGCCTTGTTCCACACGAGAAACTGGTCGGCCGCCTTCGCGTACGCGCCGGCGTTCAGGTAGCGGCCGAGCGTCGACGTGCGCAGCCGTCCGCCGCCCAGGTTGAAGACGAAGCAGATCAGCGCGTCGAACTGCTGTTGCGTGAGCGGCACGCGCACCAGCTGGTGGACCGCCTGCTCGGCGCCGCGCAGGTCGCGGCGCAGCAGCGCCTCCGCGGCGCTCGCGGTGAGCGGGCGGTCGAAGCGCTCGCTCGGCAGGATCAGGTGGCCGTAGCCGATCGTCGGCTTGCCGACGGCGTCGAGATAGCGATTCAGGCGCAGGCCCTCGAACTGCTTGATCAGGTCGACGCCCTGCGTACCGGTGTGCTTGGGATGGTCAGGCATGATTGGGCTCCTCGCCCTCGTGGCGTGCGCGCGGCACGAGGCGATGGGTGTATTCGTCGATCACGCGCATGATGGCTTCGGGCGGCGCGAGCGCCGCGAACTGCATCTCGATGTCGATGTGCTGGCTGTCGCGCGCGCTCGCGCGGCCCTGCGCCTGGCCCTGCGCATCGCCGCGCGCGGACGGCGGCGCGAGCGTCACGTAGAAGCGGCAGCGCTGGTCGTCGCCCGCGAAGCCGCCCGCGGGCAGGGCCTCGGTGAAGTCGCCGCGCACCGTCAGATGCACGACCATGCGATCGAGCGCGAGCCCACGCGGCGTCGCGAGCGCGACGAGCGGCACCGGCATCGTGTGCTCCGCGTCGAGCGCGACGTCGACCGTGCGCGGCGTCAGCAGCCCGTCCTCCGCGGCGTCGAAGAACTGGTCGAGCACCGCCGTGTACTGGTGCGCGAGCAGTTGGTTCGCCGCCGCCGCCGCGTGCTGCATGCCGCGCGCGATTTCGTCGAGCGCGAGCCCGCGCGGCGGCGGGGCGGCACCCGGCGGCGAACCGGGCGGCGAACCTGGTGGCGAACCGGGCGGTTCACCCGACGACGGTTCACCCGACGACGGTTCACCCGACGACGGCGCACCAGACGACGACACCCCCGACGACGACACCCCCGACGGCGGCGCACCGGGCGGGATCGGCTCCGGCGCGGGGCCGGCGGCTGCCGGGTGGGCCGGGCGGACCTGCGCGGGCGGGTCTGCCGGCGCGCCGGGCACGGCCTCGGCATCCGGTCCGCGCGCCCCGTCGGCGGCCGGAGCATCCGGCTGGGGAGGCGGCGCCGCGCGCCGCCGTTTCAGGAACTTGAACATGGGTGGGCCCGCCCGTCGCGATCAGCGCTTAGGGTTGGGGCTGCGGAGCCGGCGCGTTGCCGCTCGCGCCGTCGCCCGCTCCGGTTCCGCCGCCGGCGGCCGTGCTCTGGCCGATCAGCGTGCCGTCGGTCGGCGTGGTGGGCAGCGGCTTGACGTCCTTCGCCTTCGCGTCGGTGACGACCGGCTTCGTCGCGGCTTCGGTCAGGAAGTCGATGACCCGCATCAGCGCTTCGGGCGGCGCCTGGCGCTTGACCTGCGTGTGGATCGAATATTTCGCGCGGGTGTCGGTGCTGCGGGTCTGTTCCGACTTGTGCGACACGCGCCCCGACAGGCTGACGCTGATCGGCCCCCAGCCGAGCTTGGCCTGGAACGAGCCGCTGCCCTCGGTCGACGACGACGCTTTCTCCGATTGCGTGATCTCCATCTCGAAGTCGATCGTGCCCTCCTCGATCGCGATGATCGGGTGGACGATCGCCGCGAGCAGCGGAATGCGCATGGTCTTCTGCATCACGCCCTTCGACACGCCGCTCTCGTCCACCAGCGTCTCGTCGTAGTCGAATTGCACGGCCACCGCCTTGCCGTCCTGAATGCATACCTGCATCAGGAAATCGGCGTAGCTTTTCGCGGCCTGGGTCTGCGCGCTAATCATCGCTTTCAATGGACCTGCAATCATTTGATCCATCGGTAAAGCATTAATGACAGAACCGATAAAACTGGCGTCCATAACTGGCTCCTCGATGTAAGTCCGGCACCACGGATGTGTTGCCGATATTTAAATTACATAAGCGGGAAAGCACTCGATATGGCCTATCGGTCATGGTGGACGGCAGGTGCTGAAGATCTGAAAAATGACCAAATAATTCAATCGAAGCGTGGATTAGTACATTCTTCACGGAGCGACGTACCTAGTGCGGCTTTTTTGAAAGAGCGGTAAAAGCGAGCGCAGGAGACGCAATTAACATCACGCTTGGCGTCTCGTCACTGAGGGGTAAAGCGAAAATGAATGTCCTGATGATCGACAGCACGCCTTTATTCATTGCCGGGGTTGCCGATGTCCTGTGGAAACGCGACCGCAGCTGCCATGTCTGGCCGGCCCGCGATCCGGCGGACATCGACCGCATACGCGGCGCGTTGCCGCCGGACGGGGTCCGCGCGGTCACGCTCGAATGGGACGAGCGCGCGGCGCGGGTGGGGTGGCCGAAGCTGCTGCGCGATGCGTTCGGCGCGGCCCCCTGGTTGTTCGTCGTCAGCGCGGTGTGTCGCCAGACCGTCGCCGACGCGATGCTCGCGGGCGCGGCGGGCATCGTCGAGCGCTACGCCGATGCCGACGAATTCGCCGACGCGTTGTGCCGGGTTGCGTCGGGGGCGATCTACGTCCCGGCGCGCGACGGCCTCGGGCTGCATGCGGAGGACCGCTCGAACGGAGACCGCGCTTTCGAACGCCTGACGCCGCGCCAGCGCGAGGTGTTGCGGCTGCTGGCCGAGGGCAAGTCCAACAAGCAGATCTGCCGGGTGCTGAATGTCGCGGAAGGCACGATCAAGAACCATCTCTATGCGCTGTTTCGCCAGATCGGCGTCAGCAACCGGACCGAGGCCGCGTTGTGGCTGGCGCGGCACGTGACGATCGATATGCCGCGCCCGGCCGGCGCGCCGGGCGTCGCGGCGCGCGAGTGACGCGCGAGGAGCCGGCGCGATGCGCGTTCGCGCGGCCGGCCGTGGCGCAGTGCCTCCGCGGCGTCGGTCGCGCGGGATGCGCGTGTGCGGCGCATCGCGCGGGTGGGCGCGCCGCCGGGCGCGCTCGCACGAGCCGGCGCAGATCCGCGCGGGCCCGCGCAAACCAGTGCAAACCAGTGCGGACCAGTGCGGACCAGTGCGGGCCCGCGCGCGTCCCGGCGCGCCGCGCGACGCCGGCGGATCTTGCGCCTCATGCGCCGTCCGCGCTGCTCACTCCGCATCGACCTGCGGCGGCGCGTCCGCGCCGCGCGCCGGATCGCCGGCGAGCATCGCGCGGGTGAAGTTGGCGAGGCGCGCGCGCAGCGCATCGGCGGACCCGTCGCGATCGATCGCCTGCTGCAGGTCGAGCAATTGCGCGGCCAGCTCGCTTTGCCATTGCGTGCGGTCATGCGCCGCCTGCGCGTGGCGCGCCTGCAGCGCGGCGCGCGTATCGGCCGAGCGATCGCCGCGCACCAGCGTCTCGAGCGTCTCGACGAGCCGGTGCAGCAGCCGGTGCACGGCGGTGGCCGAGAAGCCGCCCAGCATCGCGAGCGCGGGCTTGCCGAAGCTGTGCATGCTGCCGTCCTCGAACAGATGCGGCGGCAGCATCTCGACGAGGATCAGTCCGGCCATCACGCCGAGGATCAGGCGCGCGCCGTACGATGCGTCGTACTTCGGATCGTAGGTCGACGCCGCGATGTAGCGGTGCGCCTGGAACAGCGTCGCGAACGACGCGCCGAGCCCCGCGCAGAACAGCAGGAACAGCGCGTTCCACAGCAGCAGGCTGCCGTGCGAATTGAGAAAGCCGCGATCGATGTTGTCGGAGGACACTTCGGACGACAGGCCGGTCGTGATCACCGCGACGAGAAACCCGAGCGCCGCGAGCGTCAGCATCCGGACGAGCGGCACCGGCCCGAGCCAGGCGAGCGGATGCCGGCGCCAGCGCTGCGCGTCGAGCAGCGTCACCGCCTGCGGCGTGGCGGGCGCGATGGTGGCGGCGAGCTTGCGATGGATCGTCGCGAGCGCCCGCGGCGCGTCGGCGGCCATGCCGCCCTGCGCGTCGATCAGGCGGCCCAGCTGCGCGATCAGCTCGGGCGCGACCGGCAGCCCGTGGTGCAGCGCGTAGCGGGCCATCGCGTCGCACTCGTCGCGCAGTTGCGCGCGCAGCGCGCCCGAGGCGGCCGGCGCGGGCCGAGGTTCGCGCGGCCCGGACGCGCGCATGAAGCGAGGGGCGCGCATCTCATGACCCGGCCGGTGCGCGCGCGGCGCGAAGGGGCCGTCGCGGCGCGGCGGCGGCGCGTCGCGCCTTCACAGGCCGATCCCGTGGCCCGACCCGTTGGTGAACAGCGCCTGGTGGCCGGCTGCGGTGGGGAAATAGGGCACGCCGTGATCGAGCGCGTCGACGATCGCCCATTCGGCCGTGGTGAAGCGGAGCGCCTCCGACAGCGCGATGATCGCGCGCGTCAGCGCATCGGCGACCGGCGTGCCGCCGCCGATCGGCACGGGGCCGTTGAAGCCGCTCAGCGTGAGCGCCGAGGCGGACAGGTTGGGCGCGGTCAGGCTGGGCAGCGGCGCGACCGTGTAGCCGAGGCTCGCGTAGGAGCCGCTCGCGCCGAGGTTGGTCGCCCCGACGGGCGGCGCCCACGGCAGCGGCGCCGCGGCCGCGAAGTAGAACGTGCCATGCGCCTTGACGAAGCCGAGCGTATAGAGCGACGCGGTGGGCGCGACCAGCGCGCCGCTGGCTTCATGCGCGAGATTGAGGATCAGCGACAGCGCGCAGCCGGGAGGCGTGTTCGGGATCTGGACGGGCACCGCCAGCGTGTTGGCGCGAATGGCGTTGCGCAGGGTCGGGAGGTCCGCGCTGTAGGCCTGGCCCTGAGTGCATCGTAGCGTCATGATCGTCGGTGAGTGTGCCGGAAGGGTCGCCGGGCGGCGCGACGCGGAAGGCGGCGCGGCGGGAGGCGATGCCACTGTGCGCGGCGCGCCCGCCGCGCACAATGCGGCGGACGTCACGGAGGCGGGTGGGACCAACGGCCCGGGGCGGGCGTCGCGCGCCTCATTCGTTCCCGAGCAGGTGACGCACGGAGAACAGCTCGAGATCGCGCGTGATGCCGGGCTTGCGGAACGCGGCCTGCTTCTGCGAACTGATGGTCTTGGGGCTGCGCGAGAATTTCAGCGCGATGTCCGTCACGCTCATGCCGGCGAGACAGCAGCGCAGCACCTCGTGTTCGCGCGGGCTCAGGTTCACGTCGTGCCATCCCGCGTGCGCGCGGCGGTCCGGCGCGGGCGCGTCCGGATCGTCCCGGCTGGCCGGCGACGGCCGCCCGCCCGGCGCGGCGGCGCCGACCTGCGGTGCGAGGTCGGCGCGCGGATACAGGTGGCCGTGCGCCACGCGCGGATCGCGCCGGTCAGTGCGCCGAGTCCTGCTGCTTGCCGAAGAACCCGCTCGCGCCCGAGCGCAGCGCGAGCGCCACGGTGGCGGGGCGGCGTCGAACGCCGACGACATGAGGATCCGGCAGGCCGGATGGCGCGCGCGGATCCGGTTGAGCCCGTCGATCTCGCCGGGCCCGAGCGCATAGTCGAACAGGTCCTTCCCCAATTGCGGTCGGTCAAGAATGCCGGAGCGAACTATCTTAATGGGCCGAAGTCTTACTGGTCCTCTTAGATAGCGGCGGGTGGTTTGTATGCGCATGATTTTCGCATTCCTGAGTTTGCTGATGTTTTCTGTGTATGCTGGCGCTCACGTTGCCAGCGGAAGCGTCGTACCGGACCCCTCTGGCACTCAGTTCAAGTCCCCCTTGGCGCGTAACCTTGATGGAGGCATATCCGCATCTTCATCGGAGTCGACGCCAACACGGTGCAGGGAACTCAGTTCCGCCATCAGCCAGGCCATCGCTTCTCCAGACCGCAAGAATATAGCTGTGCAAGGTATGGGCTCGGATGGTAAGCCTCGAAACGAGTTGCGACAGTACGATAAGCGGGCAAATCTCGAGTCGGAGTACCGACAGCTCGGGTGTCGATAGATAATTGGCATTTTTCAATTATCAAATGCCGTGAACGAACGCGGTCTTTACACAAGGATTTTGAAACTTCGGCATCCTTGGCGAGTTGTTTCAGTCAATCCAGATGAGCGTCGAAAGGTCGTGCTCGTCAGCGCGCGAATGTGCTCGCGTGCACGATTCGTCTGCCCCCCAATGCACTCGTCGTTGCCCACGTTGCGACATTCGAATACGGCAATGGCGTCATCTTGATACTTGCGAATATGAAACCGCCGTTCAGGCCCATTTGCCGCGCGTAGAGTGTCCTGAGCATGGTTGTTTGACCGTACAAGTACCGTGGACTGCCCACGGCAGTCGCTACACCAGCGCGTTTGAAATGCATGGGGTGGACTGGCTTCGCGAAGCATCGATTCAGGCTGTGAGCCGCCGGATGCGGCTGAGCTGGAATGCAATCGACTGCATCATCCAGCGAGCGGTAAGGCGCGGATTGACAAGATGTCCGCCAGCGCCGTCGAAGCATCTCGGTGTAGATGAGGTGAGCTTCAGCGGGCAGCATGAATACATCACGCTAGTCGGCAAGTCGCGCGAATGCGCGAAGACGCCGACCAGTTCGAGCCCCGGCGTATGCGCGAGATGGGCTTCCATCCCGCGCCGGACGAAGGCGTGGTCGTCGAGCGCGACGATGCGAATGGACGTCGGGTCGGGTCTCATCGAATGGCGTTCCTTCTGACTGCCGTGTGGTTCGCGCGGCATGGGCGGATGAAGCGGACCCCGGGCGCGGCGCCGTGCGGCAACCAGGATCGTCCCTATTTCTAGATTTCCCGATCCGGCGCGACCGCCGCGGAAAGGCCGGGCCGGTCGCCGCCCGGGCGGGCGTCGGCCCCGCCGGACGCGGCTCGGCCGGACGCCGGCGGGGCGACCCAGCGATAGACGAGGTCCGGGCAGCGCTCCTCGTTGTCGCTGCCGTCGCCGCGCCCGATCTCGACGAAGCCGTGCCGCTCGTAGAACGCGATCGCGGCGGCATTGGGCTGGAACGTGTGCAGCTGGAGCGCGACCGGCGTCAGCGCCTGCACGTGGGCCAGCAGGCGCGCGCCGATGCCCTCGCGCAGGCGCGTCGGGCACACGTAGAGCTGGTCGAGCCAGGTGAGCGGGCCGTCGTGCGTATGCGCGCTCATGCCGACCAGCGCGTCGCCGTCGTGCGCGACCGTGACGCCGCCCGACGGGATCAGCACGCGGGCGAGCCAATCGCGCACCGCGGCGGGCGCATGGGCGAGCGGCGCGTAGGCGGCCAGCGCGCCGCGCGAGCGCAGGTAGAGATCGCCGAGTGCGGCGGCGTCGGCGGGCGCGGCAGGGCGCAGGAGTACGGTCATCGGCGAGTTTTCGGTTGGGTGCGCGACCGCCCCGGCGATATCGGGCGCGGCGCGACGGATTCGGGTTGACGTTGGCATCGCGACGTCATACCGTATCACGCATTTTTTCACGCGCGGAGGCGGGAACGGTATGGGGCACGGAGCAGGAAAACTTCGGGTGGCGATCATCTTCGGCGGGCGCACCACGGAACATGAAGTATCGCTGCAATCGGCGCGCAACATCGTCGACGCGCTCGATCGCGATCGCTTCGAGCCGGTCCTGATCGGGATCGACAAGGCGGGCGCGTGGCACCTGTCCGAGGCGTCGTCGTATCTGCTGAACCGCGACGATCCCGCGCTGATCGCGCTGAACCGCTCGAACCGCGAGCTGGCGATGACGCCGGGCAAGACGCGCGAGCAGTGGGTCGAGCGCGGCTCGGGCGAGGCGATGCCGCAGATCGACGTCGTGTTCCCGATCGTGCACGGGATGCTCGGCGAGGACGGCGCGCTGCAGGGCTGGCTGAAGATGGCGAGCGTCGCGTTCGTCGGCGCGGACGTGCTCGGCTCGGCCGTGTGCATGGACAAGGACGTCGCGAAGCGGCTGCTGCGCGATGCGGGCCTGCCGGTCACGCCCTGGGTGACGCTGACCCGCCGCACGGCGGCCGCGACGTCGTACGCGCGCGTCGCGGCGACGCTCGGCGACGTGCTGTTCGTGAAGCCGGCGAACTCGGGTTCGTCGGTCGGCGTGAGCCGGGCGGCCAACGCGGCGGAGTATGCGGCGGCCGTCGAGCTGGCGCTGTCGTTCGACCACAAGGTCCTGGTGGAAAGCGCGGTCGACGGCCGCGAGATCGAATGCGCGGTGCTCGGCAACGACGAACCCGCCGCGAGCCATTGCGGTGAAATCGTCCTGACGCGCGGCTTCTATTCCTACGACAGCAAGTACATCGACGACGACGCGGCCCAGGTCGTGATTCCGGCCGCGCTCGACGCGGCGACGAGCGACCGGATCCGCGCGGTGGCCGTGGATGCGTTCCGCGTGCTCGAATGCGCGGGCCTCGCGCGGGTCGACTTCTTCCTGAAGGCGGACGGCACGATCCTCATCAACGAGATCAACACGCTGCCGGGCTTCACCAACATCAGCATGTTCCCGAAGCTGTGGGAGGCGTCGGGGCTGCCGTATCGCGAACTCGTCAGCCGGCTGATCGATCTCGCGCTCGAACGGCATGCGGCCGATACCGCGCTGAACCGGTCGCTGTCGGGGCCGGCACAAGCCTGAGGCGCGCGCCGGCATGGGCGCGTCATGCGCGCCCGCGGACCCGGCCGGCGAGCGCGCGGCCGGGGCCCGACAACGTATAGAGCAGCACCAGCGCGTACAGCGCCGCGCCCGCGCCGAGTGCAATGAACGCGCCGGCCACGCCGGTTGCAACCGCCAGCAGCGGCAACGGCCGCATGCGGATGCGCAGTTTCTTGGTGCTGACGTAGGTGAACGGGCTGATCATCAGCAGCCCCGCGAGCACCAGCGACCCATTGACGAAGGTGGCGAACCACGCGGGCGGGGTCGCGCCATACCGGTCGAACGCGACGCATACCGGCAGGATCACGAGCGTGGCGGCGGTCGGGCTGTTCAGTCCGAAGAACACCGATTTGTCGGGCTGGATGTTGAATCTGCCGAGGCGGATCGCGGCGCACGCCAGATACACGAACATCGCGGGCAGCAGCGCAGGCGCGCCCGCGTGGCCGCAATACGCCCAGGCGACGACGGGCGGCAGGATGCCGAACGATACGACGTCGATCAGGCTGTCGAGCCGTTCTCCGAACGGGCCGGTGGTGCCGCGCGCCCGCGCGACGAAGCCGTCGAGCCCGTCGCAGGCCAGCGCGGCGGCGAACAGCGCGCCGATCGGCGCGAAGTGCCCGGCGGCCACGAGGGACATCAGCATCAGGCTCGCGCTCAAGGAGCCGAGCGTGATCAGGTTGGCGAGGCTGAACAGCGCGGCGTCGGGACGCATGCCAGCTTTCATGTCGGTTGCCCTCTCGTTTTTATCGAAGGCCTGATTCTAATTGGCTCGCGCCCGTGATGGGCGAAGTCGCCGGCCGGCGCGCCCGGCGGCGTGCCGGAGGGGCGCTCGGCTCCGGCTCCGGGACCGTGGGACCCCCGCGAGGTCTCGACGGAGACGCGCGCGCACCGGCGTCGGTTCCGGCGCGAGGGGTGGGGTTCGAGCATCGAGGCGGCCGTCGGGGGCTTGGACCAGCGCCGCCGCGCATGTCTCGAACGCATCGATCAACTGATCGATATCGTTCGCCGTGTCCTGCGGACAGGCCCGCATCATGTTGTGAAGCGGTGTGATCAGCGCGCGGGCGCGCGCGAGATCGACTCCTTGACGATGGACCAAGCGGCACGCCTCGGCGGCGGCAATGAGCGGGCGCTTCGCATAGTCGCCGGCGCCGGCCGACCCGATGCGCGCGCGTCCGGCGCGCAAGCATGGAGAAACAGGCAGGAATGACGCAGGATCGGGCATCCGTCGCGCACCGCGGCGCTCGCATAATGAGTCACCCGCGGCGGCTGCGCCGGACACGTGTCCGGCGGGCCGTGCGCGATGGCATGTCTTGCAACGGGAGTGACCCTCATGCGTTACAAAAAACTCGGCAATACCGGCTTGTTCGTCTCGGAACTGTGTCTCGGCACCATGACGTTCGGCGGCCAGGGCCCGCTCTGGAGCCAGATCGGCAACGTGCAGCAGGAAGACGCGGAGCGGCTCGTCGGCGGCGCGCTCGACGCGGGCATCAACTTTATCGATACTGCCGACGTGTACTCGGAAGGGCGCTCGGAGATCATCACCGGACAGGCGTTGAGGAACCTCAAGGTGCCGCGCGAGAACGTCGTGGTCGCGACCAAGGTGTTCGGCGAAACCGGCACGCGCGGGCCGAACTCGCGCGGCCTGTCGCGCTATCACATCATGGAAGGCGTCAAGGCCAGCCTTGCGCGCCTGCAGCTCGATCACATCGATCTGTATCAGGTGCACGGCTTCGACGTGGCGACGCCGATCGAGGAGACGCTGGCCGCGCTCGATACGCTCGTGCAGCAAGGGCACGTGCGCTATGTCGGCGTGTCGAACTGGGCCGCGTGGCAGATCATGAAGGCGCTCGGCATCGCGGAACGGCGCGGCTTCTCGCGCTTCGCGTCGCTGCAGGCGTACTACACGATCGCGGGCCGCGATCTCGAGCGCGAACTGGCGCCGATGCTGCGCAGCGAAGGCGTCGGCCTCATGGTGTGGAGCCCGCTCGCGGGCGGGCTGCTGAGCGGCAAGTACGGGCGCGACGGCGCGTCGGAGGCGGGCGGCCGGCGCACCACGTTCGATTTCCCGCCGGTCGTGCTCGACCGCGCCTACGACGTGATCGACGCGATGCGTGCGATCGCCGCGCCGCGCGGCGTGTCGGTCGCGCAGGTCGCGCTCGCGTGGCTGCTGCATCAGCCGGTCGTGACGAGCGTGATCATCGGCGCGAAGCGTCCGGACCAACTCGCGGACAACGTGGCGGCCACCGCGGTGCAACTGAGCGCCGAGGAACTGGCGACGCTCGACAAGGCCGGCGCGCTGCCGGGCGAGTATCCGGGCTGGATGCTCGCGCGCCAGGGCGAGCCGCGCCAGCGGCAGGTGCTGGACGCGTCGCAACGCTGACCTGAACGGCGGCGCGCGGTCGCGCCGCCGCTGTTTGCCTCTACGACGCCGGCGCGCGCGGACCTCAGGGCCCGCGCGCGCCGCGCGCGTTCCGGCGGCCCCCGCCGCGCCTCATGGTCCGGCTGCGCGCGGCCTGACCAACACCGCCCGATCCCCCCGATCCCAAGTCCTTCCACGTCGCCTCCGCATGCTATCGGATTGGCTGCATCGATGATTCCATTCAATGTCGGCGCGCTGCTGTTTGCAATCCGTAATCCTCTGATTTAAGGTCACGAGGCAACAATCCGAATGATTCACGATAAAAACTGGAGGCACGGATGGATGTGAAACGCTCGCTCATATCGTTGCAGATATTGGCATTCCTAAGCGTTGGGCTGGCAGGTTGCTGGAGCGACGACGGCACGAGCACGCGGCCGTCGGCCGGCGACGGAGGAGGAGACGGCGGCGCGGCGGCCCTGCAGTTCAGGATCGACGAGGGCGGCCAGATCAATGCGTTCTACCGGCAGGACCAGGTGGCCGCGCACCTGCTCGCGCGTTCGTCCGCGAAGCCCAGGCTGCTCGCGATATTTCCGGCGGGCAACAGCGGCACCGGGCTGTGGTTCGACGATACGCCGCAAGCGGTGAACTGGACGCTCGACGCGCCGGTCGCGTCGGTGCACGTCAAGGACGCGAAGGGGCGTGACCAGTACGGGATCGGCGCGGATCTCACGGTCGACACCGATCAGCTGACGGTGCGCGCGGCGGTGCTGAGTTCCGTGCGCTTCCTGCGCGACTACAACGGCGGCGCGTCGATTCCCGACGCGATCGGCGCGACGCCGACCATCACGGGCTCGACCGTGAGCTGGGCGCGGGACCGCGTCGACGGCGCGCCCGGCTATGCGCTGCGCGTGAGCCTGCGCGAGGGCGGCGGCGTGACGGCGGGACCGGACGGCAAGCCCCGCCTGCGCGCGGCGGCCGGCGCGCGGGCCTTGCGCGTGCATGTGGAGGCGGTGACGGGCGAGACGCCGCTCACGCCCATCGACAAGTCGGCGCTGTTCACGTCGGCGGTCAATCCGGACGACCGCAGCCAGAACGTGCTGGCGTTCCTGAGCTACGAGGACAAGCTGCTCGCGGGCTCGTGGCAGTACGACACCTACTTCGGCCGCGATACGCTGATCTCGCTGCGGATGCTGATGCCGGCCTTGCAGCCGGTGGCGGTCGAGGCGGGCCTGAGCGCGGTGCTCGCGCGGCTGTCGACGGACGGGCGCGTCGCGCATGAGGAAGGGATCGGCGAGTTCGCGTTGATCGACAACCAGAAGCAGGGCCGCGCGAACGATCCGACGCCGACCTACGACTACAAGATGATCGACGGCGACTACCTGCTCGCGCCGATCCTGTCCGCGTGGCTGATCGACGATCCGCGCGGCCAGGCGCGCGCGCGCGCCTATCTCGCGGAGGTCGGGCGCGACGGCGTGTCGAACGGCAGCCGGCTGGTGCGCAACCTGATGCGGGTCGCGGGCAGCGCGCAGGCGTTCGCCGCGCAGCCGGTCGTGGCGAACCTGATCCAGCTGAGGCGCGGCGAGATCGTCGGCAATTGGCGCGACAGCACGGATGGCCTCGGCGGCGGCGTCTATCCCTACGACGTCAACGCGGTGCTGGTGCCGGCCGCGTTGCGCGCGACGGGCGCGTTCCTCGCGCGCGGGCTGCTCGATCCGTATCTGGACGCGGGGCAGCGCGCGCAGCTCGCGACCGCGGCCGCGTCGGCGGCGGTGTGGGAAGCCGAGGCGCCGAACCGCTTCCAGGTGACGGTGCCGGCCGCGCAGGCGGCCGCGCGGGTGGCGCGCTATGCGGCGCAGGTCGGCGTGCCGGCGGCGGCCGCGCCCGGCGGGCCGCTGTCGTTCTACGCGGTGTCGCTCGACGCGCAGGGGCAGCCGGTCGGCGTGATGAATTCGGATGGCGGGTTCGCGCTGGTGTTCGGCGCGCCGCCCGCCGACATGCTCGAACGCATCGCGACCGACATGATGCGTCCGTTCCCGGCGGGACTGGCGACGGACATCGGCATGCTGGTCGCGAACCCGGTCTACGCGGACGAGTCGCTGTGGCCGAAGTTCTCGAGTTCCGCGTACCACGGCACGGTGGTGTGGTCGTGGCAGCAGGCGTTGTGGGCGGCCGGGCTCGACCGGCAGCTCGCGCGCCAGGATTTGCCTGCCTCGACGCGCACGCTGCTCGAACAGACCCGGACCCGGCTGTGGCAGATGGTCGAGAACGCGAAGGAGATGCGGGCGTCGGAGATGTGGACCTGGTCCTACGTGGACGGACGCTATCGCAGCGACGCGTTCGGCACGCGCAGCACCGACGTCACGGAGTCGAACGCGGCGCAGCTGTGGAGCACGACGTATCTCGCGATCCATGCGCCGCAGCAGCGGGCGGGGCGGTACTGGTGGGCGCGTGACGGCGTGCGGACCGGCGCGGTGCTGGCCCGCGCGGACTGATTCGCGCACGGGAGGCGGCCGTCCGGCGATATCGACATCACCGGGCGGCCGTCGCGAAGCCTGCCGGCACGGGGGGAGCCCGGCGGGGTTCAGTCGATCGCGGCGCCGCCCTTCGCGCATGCGTCGCGCAGCGTCACGAAGACGCTGCCGTGCATCGGCATGCCCAGCGCTTGCGGATGGCCCGCGAGGTACTGATCGGCGAGCTTGACGAGCTGCGTGTCCGTCAGATGGAGGTTGGTCACGCACTCCTTCAGTTTGACCACGCGCGACAGGTTCTGATAGGCGAACACCGGGCCGAAATAGAAACCGTCGACGACGCCGTCGAGATAGCGCTGCTTCTCCAGCGCGCTGAATTTCTGATAGGCATTGCCATCCACGAAACCTTCGGGGATGCGAACGCCGTCGGCGAGACAGGGTGTCGAAGCGGCCAGCAAGGTCAGGGCAATCATTGTGTTACGCATGGATACTCCGTCATGGGTCGTGTCGTCGTTCGAAGCGGATTATCCCCGAATGCGCGGCCTCCGGGGATGGGAGCGGACGGGCCCCCTGTCATTGAGATTTGTCCGAATATGGCGGACCCAGTGAACTCTTCGCGCTGGAAGCACACCAACCCGGTTTTTGCTGGAAACGGCCGCCCGCGTCCGGCGGGGCGCCGCGCCCGCCGGAACCGCCTCGGGCGCGGGCCGCGGCCGGTTTCCAGCGTCCCGCCGCCCGGGCCCGCATCGCGCCCGGCGTCCGTTCCACCCGTTGCGGCCGCGCCGCGAGGATCCCGACCCTGAACGATCTCACCATGGAATCCCTGCTCTCCCATATTCATCCCGACCGCTGGACCTTCCTCTGGAACGCGCTGACGACCTTCGCGATCAGCCTGTGCACGAGCCTCCTGATCCTCGTCGTCGGCTGGTGGATCTCGAAGCGGGTGGGCCGCTGGCTCAACCGCGTGCTGACCCGTCAATCGCGCGTGGACGACACCCTGCGGCCGATCATCGCGGACGTGAGCGTCTGGAGCATCCGGATCGTCGCGATCGTCGGCGCGCTCTCGCAGCTCGGCATCCAGACCGCGAGCATCGTCGCCGTGCTGGGCGCCGCCGGCCTCGCGATCGGCCTCGCGCTGCAAGGCACGATGCAGAACATCGCGGCGGGCATCATGCTGCTGCTGTTGCGGCCGTTCAAGGTCGGCGACTATATCGACGGCGGCGGCGGCTCGGTGGCCGGCACGGTCGAGGAAGTGAGCCTGTTCACCACGCGCCTCACGAAGCCCGACGGCATCTGCGAATACGTGCCGAACAGCGCGCTGTGGAGCAATTCGATCCGCAACTACACGCGCAATGCCACGCGTCGACTCGATCTCGAGGTCGAGGTGTCGATGCGCGACGACGTCAATCGCGCGATCGAGGCGCTGCGCGCGCTCGCGGCGCGCAGCGAGGGCGTGCTGGCCGATCCCGAGCCGCGCGTGATGGTCATGCGCTTCGACGACAGCACGGCGGTGCTCAACGTGCGGGTCTGGTCGAATACCGACGCGTTCTGGGATGTGCGCTGGGCGCTGGCGCGCCGGGTCCGCAAGGCGCTGACCGATGCGCAGTGCGCGCTGCCGGTGCGCACGCGCGAGTTGCACATCGTGAAGGATGAGGCGAACCTGCAATGAGGTTGCCGTGGGCGTCGCGAAGAGCTTCGGTCGCTCACAGTGCGCGGCGCCGCACGCGCCCGCATGGCCGGCGGGCGCGCTTGTTTGTGGCGGCGGCTCGCGTGGGTTCGGCGCCGGAGCGCCGGGCCGTGTGACAGTACGGCGTCGAACATGGCGTTGTCACGCATGCGAGGTCAGGCGGCCCGCATCGCAGCCCGAACGATCGTCGCGTCGGGTGCGCGCCGAAGCGCCGCCGCGCCCACGGCATCGGCCGCCGTTCGAGCGGCACCGTCCTGCAGCACCCCTTCAATCCTTTCCCGCTGTTTCCCGATCATCACATTCGTGCCCTATCGGCTGCTTATGCTGGCGCGGCAATCGAGCCGATTGCCGCCGCGCGAGGGCGGCGCGCCATGCAAGGTCTTGCGATGGCCGCCGCCTGCCCGGCCGGATTTTTCTCCGTTGACGCCTCCATGAGGAACACGTGATGACACAAGTTTTCAATGCAACGGCCGCCGCGGGCGGATTGACGGTCAAGGCGTATGCCGGCGACCGCTGCGTGATGCTGGCGTTCAGCCTGGCCGATCACCTCGTCGACAAGCTCGCGGGCTTCGCGATCCGCCGCGCGCCCGCATCGAGCCAGCAATGGACGTGGCTCGGCAACCGGCTGAATTTCGCGGGCGCCTACACGAATCGGGCCGTCTCGAAGACGGGCAAGTTCTTCCCGTCGGATACGGCGCCGTTCCAGAAATTCTGGTGGCTGGATTTCCCGCCCGACGGGACGGCGGGCGCGTTCCGCTACGAGGTCGTCGTCAAGCGTTTCAAGGATGACGAAACGACCGACCTCGTCGACGACCAGCGCGTCGACCTTCGGATCGACGTGGGCCCGTTCAGGGAAGGCCCGATCGAAGTGGCGTTCACGCGCGGCTATCTGTCGTCGCAGGCCTACGCCGACAGGTTTCACAACGCGCCGTACGAACCGAAGCCGGGCGGCGACTGGCAGTTCGCGACCGGGCCCTTCAAGGAGGAGTGGACCTGGCTCGGCGGCCATGCGCGCCAGGCGATCGTCGATTTCCTCAACGATTGCCATGCCGACGCGGCCTGCACGCTCGATGCGTTCGTCTACGACCTGAACGAGCCCGATCTCGTCACCGCGCTCGAACTGATGGCGGGTGCGGGCCGCCTGCGCTTGCTGGCGGACAACGATCCGCGCCAGCATGGCGACGACACGGTCGCGGGCAAGGCCTTCGCCGCGATCGCCGCGGCGGCGGCCGACGGGCAGGCGGGGAATTTCAAGCGCGGCCGCTTCGGGCGGTATCAGCACAACAAGGTGCTGATCAAGCGCGACGCACAGGGCCGCGCGGTGCGGGTGCTGAGCGGCTCGACCAACTTCTCCATCACGGGCCTGTACGTCAATGCGAATCATGTCGTCGTGTTCGACAACGCGGCGATCGCGGGCGAATACGGTATGGCGTTCCAGGTTGCGTTCGATGCGGACCTGAAGCTCGGCCCCTTCGAGGCGAACGCGATCTCGCAAACGGAGCTGAACCTGACGGAGCCGGGCCTGCCGGCGGTGAAGCTGTCGTTCGCGCCGCACAGGTCGCCGACGTTCTCGCTCGACACGCTGCTGGAGGCGATCGAGCACGCGGACAGCTCGGTGATCTTCGCGGTGATGGAACTCAAGGGCGCGGGCAAGGTGCTCGAAGCGCTGAGCAAGCTGCACGACGATCCGAAGATATTCTCGTACGGCATTTCCGACGATGTCGATCCCGCGGACGACACGGTCGACGGCACGCAGGTCTTCACGCCGAATCGCGGCGGCGAGCTGGTCTATTCGAAGGCGAATCCGGAAACCTTCCCGCCGCCGTTCAATACCGAACTCGAAGTGCACGGCGCGGCCGCGCACGTGGTGCACCACAAGTTCGTGGTGATCGACTTCAACGGCGCGAACCCGGTGGTGTTCGGCGGCTCGTCGAATCTCTCGGAGGGCGGCGAGACCCATAACGGCGACAACCTGTTCGCGATCTACGACCGCGCGATCGCGACGGCGTTCGCGATCGAAGGGCTGCGGCTCGTCGATCACTATGCGTTCGCGGCCGCGCTGAAGCGCGTGGAAGCGGCGGGCAAGGCGGCCGCGCCGCTGTGCCTGAAGAAGAACCCGGCGAAGTGGTACGCCGCGTATTACCAGAATGGCAGCATTCGTCAAACGGAACGTTTGCTGTTCACGCGCTGACGCGCGCCGTGCGGCGATTTGCCGTTCGCCTTCGCGCAAACCGTCGTTTACCATCCCGGCCGGCATGAAATGCGTCGACGCCGCGAAGGCGGCGTCGACGCGCGGCGTGCCGATCGGGGTGCGCAACCCGGTACGCTTCGCGACGCGGCGAAGACGACGCCCGGCGCGTCGCGGACGAGGCCGGCAGGCCTTGCCGCGGGGCCTTGCCGGGCGCGTCGGGGCGGATTTTTCGATGGCGGCGGGGCATCGCGCCGGGTTGCGCGGGAGAGCGAGCCATAAGGGACAGTCGGCAGGATGACGCAAGGATTCCGGCGCAGCGGACGAACGGCGCGGCAGGCGATGCCGTGCGCGCGCCGCCGCGCGAACTGCCCGTTTTTATTGCATGAGAATGAAAATAAGTTTTACGCGCACAGGACAAATCGCGGCGTCGTTGGTGGCCGGCATGGTGGTGACGGACTACGCGAAGGCACAGAGCAGCATCACGCTGTACGGGTTGATCGACACGGCGATCGCCTACGTGAACAACCCGGGCAGCCATGGCAAGCCGCTCGGCAGCGGCTGGTCGATGGGCATGGGCGGCCTCAACGGCACGCGCTGGGGGATCCAGGGCAAGGAGGATCTCGGCGGCGGCACGGCGGCGATCTTCACGCTCGAGAACGGCTTCTCGCCGAGCAGCGGGGCGATCGGCAACGGCGGCGACATCTTCGGCCGCCAGGCGTTCGTCGGCCTGCAATCGAAGCGCTACGGCGCGGTCACGCTGGGCCGCCAGTACGATTTCATGATCGACTTCGTGTCGCCGCTCGGCGTGCCCGGCCCCGGCTGGGGCGGCAACCTCGCGGTGCATCCGTTCGACAACGACGACTCGATCAAATTCCAGCGCATGAACCACGCGGTCAAGTACGTCTCGCCCAGCTATCGCGGGCTGCGCGCCGGGGCGATGTATGCGTTCTCGAACCAGGCGGGGCAGTTCTCGAACAACCGCGCGTACAGCGCGGGCCTTTCCTATGCGAACGGGCCGCTGTCGCTCGGCGCGGCCTACGTGCAGATCGATCGCGACGCGAATCCGGCCAACGCGAATCCGAGCGGCGCATTGAGCACGACCGACGGCGGCGCGGCGATTCGCGGCGGACGCGAGCGCATCTGGGGCGTGGCCGGGCGCTACAGGATCGGCGCGGCGTCGGTGGGACTGTCGTGGACGCATTCGACCACGGACGACGTGACGGGCGTCTGGTCGGGCGGCAAGATCGCGCCGCTGAGCGGACGCACGCTCACGCTCGACAACTACTCGATCGACGGGCGCTACCTGTTCACGCCGGCCGTGTCGGCCGCCGTGGGCTACACCTACACCGACGGTCGTTTCGATGCGGGCGCGCGTTCCGCGCAGCCGAAATGGCATCAGGTCGTGCTCCAGGGGGACTACATGTTCTCGAAGCGCACCGACGTCTACGTCGAAGGTGTGTACAAGCGTTCGAACGGCGGCGGCAATCCCGTGTTCAACGCATCGGTGTACACGTTCGCGCCGTCGTCGGACAACGTGCAGGTGGTGGTGGCCGCGGGCCTGCGTCATCGTTTCTGAGCGATGCCGCGCGCCGCGGCACACGGCCGCGCTTCATGGCAGCCCGGCGCGAGACACGCTACCATGACAGGCGCGTGACGCCGGGCTTTCGGAAGCAGGACTCCGAACGACCGCGCGGCGCGCGACGGCGACGCGGTTCGCCGCCGCTTCATCGATGAAGCGTGAGCCGCCCGCCGGCCCGCGGCCTGGGGGCGCGGGATGCTGGCGGCATGTCTTCGAGGCCTATACCTGACCGGAGTGCATCAGCATGGCATACGACAAAACTATCGTGGCAATGGCAGTTCTGGCATCGAGCGTGAGCGCGCATGCGCAGATCGCGGGCGCGCAGCCGCTCAGCGTGACCGTCGAGCAGTCGCAGGCGCTGCTCGAAGGCTGGAGCGTGAAGAAGAGCGTGCTTGGCAAGGCGGTCTACAACGACGACAACCAGAAAGTCGGCACGGTGCGGGATCTGATCATCGCGCCGGACGGGTCGGTCTCGGCGGCGATCGTGTCGGCGGGCGGCTTCCTCGGCGTGGCGGCGCACGACGTCGCGGTGCCGATCGCGTCGCTCGACGTGCGCAACGGCAACATCTACCTGCCCGGCGCGACCAAGGATGCGCTGAAGGCGACGCCCGCGTTCCAGTATGCGAAGGTGCCGGCGCCGCCGAAGCCGAAGCAGGTCGACGCGAAGCATTGAGCGGCGCGCGCGCCGGGCGCGGACGTGCGCCGCGGTTCGTCGCGGCGCGTTCGGCCTGCGCGCCGGCGAGCGGGGCGCGGGGCGGCGGCGCTCGTGATCCGCATCGTCGCGACCGGGCGCTCGCGTGGCGACGGCGGCGGCTTCGCGCGATGATTCGGTGTGCGGTGATTCGGATTGTTGGAGAATGCGCGCGCCCGGACTTGTGATATATATCGCAGTCCGGCGCGGTGCCCGGCGCGGTGCGGCATGCCAAGTGCGAGACGCCGCGCGGCTTCGCGAGCCGGCCGGATCGACGACGAGGAGAGGCGTCGATCCCTGCGCGAGATGCGGTACACGCCCAGTCGCGATGGGCCCGATCCACCTCGATTCGACAACCACGCCGCCCCAATAGCCGATCATGGAATTTCCGTCCCACGAAATCGAGGCCGTCATCGAACCGATGCGCGAGAGCGATGAACTGCTCGTGCTCGTGCGCGAGCGGAACTCCGGCGCCACCTTCCGGATGGCGCCGCGCGACCTGAACGAAAAGGCCTGGCTCGACAAGTTCTCGCGCAAGGACGTCGCCCATATCGGCTTTCTCAACGCCGCCGCCTACACCGACCAGCTCGTCCCGCTGTCCTGCTTTCCCACGCGCAAGCAGCGGCTCACGCCCGCCGTGCTGCTGCTGTCCTTGATCTACGTCGGCTTCCTGATGTTGTCGAACGTGACGGGCGCGCGCGTGATCGAGATCCAGCTCGACTGGCTGCCGTTCCTGGGCACGGGCAGCGTCGGCATTCCCGCCGCGCTGATCGCGTTTCCGATGACCTACGCGTTCAGCACGATCATCACCGAGGTCTACGGCTACAGCGTGAGCCGCATGGTGATCTGGGGCGGGCTCGTGGTGAACCTGATGTTCGTCATCGGCATGTGGCTGCTGACGCTGCCGCCGGGCCTGCCCACCTGGGAAGCGGAGAACCCGACGCTGGCCGCGGCCTATCCCGCGCTCGCGCTCGAATTCGCGCGCACCTTCGTCGCGTCGACGGTGGCCTACTTCTGCGGCGAGTTCGTCAACACGACCTTTCTCGCCAAGCTCAAGGTCGCGAGCGCCGGCCGCCATCTGTGGGCGCGCATCGTGTCGAGCACGGGCCTTGCCGTCGTGATCGACAGCGCGCTGTTCTGCGTGATCCTGTTCTGGGGCCGTCTGCCCGATGACGTTGTGTTCACAATGATCGGCATCCAGGTCGCCGTGAAGCTGCTGTACGAACTGATCCTGCTGCCCGTCGTCACGGCCGCCTCGCGCCGGCTCAAGCAGATGGACCAGATCGACTACTACGACTACCACACGCGCTTCAATCCGTTTTCGTTCCGGAACTGAGCGCGCCGGCCGGCGTCCCCCGCCGGCCGCACGCGGGCGCCGGCCCGCGCCGAAGGCGATTCCCGCCCGATTCCCTACGTAATGATACGTATCGGCCATACGTAGTAATCCGCTTGTTCGCGTTGGCGTGAAAGCGAACAATAGCCGGTCCCGGCTCGCGCGCGCGAGCCGGGCGCATGTTTTCACCGCGGCCGCACGCCGCCTATTTCAATAAAAGACAGGAGACGTCATGAATCGGGCATCCGGATATCTGATATGGACAGCGGTCGCGCTGCTCGGCGCGTTCGCGTTCGGCACGATCGCGCTCGCGCACGGGGAGCGGATCAGCGCGCTGTGGATCGTGATTGCCGCCGTGTGCGTCTACTTGATCGCGTATCGTTTCTACAGCCGTTTCATCGCGAGCAAGGTCGTGCAGCTCGACGGCTTGCGGATGACCCCCGCCGTCAAATACAACGACGGCCTCGACTACGTGCCGACCAACAAGTACGTGCTGTTCGGCCATCACTTCGCCGCGATCGCCGGCGCCGGGCCGCTCGTCGGCCCCGTGCTCGCCGCGCAGATGGGCTACATGCCCGGGATGCTGTGGATACTCGCGGGCGTGGTGTTCGCGGGCGCGGTGCAGGATTTCATCGTGCTGTTCATCTCGTCGCGCCGCGACGGCCGCTCGCTCGGCGATCTCGTGAAGATGGAGCTGGGCACCGTGCCCGGCGTGATCGCGTTGTTCGGCGCGTTCCTGATCATGGTGATCATTCTCGCGGTGCTCGCGCTGATCGTCGTCAAGGCGCTGACCAATTCGCCGTGGGGCACGTTCACGGTCGCCGCGACGATTCCGATCGCGCTGTTCATGGGCGTCTATACGCGCTATATCCGTCCGGGGCGCATCGGCGAGGTGTCGGTGATCGGCTTCATCGGATTGATGGCCTCGATCGCGTTCGGCCAGTACGTGCATGATGCGCCGGCGCTGGCCGCGTGGTTCACCTTCAACGGCACGCAGCTCACGTGGATTCTGATCGGCTACGGCTTCGTGGCATCGGTGCTGCCGGTGTGGCTGCTGCTCGCGCCGCGCGACTACCTGTCGACCTTCCTCAAGATCGGCACGATCCTCGGCCTCGCGATCGGCATCCTGGTGGTCGCGCCGGAACTGAAGATGCCCGCGCTGACGAAGTTCATCGACGGCACCGGCCCGGTGTGGTCGGGCAACCTGTTCCCGTTCCTGTTCATCACGATCGCGTGCGGCGCGGTGTCGGGCTTCCACGCGCTGATCTCGTCGGGCACGACGCCGAAGCTGCTCGACAATGAAACCAATGCGCGTTTCATCGGCTACGGCGCGATGCTGATGGAATCGTTCGTCGCGATCATGGCGCTGGTGGCCGCGTCCGTGATCGAGCCCGGGGTTTACTTCGCGATGAATGCGCCGGCCGCCGTGCTGGGCACGACGCCGGAAGCGGTGGCGCAGACGGTGACGCAATGGGGCTTCGTGTTGACGCCCGAGATGCTGACCGAAACCGCGAAGGCGGTGGGCGAATCGACCATCATCGCGCGCGCCGGCGGCGCGCCGACGCTCGCGGTCGGGATGGCGCACATCCTGCATCAGGTGATCGGCGGCCCGGCGATGATGGCGTTCTGGTATCACTTCGCGATCCTGTTCGAGGCGCTGTTCATCCTGACGGCGGTCGATGCCGGCACGCGCGCGGGACGTTTCATGCTTCAGGATCTGCTCGGCACGTTCCATCCGGCGCTCAAGCGGACGGAGTCGCTGCCGGCGAACCTGATCGCGACGGCGCTGTGCGTGGCGGCCTGGGGTTACTTCCTGTATCAGGGCGTGGTCGATCCGCTGGGCGGCATCAACACGTTGTGGCCGCTGTTCGGCATTTCGAACCAGATGCTGGCGGCGATCGCGCTGGTGCTGGGCACGGTGGTGCTGTTCAAGATGAAGCGCGAGCGCTATGCGTGGGTCACGTTGGTGCCGACCGCATGGCTGCTGATCTGCACGCTGACGGCCGGATGGCAGAAGATCTTCGACGCGAACCCGAAGGTCAGCTTCCTCGCGCATGCGGCGAAGCTGCAGGCGGCGCTCGACGAGGGCAAGGTGCTGGCCCCGGCGAAGTCGCTCGCGCAGATGAAGCGGATCATCTTCAACGACTATGTCGATGCGACGCTGGCCGGCTTGTTCATGTTCGTGGTGTTGAGCATCGTGGTGTATGGCGTGCTGGCCGTGCTGCGCGCGCGACGCGAGGCGAAGCCGACCTCGCGCGAGACGCCGTTCGAGCCGATGCCGGCCGGGCAGGTGCTCGGCAGCGGCCGCTGACGGGAGGCCGGCGATGTTCTCCGATCTCGGCGGTGAACTGCGCAGCGCGGGCCGGTATCTCGGGCAGGCGCTGCGCCTGATGGTGGGCCTGCCCGATTACGACACCTATGTCGCGCATATGCGCGCGACGCATCCCGATCGGCCCGTGATGTCGTACGAGGAATTTTTCCGCGAACGGCAGAATGCGCGGTATGGGTCGGGGGCGGGGAAGTGCTGTTGATGTGACCGGGGTGCCAGCCGGATGCATCGCGTAGGATGGGTGAGCGCCATGACCAGGGTCATGGCGTTTTTTTTGCGTTCACCGAGGGCGTCCGGGGATATCAACGCCTGCTCGGAGCGCCCCCACGGAGTAGCTCGAAGGCGATCAGTCTGGCCGACGGAAACGTGTCGACGCAGGTCCATGATCGACACCCTGTCGATCCGCATTCCCCAGGGTTGAACGCATCGAATTTTTCGTGGAAATGCGAGATTGCAGAGGCGTACACCCGCATAATTGTTTCTTGTGGGTCACGCAGGAGCGCTGCTTACGGGGGGATCACAGTGGAATTTCATACGGCGTATGACCTGCTCCAAATGGCTTTCTGGTTGGTCGCAATCCTTGGCGGCGGATTCGCGATCTGGAAACACTTTGCCGAAAGCAGCGAACGACGAACCTGGGAGAGAGCCAAGCTGGCAAAGCAGATGCTCGATGATTTGGACGCCAATCCCAAGGCGCTCGCGGCCTCGTACATGCTCGGGGCGTGGATCGGGCGACGGTTTACCCGAGACGAGAAAGACGCGACCGAATCATTCGAAGTGACTGAGGAGCAACTCGTCGCGATCCTCAATATTGATCGAATACCGAAAACGTTGAACGAGGTCTATGTCCGGGACTGCTTCGACAACCTGCTCTACCATTTCGAACAATGCGTATCTGCCGCCGAGCGCTCATTGGTGGATTGGGCGGACCTTCGACCCATGCTGGCAACCCTGCTTGCTGGAACGCAGCGCACTACGATCAGGGCCTTGGTTCTGTACGCGGAATACCTGTGCTATTTCAAGATCGCGACAAGACTCGAAGAATTGTTCGAAGCCATCTATTCGGCACGGGCGGAAGTACGGAACATGCGTAGCGTTCATGCGCCTTAGCGTCGAAACCCGGGCGGAACGTCTCGAACCGTCGGGCCTCGACGGAGGTTCCGTTCGACGAGCAGGCGTCGCGGGAACGAGTCGATTGCGTGCGACGCGCGGCACTGACGTACGGTCCCGTCGATCGAGAATCCGCGTTTGGCCGCAGGAGAGATCCAATGGCGTCGGGGCCGACGCGGAGCCGGCCCAAATAGATTTGCAGCCCAGGTGACGCTTTCTTATAATCGCGGCACCACGGAAAGCGGGGCTGCGGGCGCAGCGCATCGCGCCTCCCTTTCCTCTGGCGGCCGGCCGTACGCTTGCGCGGCAGGGATATCGATGTGCTCCGCCGGCCCGTTCGGACAACCCGGGCGGTCAAGCCCGCATGGCGTGGTTCTCGCATGAACCACTCGCCGGTGCCGACATGACGAAGCACTTTTCGCTTCAAAATGGGTTGGAATCAGAAGAATATTCCCCGCACACGGCGCGCTGTATGCTCCGATATCCTGACGCGCCCGAGTGGTCGGGCCGGGTCGGTGCGCCGCCCCTCGTCGCGCTGTTCCCGCGATCAGAGAGGCCCACGTGGCGCCGCCGCCCGCATGCCGGCCTCCGCCTGTCTCAACACCGCCACGACGCCGTGGCGACCGCATTCCAGTACTCATGTTACGTCTAAGCGAAGTCAAACTCCCCCTCGATCACCCCGAAAGTGATCTCGAAGCCGCGATCCGGGCGCGCCTCGCGGACCTCGGCGTGGCGGCAGACGAACTCCTCCGCTATACGGTGTTCCGCCGTGCGCACGACGCCCGCAAGCGCGCCGACATCAAGCTGACGTATATCGTCGATGTCGAGGTCAAGAACGAAGCGGCCGCGCTCGAGCGGCTCGCCGGCAAGCCGCATTGCGGCGTGACGCCCGACATGGCGTACCGCTTCGTCGCGAAGGCGCCCGAGCATACCGAGGCCCTGCGCCCGGTCGTCATCGGCATGGGGCCGTGCGGGCTGTTCGCCGGGCTGATCCTCGCGCAGATGGGATTCCGCCCCATCATCCTCGAACGCGGCAAGGCCGTGCGCGAGCGCACCAAGGACACCTTCGGCCTGTGGCGCAAGGGCGTGCTCAATCCCGAATCCAACGTGCAGTTCGGCGAAGGCGGGGCCGGGACGTTCTCCGACGGCAAGCTGTACAGCCAGATCAAGGATCCTCACCACTATGGCCGCAAGGTGCTGGACGAATTCGTCAAGGCGGGTGCGCCGGACGACATCCTGTATCTGAGCCGGCCGCACATCGGCACGTTCCGCCTCGTCAGCATGGTGGAAAAAATGCGCGCGACCATCCACGAACTCGGTGGGGAAGTGCGCTTCGAGACCCGGGTCGACGACATCGAGATCGATCAGGGCAAGGTGCGCGCGCTCAAGCTCTCGAACGGGGAAACGCTGCGCTGCGACCACGTGGTGCTGGCGGTCGGCCACAGCGCGCGCGACACCTTCCAGATGCTGCACGATCGCGGCGTCTATATCGAAGCCAAGCCGTTCTCGCTGGGTTTCCGCATCGAACATCCGCAGGGGCTGATCGATCGCAGCCGCTTCGGCAAGTTCGCGGGCCACAAGCAGCTTGGCGCGGCCGACTACAAGGTAGTCCACCACTGCAGCAACGGCCGGGCCGTCTACAGCTTCTGCATGTGCCCCGGCGGCACGGTGGTCGCGGCGACCTCCGAGCCGGGCCGCGTGGTCACCAACGGCATGAGCCAGTACTCGCGGGCCGAGCGCAATGCGAATGCGGGCATCGTCGTCGGCATCACGCCGGAAGACTATCCGGGCGGCCCGCTCGCGGGCATCGCGTTCCAGCGCAAATGGGAAGAGCGCGCATTCGAACTCGGCGGCGGCGATTACTCGGCGCCCGGCCAGCTGGTCGGGGATTTCATCGCGGGCCGGCCGTCGACGTCGCTGGGTTCCGTGGCGCCGTCGTACAAGCCCGGCGTGCACCCGACCGATCTCAGCACCGCGCTCCCGGACTACGTGATCGAAGCGATCCGTGAAGCCCTGCCCGAGATCGACAAGAAGATCGCGGGCTTCGCGATGCACGACGCCGTGCTCACCGGCGTGGAGACGCGCACGTCGTCGCCGATCCGGGTTCGACGCAAGGACGACTATCAAAGCATGAACGTCGAAGGCCTGTATCCGGCCGGCGAAGGCGCGGGGTACGCGGGCGGCATCTATTCGGCCGCGATCGACGGCATCGAAGTCGCGCAGGCGGTGGCGCTCAATCTGACGTCGACGCGCGCATCCTGATGCGCCGGGCCTCGCTCGGCTCACGAAGGTTCGTGAGCCGGGTGGAGCCGGCTTTCGCGTGTCGGCCCGGGCGCGAGGCCGATGACCATCCAGGGCCGCTCCCGACCGGCCCGCCCCGATCCTCTCGGGCATTCCGTGGGGTGGCGCTTTTCACGAGGCGTCGCGCAACGCCACGCGCGTCACCCTTTCACGACAACGGCGTGTGCAAGGGCGTGTGCGGAGCCGGGCTGTCGAGCCAATGCACGCTGAACAGATGCGCGTCGTCGATCCAAACCGGCCCCGGCACGAACCCCGCCTCGCGCGCCAACGCATGAAATCCATCGATCGTGAACTTGTGCGAGTTCTCGGTGTGCAGCGTTTCGCCCTGCGCGAATCTGAAACGCCGGCCCGCGACCTGGACGGCCTGATCGCGGCGGCTCACGAGATGCATTTCGATCCGCTGCCGGATGCCATCGTAGAACGCGCGATGCGCCCACGCATCCAGCGCGAAATCCGCCGCCAGTTCAGCGTTCGCGCGCCGCAGCAGATTCAGGTTGAATGCGGCCGTCACGCCCGCCGCATCGTTGTAGGCGCGATGCAGGATGGCCGGGTCCTTCACCAGATCGACCCCGATCAACAACGCGCCGCCCGCGAGCAGCGCCGCCGCGTGACGTAGAAACGCCGTCGCCTCGGCAATCGAGAAATTGCCGATCGTCGACCCCAGGAAGCACCCGACGCGCCGTCCGTCCAGCTGCTCGAGCGGCCGCCACTGCGTCGGCTGCAGGTAATCGGCCACCACCGGCCTGACGTCGAGCGATGGGTAGGTCGCGCGCAACGTCAGCGCCTCGCGTGCAAGATGCTCGGCGGAAATATCCACCGGCAGATAAGCGCGCGGCGCGAGCCCCGCCGAGTTCAACGCGTCGAGCACGATGCGGATTTTCGCGAGCGAGCCCGCGCCGAACTCGATCAACTGCGCTTTTGCGCCGATCCGCGCCGCGATCTCGCCCGCATGCCGGCCGAGAATCGCGTATTCGGTACGCGTCGGATAATACTCGGGCAGCGCGCAGATCCGGTCGAACAGCGCGGACCCGGCCGCGTCGTAGAAATACTTCGGCGCGATGCTGCGCGGCGTGCGGCCGAGCCCTTCCAGCAGATCGCGGCCGAACGGGCTGGCGCGCATCGTATCGAACGCGTCGCGCGCGTCGAGGTCGTCAGGCATCCTTTGCAAGGCGTACTCCCGAGAACTGCCAGCGCGCTGCCGGCGGAAAGAAGTTGCGATAGGTCGGTCGCGCATGGCCGGACGGCGTCGCGACGCTGCCCCCGCGCAATACCTGCTGCCCGACCATGAACTTGCCGTTGTACTCGGCCGCGATGCCGGGCAGCGGCCGAAAGCCGGGATACGGCGCATAGGCGGAGCGCGTCCACTGCCATACACTGTCGCTGACCTGTGCGATGCCGGGCAGGATGCTCGCCGCCTCCCATTCGAATTCGGTCGGCAGGCGCGCCTGCGCCCATTCCGCATAAGCGGCGGCCTCATAGAAGCTCAGATGCGCGACCGGCGCCGTGCGATCGAGCGCGTGCGCGCCGCCGAGCCCGAACACGAGCCAATCGCCGCGCATGTCGCCCGGCTGCCAATAGAGCGGTGCGCGCCACGCTTCGCGCTGCACGGTCGCCCAGCCGTCGGACAGCCACAGCTCGGGGCGCGCATAGCCGTCGTCCGCGATGAAATCCGCGTATTCGCCGTTGGTGACGAGGCGGTTTCCGATCGAATAGGGCTGCAGCAGCACTGGATGGCGCGGCCGTTCATTATCGAAGGCGAACCCGCGCCCCGCATCGCCGACCTCGACCGCGCCGCCCGGGTGCGACAGCCAGCGCAGCGCGCCCGACGGCGCGACCGCGCGCGGCGCGGCGTGCGCGCGGTACGCGGGCAGCAGCGGATTGAGCGAGAACGCGTGCAGGATGTCGGTCAGGATCAACTCCTGGTGCTGCTGCTCGTGATGCAGGCCCAGCTCGATCTCGGCGGCGAACGCGCCGCGCGCGCCCTCCGGCGTGTCGTCCAGCAAACGCAGGAGCGCGGCGTCGACGTGCTCGCGGTAGCGTCGCACCTCGTCGAGCGACGGCCGCGACAGCAGCCCGCGCTGCGGACGCGCATGTCGCGGGCCGAGCGCTTCGTAATAGGAATTGAAAAGATAGGCGTAGTGCGCGTCGAACGGCGTGTAGCCGCGCGCGTGGCGTGCGAGCACGACGGTCTCGAAGAACCAGGTCGTGTGCGCGAGATGCCACTTGGTCGGGCTCGCGTCCGGCATGGACTGCAAGGCCTGATCCTCCGCGCTCAGCGGCGCGGCGAGCGCGGTGCTGTGCGTGCGCACATCCAGGAAGCGTCGGCGCAGGGCGTCGCCCGGCAGACGTGTCGGAGCTGCTCGTTCCGTCATCGGCTGTCATCCTGACTGGGGGGCCCGCTCGGCGCGCTCGCGGGCTGCGGCGACGCCTCCGTCGAGGCGTCGTCGGGCTTTCGGCGTGCGGCTCGCGGCGCGCACCGGTTCATCATAGGCGATGAACGCTCATCGCGTGATGACAACCCATGACAGTCGTCGCACGCGGGGCATGCCGTCGGGACGCGCGAAACCGGCTGGGCGTGAAGCCGGGCGGCGGGTCCGCGCCTGCGCACAACGCCGGGCGGATGTCGCGAACGCCGGTTTCGCGGGCTGACGTTTGACTTGCGGAAAATCGATGAGGTGGCGCGCGCCCGACGCGCGGGCGCGCGTCGGCGTGCATTGATATGACGTTTGAATGGGCTCACGGGCTCACGGGCTCACGCCGCGACCCGAGCCCGCGGCCCGCTCAGCGCGCGGCGGGCAGCCGCCGCGCGAGCGTGGCGGCCAACAGGTCCGCGCCCGCCGGCGTGAGGTGCGCGTCGTCGAAGGTGACGATCTTGCCGGGCTGGTCCGCCGACGCGTCGCCGCCGACGCGCGTCAGGCAGCCGCGCGCATCGCAGAACGCGTCGTAGCCGGACAGGTAGCGGATGCCGAGCGTCGCGGCGGTCGCGCGCGCCTCCTGGTCGATCGCGCGGACATCCGCTTCGAGGCCGAAGGTCGAGCGCTCCGGCAGCGGCGCATGTTCCGCGCGCCAGTAGCGCCAGTACACCTTCGGCAGCGAATCCTGCCAGCGCGGCACGGGTCCGATCAGCATGATGTCCTGCACGCCGGCGCGGCGGATGGCCGCGACGGTCGGCGCCAGGTTTGGCAACTGCTCGGGCAGCCAGCGGCCCGTCAGCACGACGGTGGCGGGATGCGCGGCGGCGAGCTGGCGCAGGATGCGCGCGTGGATGGCCGCGCAGCGCGGCGCGACCGCCTGCGCGCCGATCAGCGGAGGGCAGCCCGAGGCGGTGTATTGCGCGATCCGCATGCCGAGCACGTCGCGATGCTGCACGAGTCCCGGATACAGCGCGGCGGCGTGCGAGTCGCCCCACAGGAACAACAGGGGCGCGGCGCCGGCTTCCGTGCACGCGGGCGCGAACGGGCGATCATTGTCGGCGTCGCCTTCGAGGTAGCAGGCATGCCTGCGCCAATCGCGGTCGACATCGAGGTCGACGTCCTGCGCGAAACGCGTGACGGAATGCGACATCCGGAACGCGAGGCCGTCGCGCCGGTACGTGGTGTAGCCGGCGTAGGCGATGCCCGCCATCAGCACGACGAGCGCCGCGACCTTGAGCGGCGTGCGTGCGCGCCGGCGCAGCGGCTGCTCGATGAAGCGGTAGGTGAGCCAGGCGAGCGGCAAGCTGGCCAGCGCGAGCGCGGCGCGCAGCGTCCACGGCGGCGTCTCTCCCCACGTGATGCGCGCATAGGACAGCAGCGGCCAGTGATACAGATAGAGCGGGTAGCTGATGAGCCCGATCGATACCATCGCACGTTGCGACAGCAGGGTGCGGTTGATCCATGCCTGCGGGCCGGCGTCGATCAGCAGGCATGCACCGAGTGTCGGCAGCAGCGCCCACCAGCCCGGGAACGCCGCGTCCTTGTCGAGCACGCAGATCGACAGCGCGAGCAGCACGAGGCCCGCCGCGGATTTGCGGTTTGCCTGGGCGGACGATGCGCCGGGCGCGGCGTGATGGCGGATCGCCAGCATGCCGCCCATCATCAGTTCCCAGGCGCGGGTGAGCGGGGAGTAGAAGTCGGCCACCGGGTACAGCTTCACCGTCAGGACGTTGGCGAGGAACGACGCGAGGCCCGCGCCCGCGACGAGCAGCGCGATCGACATGCGCCGCCGCCAGGCGAGCCACAGCGCCATCGGCCAGAGCAGGTAGAACTGTTCCTCGACGCCGAGCGACCACAGGTGCAGCAGGGGCTTCAGCTCGGCCGAGGTGTCGAAGTAGCCGGCTTCCTGCCACTGCATGAGGTTGGCCACCGACAGCGCGCCGCCCATCAGGTGCTTGCCGAACGTCTTGAACTCGCTGTCGAGCAGGTTGAACCAGCCGAATGCGTAGCTCGCGAGGCCCATCAGCAGCAGCGCGGGGAACAGCCGCTTGACGCGCCGCGCGTAGAAGTCGCCGAACGAGAAGGTCCGCTGGTCCAGTTCGCGCAGCATCAGCGCGTGGATCAGGTAGCCGGAGATGACGAAGAAGAGGTCGACGCCGACGAAGCCGCCCCGCAACAGGCTCGGAAACGCATGGAACAGGACGACGGAGACGACGGCGACCGCACGCAGCCCGTCGATGTCGGGCCGGTAGGCGGGATGCCCGCCGCGTGCGTGGACGAGGGCCGCGGCCGGGCTTCGCGCCCCCTCCATCGGCACGACGACGCGTGAACCTTGAACTTGGTCCATCTGCTGATAACCCCGTAATGACGTTTTTGTTTTCTGCGAATCCGCGCACTATCGCGCGTGACTCAATAATCGAGCCCGGATTCTAGGGGCATTATTGAGATAAAACGAGCAATTGTTGCATCTCGGTTGACGGGCGCGATCTTCGGCGCGGGAGTGCGGGCGCGCCGCTGCGAACGCGGCCCGCCTGCGCCGGCCGCCGGCGCTTATTTGTTCGCGTCCGCCGAAAGACCGATGAAAGGCATGGGCGAGTGCGGCGACATGTAGGTCGGCAGTTTGCCGTCCCAGCGATTGATGGCCTGCAGGCGCAGATATTCGTCGCCGCCGTTGGTCTTGATCGCCTGGGCCTGGATCGCGATCGCCTTGGCCTCGCCTTCGGCCTGCGCGATCTTCTGGTCGGCTTCGAACTTGACGCGCTGCAGCTCGCGCTCGGCCTGTTCCGCCTTCTGGCTCGCGGTGACCTTGGCTTCGATCGCCTGGTCGAACGCTTCGCTGAACGCGAAGGCGGTGATGTTGATGTCCTGGATCACGAAGCCGTAGGGCTTGAGCTTCGCTTCGAGCGAGGCGAGGATGTCCTGCGACACGAGCTGCCGTTCGGTGACGAGCTGCTCGGCGGTGTAGCGCGAGACCACCGCCTTGAACACCTCGAACATCGCGGGCTGGACGTAGTCGGACTCGTAGGTCAGCGACGGCGCCATCGCGTAGAGCGCCCGCACGCGCGACGGGTCGACGCGATAGTTCATCGTGAGGTCGGTGTGCACGGATTGCAGATCCTTCGACGCCGCCTGGGCTTTCTCGACCCGCGCGACCGCGACGCCGACGAAGACTTCATGCACGTTCGACACCGGGCTGACCACATGCAGCCCCTCGGGCAGCGTGTCGGCCTCGATGTGGCCGAAGGTGGTGACGACGCCGTAGGTCGATTGCCGGACCTGCGTGAGCGACATGAACAGCAGCCCGGCCAGCGTGACGCCGACGAACGCGGCGATCCCGACGGACGGGCGCAGCTTCCTCGGGTTGGAGCGGGCGGCGAGGCCCGTGGTGAGCGCGACCGCGATGACGCCCGCGAAAATCACGATGAAGAGGATCTTGCCCATCTTGTGGTCCTTCTTATGGTCTCTCAGTGGTGTGTGTCCACCTCCGCGGCGTGGTACGCGCGGCGGCGTCGGCCAGTGTAGCGGAACGCGCGCCTTTTCTCATCGATCGTGGAAATTGTCTCGAATATCGGCAATGACCTATTGCGTGAGGTCACGGATGCCTATTTCCGACGTTTTGTTGAATGGGTTTAAAGCGACCGGCGGGCTCGCAGGCAAAGGCGTCGGCGCTGAATGGAGGGGATCGGAAGGGGGATTGGCGCATGCCGTTTTCGGTGCGACAACGTTGAATTGTGATTTCAAATATTCATTCGATTTGAGCGGCCCATTACGATGTTTTCAAGACATCGCGCCAGGGGGCGCGGTGGGACGTCATTCTGGAGGCCACGATGAAATCGCTCGTCCCCCTGCTCGCGCTGTCCGGCGCGCTCGCCGGGCTGCCCGCCGTCGCATTCGCGCAACCGGACGGCGGCGCGGGATCGTTCGGCTGGTGGGCGGCGCGCGCCGATACGGACCGGCAGCTGCTGCAGCTGCAGCGCGTCGGCTATCGCGCCACCTCGGCCGGCAACCAGCGCTATCCGCTCGACATGCAGCGCGCGCTCGCGCGCGTCCATCACCCGCAGCCGGACCGCTCAGCCGAAGCGCGCGCGGCGATGGAGGCGCGCGTCGCCGAGGATACGCAGTCCGGGCGTCCGGTGCGGGCGTTCTGCGTGAAGACCGCCTACTACCTGAAGGGCGAGAACACGTTCTGAGCGGGGCGGCGTGCGTCCGACGCGGCGTGCCCCGCACGGCTTAGGGAGGACGGGATGAAACACGGGAACAAGGGAAAGGGCCGCCGGCCCATGACGAAGGCGTGGCTGCTGCCGATGCCGCCCGCCCGGGTGCGGTCGATCTCCCTCAAATATCACCTGGCGCTCGTCGCGATGCGCGGCGGTCATGGCGATCTCGAGATGCTGCGGCGTTTGCAGACGGCCGTGTACCTGGTGTTCCTGCTCAGCGATCTGGCCGACGTGCCCGATGCGCAGATCGCGCTGTGCGTCGAGGCGGAGCGCGTGCTCGAACGCGCGGAGGCGCGCTGCGCGCTCGATGCGGCCGACAGCCCGGTGCTGGAACGCCTCGTCACGCTGCAGGACGATTACTTCGCGACCCTGCCGAGATATCGGCTGTCCGAACTGTGGCAGCACGTGTCGGCGTGCGCGACGAGCGGCGTGAAGCTGCCGGTCGCGGCGGCGCTGGCCGCGGCGGCGCGCGGCGGCCAGCGCCGCCTGACGCCAGCGGGCGCGGCCGTCTGCCCGCTAGTCGGTCAACCCGGCCAGATTCAACGTATACGAACGCCCGATCCAGGTCGCGCAGTCGCGATGGTCGCGCAGTTCGTCGCGGGTGTTCGGATGCAGGAAGATGTCGAGCGCGCCGTGATTCAGCACGAGCCACGGCACGATGGTGTCGAAGTGCTCGCGCCCGAACGCGAGCTGGTACGACCAGACCGGATGCGGGCCGACCGGCTGCTCGTGGAAGCGGCCGAGTTGCAGCCGCGCGCCGAACTGCTGGTCGACGACCTCGCGGAAGGCCCAGGCGGCATCGCGATGGGCGGCGTCGAAATAGACGTGCGCGTGCCAGCTTTCGATGGCGGCGGGATCGAGCAGGGACATGACGGTTCTCGGGCGGGAGGGATGCGCGGCATCGTGGTGCGCCGCGGATGAAACGAGGATAGTAGCGCGTGCGCGCGAGACGCGTGCGGCGCACCAGCAAAAAGGGCGTCACGGACCGAGTCCGTGACGCCCCTTGCGTCGGTCAGGCTGCACGGCGCGCGCGGCGCCGCGCGGTCAGGCCGCCGCGGCCGACTTGGTCGACTTCTGCAGCTTGCCCTTGCCGGCGCGCTGGATTTCCTCGAGCTTGATCTCGACGTGGCGCGAGAACACGTACTCGGCGGGGCGCTGATTGTCGATCGGGATATCCGGCGCGAACGCGCCTTCGGTCTTGATGCCCTTGCGGCTCACGGCGAACGCCTTCAGCGGATGCGCGATGGTATCCATCACCGCCGTCGCCTCGAAGCCGCAGTGGACCATGCAGTCCGCGCACTTCTCGTAGTTGCCGACGCCGTAGTTGTCCCAGTTGGTGTCTTCCATCAGTTCCTTGAAGGTCTTCACATAACCTTCGCCGACCAGATAGCACGGCTTCTGCCAGCCGAACACGGTGCGCGCGGGGTTGCCCCACGGCGTGCACTTGTAGGTCTGGTTGCCGGCCAGGAAGTCGAGGAACAGCGACGACTGGCTGAACGACCAGCGCTTGCCGCCGTCGCCGCGCTTCAGGATCTCGCGGAACAGGTTCTTGGTCTTGTCGCGGTTCAGGAAGTGCTGCTGATCCGGCGCGCGCTCGTACGCGTAGCCCGGCGACACCGTGATGCCGTCCACGCCGATCGGCTTGAGCGTGTCGAAGAACTTCGCGACGCGCTCGGGGATCGCGTCGTTGAACAGCGTGCAGTTGATGTTCACGCGGAAGCCGCGGCGCTTCGCTTCCCTGATCGCCGCGACCGCCTTCTCGTACACACCGTCCTGCGACACGGCGTGGTCGTGCATGTCCTTGTCGCCGTCGAGGTGGACCGACCAGACGAAGTACGGGCTCGGCTGGTAGTCGTCCATCTTCTTTTCCATCAGCAGCGCGTTCGTGCACAGGTACACGAACTTCTTGCGCTTCATGATGCCGCGGACGATCTCCGGCATTTCCTTGTGCAGCAGCGGTTCGCCGCCCGCGATCGAGACCACCGGCGCGTTGCACTCGTCGACGGCCTGCAGGCATTCCTCGACGGACAGGCGCTGGTTCAGGATGGGATCCGGATAGTCGATCTTGCCGCAGCCGTTGCAGGCGAGATTGCAGCGGAACAGCGGTTCGAGCATCAGCGCGAGCGGGTAGCGCTTGTTGCCGGAAAGGTGCTGGCGCACGATATAGGCGCCGACGCGGACTTGTTGGAGCAGCGGAATAGACAAGAGATGTCCTCCTTAGACTTCGCGGGCGACAGCTTGCAACAGCTTCGCCGGCAACTTGAATTCAACTTTTTCTTCCCGGCCCGCCATCGTGACGACGTCGACGGGACCCAGGGCGCGCAAGGCGCCGATCACATCCTCAACCATTTCCTCCGGCGCCGATGCGCCGGCCGTCAGGCCCACCGTGGTCGCGTTCGCGAACCATTCCGGGCGGATCTCGGAGCCGTCCGCGACGAGGTAGCTCGGCACGCCGCTTTCGGTGCCGATCTCGCGCAGGCGGTTCGAGTTCGAGCTGTTGGTCGCGCCGACCACGAGCAGCACCTCGACCTGCGCGCTCAGCTCGCGCACCGCCGCCTGGCGGTTTTGCGTCGCGTAGCAGATGTCGCGCGTGTCCGGGCCGACGATGTCGGTGAACTTGCGCGTCAGCGCCTCGATGATGCCCCGCGTGTCGTCGACCGACAGCGTGGTCTGCGTCACGTACGCGACCGGCGTGTCGACCGGCAGCGTCAGCCCGTCGACCTCGGCCTCGCTCTGGACGAGAACCACCTCGCCCGGAATCTGGCCGATCGTGCCCTCGACCTCCGGATGGCCGGCGTGGCCGATCAGGATCAGGCGGCGGCCGGCGGCCACGTACTGGCGGCCTTGCACGTGCACCTTGGTCACGAGCGGGCAGGTCGCGTCGAGCACGTCGAGGCCGCGGGCCTCGGCGTCGCGCTCGACGGTTTGGGCGACGCCGTGCGCGCTGAAGATCGCGACGGCGCCGTGCGGCACCTCGTCGAGTTCCTCGACGAACTGCGCCCCTTTATTTCTCAAGTTTTCCACGACGTGCCGGTTGTGGACAATTTCATGCCGCACATAGACCGGCGCGCCATGCTGTTGCAGCGCGCGATCGACGATCTCGATCGCGCGGACAACCCCCGCACAAAAGCCGCGGGGCTGGGCAAGGATGACTCGCATATTTGGGCGAACTCCGACGACAGACGCGGGGTTCGAGAGAGCCGTGCAGGCCGGCCCGATCGCCCCAACTTAGATGTTATGAATGCGGGAACGGAACCCGGCACCCCGAATTAATCGCGCATTTTAACCCTATCGGCCTTTGCGTGCTTTACCGTTCCTGACGATGTTGCAACCGGCACAACCCCGAGGCTCGGCGCCGGGCCGCGCGGAACCCAGTAAACTACGCGGTTTTGCAACCGTCCGCGCGGCGTCTGGGCGCGCGGACCCGAGGGCAGGCTTGATGGACGTCGATATTTACAAAACTTACAGCCGCGCGGCGACGCATGCCGCGCACCGCTCCCCGGCGGCGGGGGAACGCGCATGACGCTCGTGATCGTGTTCCTGCTGTCGTGCCTGTCGCTCGTGATCTGGCTCGTATTGTTGTTCGCGCGCGGCGGTTTCTGGCGCGCGCGTCCGGCGCGCCGCCTGCCGCCCGAGGCGCGCGGCGCGGCGGCCCGGGACGGCTGGCCGGCCGTGGCGGCCGTGGTGCCGGCCCGCAACGAGGCCGACGTGATCGCGGCGGCGGTCACCTCGCTGCTCGAACAGGATTATCCGGGGGCGTTCCACCTGATCGTCGTCGATGACCACAGCACCGACGGCACGGCCGACGCCGCGCGCGCGGCGGCGCTCGCCATCGGCCGCGCGGAGCGCCTGACGGTGCTGGGCGCGCAGCCGCTGCCGGCCGGCTGGTCGGGCAAGGTGTGGGCGCAGTCGCAGGGCATCGCGGCCGTGCGCACGCTCGGGCTGCCGGCCGACTACCTGCTGCTGACCGACGCCGACATCGGCCATCCGCCCGACGCCGTGGCCCAGCTCGTGACGCGCGCGCAGGCCGAGCAGCGCGATCTGGTGTCGCTGATGGTGCGGCTGCGCTGCGATTCGTTCTGGGAGAAGGCGCTGATTCCGGCGTTCGTGTTCTTCTTCGCGAAGCTGTATCCGTTCTCGTGGATCAACGATCCGCGCAATCGCACCGCCGGCGCGGCGGGCGGCTGCATGCTGGTGCGCCGCGCGGCGCTGGAGGAGGCGGGCGGGATCGAGTCGATCCGCGGCGCGCTGATCGACGATTGCAGCCTGGCCGCGCAGATCAAGCATCGCGGCGAGGGCCGGCATCCGATCCGGCTCGATCTCGCGGATCGCAGCGTGTCGCTGCGCCCGTACGACAGCTGGCGCGACATCTGGAACATGATCGCGCGCACCGCGTTCACGCAGCTGCGCTATTCGCCGCTGATGCTCGTGGGGACGCTGTTCGGGATGGCCGTCATCTACCTGCTGCCGCCGGTTGCCGCGCTCGCCTACGGCGCGCGCGCCTGGCCGGCGTGGCTCGCGTGGGCGTCGATGTGCACCGCGTATGCGCCGATGCTCGGCTATTACCGCCGTTCGCCGCTGTGGGCGCCGGCGCTGCCGCTCGTCGCGCTGTTCTATGTGGGCGCGACCTTCGCGTCCGCCGTGCGCTACTGGCGCGGCAAGGGCGGCCAGTGGAAGGCGCGCGTGCAGGCGCCGGTGGAGCGCTGAACGCGCGGGGCGGCAGGGCCGCCCCGCCGTCCGCTCACTTCTGCGTGAGCAGCATGTAGAGCTGGATCACCACATCAGGCGAGAACGTGAACGGCACCCAGCCGTAGCCCGTGTGCCGCGCGATCAGCAGGCGGTCGCCGTTCGACTGCTTCTGCACCGCCATCATCGGATTCTTCGTCGACACGAAACGCCAGCCGGACGGCACGCCCGCCGGCTGTTCGACGCTCATCGACGCACGCGCGTGCGACAACTCCTCGATCAACTGGCTCAACTGCGCCGGGTGCAGCGATACGGCATGGTGGTGGATCGTTAAAGTGAGCTCATCCTGGGTGGGGCGATTGACCCGCAGCGTCGGGCGCTCGTCCGTCTCGGCCGGTTGCTCGGCGTGGGATCGGGCGAGCGTCGGCGCGGCGTCGCGGTCGGCGGCGGCCTGCGCGGCGAGCGTTTCGGCGGCCGACTTGTCGGCGGCGGCTTGCGTGCGCGCCGTTTCGGCGAGGTCGCGATCGGCCGCGGCCTGGGCCGCGGCGGCCTCGGCCGAGGCGCGGTCGGCGGCGGCTTGCGCCGCGAGCATTTCCGCCGCCGCGCGATCTGCGGCGGCTTGCGCGGCCAGCAGTTCGGCGCCGGTGTGTTGAGAGGCGTCGGCGGCGGCGCGGGCGTCGGCGTTTTGCGCGGCCAGCGCTTCGGCCACCGCGTGTTCGTTCGCGCGTTGGGCGGCTTCGGCGGCGGCGCGATCGTCGGCGGCCTGCGCGGCGAGCGCCTCGGTTGCGGCACGTTCGTCGGCGAGTTGCGCGGTGGCGGCTTCGGCGGCGGCGCGATCGTTGGCGGCCTGTGCGGCGAGCGCCTCGGCTGCCGCGCGTTCGTCGGCGAGTTGCGCGGTGGCGGCGTCGGCGGCGGCGCGGTCGTTGGCGGCCTGCGCGGCGAGCGCCTCGGCTGCCGCTCGCGCGTCGGCGAGCTGCGCGGCGGCGGCTTCGGCCGTGGTGCGAGCGTCGGCAGCTTGGGTGGTCAGCGCTTCGGCGGCGGCACGATCGTTGGCGGCCCGCGCGGCGAGCGCCTCGGTTGCCGCGCGTTCTTCGGCGAGCCGCGCGGAGGCGGCGTCGGCGGCGGCGCGATCGTTGGCGGCCCGCGCGGCGAGCGCCTCGGCTGCCGCGCGTTCTTCGGTGAGCCGCGCGGTGGCGGCTTCGGCCGCCGCGCGCTCCTCGGCGGCCTGCGCCGCCAGCATCTCGGCGTGCGAGCGATCGGTGACGGCCCGCGCCGCGGCCGCTTCGGCAGCGGCCTGCACCGCCTCGGCCTGCTCGGCGAGCGCTTGGGCCGCAGCCTTGTCGGCGCTCGCCAGTTCATGAGCGGCCTGGGTCGAGACGGCGGCGTCGTTGGCCGCCCGCGCGGCGCGCGCGACGTTGCGCGCGGTATGGATGAGCTGATCGATGCCGCCATCGAGCGCATCGATCTGTTCGTTCAGGTTCATGCGGTATTTCTCTACGTAAGACCGGGGATTTTACCCGTTGCGTCCCGGCGGGCAGACGATTGCGTGTAACAAAATGCGCATCGCGCGAGCCGCCCGGGCAGGCGTCACGCGTTCAGGTAGCCCGCTTCGCGGAACCACGCGAGCGCATCCTCGAGACCCTGCCGGTACGGCCGCGCGCGGTAGCCCAGCTCGCGTTCCGCCTTCGCCGATGTGAAGTACATCTTGTTCTTCGACATCCTCAGACCATCGATCGTGACGAACGGTTCGCGCTTCGTCACCTTCGCGACCAGTTCCGCGCCCGCCGCGAGCGGATACAGCGGCCAGCGCGGCAGCGCGATCGTCGGCGGCTTGCGGCCGGTGAGCTGCGCGATGTCCGCGAGCATCGTCTGCAGCGGCAGGTTCTCGCCGCCGAGGATGTAGCGCTCGCCGATCCGGCCGCGCTCGAGCGCGAGAAAATGACCGTGCGCGACGTCGTCGACGTGCACGAGGTTCAGCCCGGTATCGACGAACGCGGGAATCTTGCCGAGCGCGGCCTCGACGATGATGCGGCCGGTCGGCGTCGGCTTCACGTCGCGCGGGCCGATCGGCGTCGACGGGTTGACGATCACGGCGGGCAGCCCGTCTTCCGCGATCATCTTCTCGACCGCGCGTTCGGCAAGCACCTTGCTGCGCTTGTAGACGCCGATCGCCTGGTCGGCCGCGAGCGGCGCGGTCTCATCCGAGGCGTGCCCGGACGGGGTGACCTTCAGCGTCGCGACGCTGCTCGTGTAGACGATCCGCTCGACCCCTTCCGCGCGCGCCGCGCGCATCGTCGCGAGCGCGCCCTCCAGGTTCGCGCGTTCGATCTCGCCCGGATCGGGCGCCCACAGCCGGTAGTCGGCGGCGACGTGCAGCAGGTAGCGCACGCCGCGCAGCGCGCGGCGCATCGACGCCTCGTCGCGCATGTCGCCCGTGACGATCTCGGCGTCGAGGTCCGCGAGGTTGGTGCGCGGGCTCGTCGCGCGCACCAGCACGCGCACCGCGTAGCCCTTCTCGCGCGCGATGCGCGCGACGGCGGAGCCCACGAAACCGGATGCGCCGGTGACCAGAACGAGATCGCGTGGTGTATCAGTCATGCCTGTCCTCATGGCGGCGCGGCCCGGGGCCGCGCCGCGGTTGCGTGTCGGACGGGATTGTACGTGCTTGTGCGGGTTTGCCCCGGGGCGCCGTGCCTACGGGATGCACGCGGCGCGACTACAATGCCGGGCTTGGATGATATCGGTACAGGGGAAGACGATGGGCAGCAACGATCTGGACGAACGGATCGAGACATATTACGTACGGGTGCGCGGCATCGTGCAGGGCGTCGGATTCCGTCACGCCACGGTGCGCGAGGCGCATGCGCTGAAGTTGCGCGGCTGGGTGTCGAACCTCGAGGACGGTTCGGTCGAGGCGATGATCCAGGGCCCCGCGCCGCAGATCGATCGCATGCTCGCCTGGCTGCGGCACGGGCCGCCCGCCGCGCGCGTGACCGAGGTCAGCTTCGAGGAACGGCCCACCGGCCGGCGCTTCGAACGCTTCCAGCAGCAGTGAGCGCCGTTCTGCCGGAATCGTCGGGCGCCATGCGCGGCGTCGCGCTGTCGGTGGCCGCATCCGCGCTGTTCGCGCTGCTGTCGGGCTATGCGCAGCTGCTCGCGCCGCTGACGGGCCTCGACATCTTCGCGTGGCGCGTCATCTGGACCGTGCCCGGCGCGCTCGCGCTCGTCGCGCTGCGTGGCAATGGGCCCGCGCTCGGCGCGCTGGCGGCGCGCCTGCGCACCGAGCCGCACACCGCGCTGATGCTGGTCGCGGGCGCGGCGCTCCTGGGCGTGCAGCTGTGGCTCTTCTTGTGGGCGCCGCTGCACGGCCGGATGCTCGACGTCTCGCTCGGCTACTTCCTGTTGCCGCTGACCATGGTGCTGGTCGGGCGGTTCCATTACCACGAGCGGCTCGCCGGCCTGCAGTGGCTCGCGGTCGCGTGCGCGGCGGCGGGCGTCGCGCACGAGCTGTGGACGACGCGCGCGTTCGCATGGCCGACCCTGGTGGTCGCGCTCGGCTATCCGCCGTACTTCATGTTGCGCCGGCGCATCCAGGCCGATTCGCTCGCGCTGTTCGCGGGCGAGATGCTCCTGCTGTTGCCGATCGCGGTGGCGACGCTCGCCGCGAGCCCGACGCACGTTGCCGCGCATCCGGCGCTGTGGCTGCTGTTGCCCGGGCTCGGCGCGCTCAGCACGATCGCGCTCGCGAGCTACCTGAAGGCGAGCCGCCTGCTGCCGATGACGCTGTTCGGCATCCTCGGTTATGTCGAGCCGATCCTGCTGGTCGTGGTCGCGGTGCTGTTCCTCGGCGAGCCGCTCACGTCCGCGCGGCTCGCGACCTATGGGCCGATCTGGCTCGCGGTCGCGCTGACCGCGTGGCACGGCGCGGCGCATCTGCGGCGGCGCGGTCGCGTCGCGCGCTGACGATGCGTCGACAGGCGGCCGGGCGTCGGGGCAAACCCGGACGCCGGGGCGGGGCAGACACAAGGAGAACGATGCGCCCGTGCGGGCGGCGCGTGACGACGGACGCCGTCAGTGAGGTGAGCTGATACGGGAGCGGATCGTGAGTGCGGCGTCGTCGAAACGTTGCGCGTCCGCGTCGTCCGGATCGGGCTCCGAGGGCTCGGCCAGCACCGCGTCGGCTTCGGCCGATGCGGCGGCGGCGCGTAGCGCGGTGCACCGCTGCGCATGCCGGATGTCCGACAGAATGCGCAGCAGCCGCGTGGTTCTGTTTTTCATCGTGGTTCCCCTCGTCGTGGTGCGTCGTGGTCCGATGGACTCTATGCATCCAGTGTAGGACGGGTGCGCACATTTGGCAGCGGAATGGCGCGCGACGAGGGAATTCACTGAACAGGGAAATTACTGAGCGTTACTGCGGCGCGGCCTGCGCGTTGCGCTGTTCGTTCACGCAGCGATGATGCTCGTGCGACAGCCGGCGCATCAGCGGCAGCAGCAGAAGCGAGACGCCCATGCCGCCCGCGGCGAGCCAGCCGAGCCACATGAACAGGTTCGTGTACAGCGGCAGCGACGCGCTGGCCGGCAGGTCGTGCGACGGCATCTGCGCGAAGTTCGCGATCACGCTGCCCAGATACTGGGACACGCCGGTCGCGACGAAGTACGCACCCATCATGAAGCCGCTCATGCGGGCCGGCACGTAGCGCGCGATCATCGCGAGGCCGAGGCCGCTGACCAGCAGCTCGCCGAGCGAGTAAAGCCCGTAGCCCCACACCATGAACCACGACGACACCCGCCCGTCGACCGCGAAGCGGCCGCTGATCGAGAACACCAGGTAGCCGATCGCGACCGAGCCGAAGCCCACCGCGTATTTCACCGCGACCGGAATGTCGTGGCCCGCTTTCGAGAAGCGGTTGTAGAGGATCACGAGCAGCGGGCTCAGCAGCATGATCCAGATCGGATTCAGCGCCTGGAATTGCGCGGCGCTCCACGTAAACAGCGTCGTGCCGAACAGGATGAAGCGCGGATCGACATTGCGCAGCGCGAACAGCGTGAGCGAGGTCGACATCTGCACGTAGAAGATGAAGAACAGGATCACCTGGGCGATCAGCACCAGCGCGGCGATCAGGCCCGCGCGCTCCGAGCTGTCCGATTTCGCGATCATGTACGCGAAGATCGCGAGGATCGCGAACGCCGCGGTCCACACGCTCGCGACCGCGAGCGCCTTGTGTTCGAGCACGTACATCGTGATCAGCGCGAGCGCCGCGCCGCCGGCGACGACCGCGATCGCGCGCCGCCAGTGCACCGGCTCCGCGTCGGGCGGCGAGCCGATGTCCGCGAGCGTGCGGTGCATGAGCACGAAGTTCAGGATCGCGAGCAGCATGCCGGCGCTGCACACCGCGAAGGCCGCGTGCCAGCCCCAGTGGTCCTTGATCCACGGCGTCGCGAGAATCGAGGTGGTCGATCCGATGTTGACCGCCATGTAGTAGATCGTGAACGCGCTGTCGATGCGGCTGTCGTCGCCTTCGTAGATGCGGCGCACGAGGTTCGCGGCGTTGGCCTTGAACAGCCCGTTGCCGACCACGATCACGCCGAGCGAGCCGTACAGGTAGGCAAGATGTTCGTTCGGCATCGCGAGCATCAGGTAGCCGACGCACAGCACGACCGCGCCGACGATCATCGTGCGGCGCGTGCCGAGCACCTTGTCGCCGATCCAGCCGCCGATCGACGGCGACGCGTAGACGAGCGCGGTGAACGCGCCCCAGGTCAGGTTCGCATGGCTGTCGGTGAAGCCGAGCTGGTTGACCATGAACAGGACGAGCAGGGCCGCCATCCCGTAGTAACCGAAACGCTCCCACATTTCGATCAGGAAGACCGTCGTAAACGATCGTGTCTGCGAGACACGTGCTGTATTCATCATGGACCTCTGTTTGAACGGGGGGCCGGCGCGCGCGGGCGCGGCCTGCCTTGAATGATGCGCCGATGCGCCGATGTGCTGATGCGCCGGTCCCGGGTGCGGGACGCGCGCCGGGGCGGGCGGAATGGACGAGCCGCTAGGTGCGCGGCGGATCGGCGTGGCCGTGGGCGCGCCGCTGCGTGGGCGCTGCCGCCGGCGGGACGGCGGCGGTAGGGGGGCGCGCGGCGCGCGCCGGTCGAGCAAGTACGGTCATTTCAGTGCGACTGCGGGGGCGCCGGGTCGCGGCGCGCCATCGGCCCGCGCGCGCCGCGGACAGGCCGCGCGTGCGGATCGGTAGAACAGGAACCGACCCCTGGCATGAATAAGGGGTCGCGGAACGGCCGCGATTCTCGCGGCGAGTGGCGAATTCGTCACTCAGGGTATTCCCGGAAATCCAGCGGGTTTTCCCCAGTGGCGATGTCGTCAGACGATTGAGCCTGTTGGGCCGGCCGCCCTCCGCCAAAACCCTCGAAGCCTCACCGTGGCTGCCTGTGAAGGTTTTGAGTCTGGCAAGATAGCGCGTTGCCGCCAGTATGGCCTGGCGGTCTTGGCCCGGTTTTCATCTTGATGACATCAATCAGCAAGACGAAGACTAAGCCATATTCATCAAACTTAGTTATTTTCCATCAAACAATTTTTGACGATCAGATTTCGGCCTGCTATGGTTCCTCCCACTGAAAACACGCGGCCTGCCAATGCGGCAATTGCGCTTGGCGGCAAGATCCGGGCGTTGCGACAGCGCTTGAAGCGCACGCTCGACGAAACGGCCACGGCCGCGGGTATTTCCAAGCCGTTCCTGTCGCAGGTCGAGCGCGGTCTGGCATCGCCGTCCATCACGTCGTTGGCCGGCATTGCCCATGCGCTGGGCGTCACGGTGCAGTATTTCGTCGAGACGCCCAGTGAAGAGCGCTCGGTTTGCCGCGGCGATCAGCTGCGCTTTTTCAGTTTTGCCGATTCGGCCAATCTGTTTGCGCGCCTGACCAACGTGCCGGAAGGACGTCAGCTCGAGGCGATTCTCGTGCGGATGCCGCCGGGCCAGAAGCGGTCGGAGGTGACGACGCATGCAGGCGAGGAATTCCTGTATGTGATCGACGGAGAAGTGTCGCTGACGCTGGAAGGCAAGACCTTCGTCCTGCACGCCGGTGACAGCGCGCATTATCAGTCGACCGTCCCCCATAGCTGGGTCAACACTGCGAAAATCGAATCAGTGGTAGTCTGGGTCGGGACGCCGAGGTTGTTCTAATGCGTGGGGATTCCTCATTTCGTTTTCGAATGGAATGCCCATCGAAAGAAATGTAAGGAATACTAAAATGACGAGACATCAGCATCAGGGGCCGCCTCCGTCGTTGCAGCCCTAAGCGTCTCAGGCGCCCGGCGCGTTCGCGTCGCGCGTTCTCTCCGTTAATTCAGCCAACTCTGCATATCCATGAAACTTACGCATGCCATGACGGCCGTGCTGGCCGCGCTCGCCCTGACGACGATGCATCCGGCATCCGCCGTGACCGTTCCCGCCAACGTCGCGCTTGCCGACCAGCAGGATCTGACGCGGCAGGTGCCTGCCGAGGTCGAGTCGCTCGACCCCGCGCACATCGAGTCGTGGACGGCCAACACGGTCAGCCTCGATCTGTTCGAGGGGCTCACGCGGATCGCGGCGGACGGCTCGGTGGTGCCGGGGGTGGCGCAGTCATGGGAGCGCAAGACGCCGGAGACGTGGGTGTTCAAGCTGCGCCGCGATGCGAAGTGGAGCAACGGCCAGCCGGTGACGGCGGCGGATTTCGTCTATGCCTGGCAGCGCGTCGCGGATCCGAAAACAGGTTCGAAGTACACGATTCTGATCGAGTTCGTGAAGAACGCGACCGACATCATCGCCGGCAAGCAGCCGGTGTCGAACCTGGGCGTGCGCGCGGTCGACCCGTATACGCTGGAAGTGACGACCACGGTGCCCGTCGCGTACTTCCCCGAGCTGACCGCGATGGTGACGCTCGTGCCGATCAACAAGGACGTCGTCACGCGCCTCGGCGACGCCTGGACCCGGCCGAAGAACATGGTCAGCAACGGCCCGTACACGCTGGTCGACTGGCAGCCGAACAACCGCATCGTGGCCGCGAAGAGCGACAAGTACTGGAATGCGCGCAACGTCGTGATCCGCAAGGTGACCTACCTGCCGATCGAGAGCGACGATACCGCGATGCGCATGTACCAGTCGGGGCAGATCGACTACACGTACTCGATTCCGGCGGGCGTGATCAAGCAGGTGAGCACGCAGTTCGGCAAGGAGCTGCGCCAGGGCCTGCAGCTCGCGAGCTATTACTACTACATGAAGAACAGCGAGCCGGTGTTCAAGGACAAGCGCGTGCGCCAGGCGCTCGCGATGGTGCTCGACCGCGACATCCTGACCTCGAAGCTCACGCAGGCGGGCGAGGTGCCGATGTACGGGCTGATGCCGGCCGGCACCAAGGGCATCGATCATCCGTTCAAGCCGGACTGGGCGAGCTGGCCGATGGCCAAGCGCGTCGAGTACGCGAAGAGCCTGCTGAAGCAGGCCGGCTATTCGGATGCGAATCCGCTGTCGTTCACGCTGACCTACAACACCAGCGACCTGCACAAGAAGGTCGCGCTGTTCTCGGCATCCGAGTGGCGCACCAAGCTCGGCGTGAACGCGAAGCTCGAGAACGTCGAATTCAAGGTGCTGATGAAGCTGCGGCATGACGGCAAGGTGCAGATGGCGCGCGACGGCTGGTTCGCCGACTACAACGACGCGATGACCTTCTTCGACCTGCTGCGCTGCGGCAGCCCGCAGAACACGGTCGGCTACTGCAACCCGAAGGTCGACGCGCTCGTTGCCGAGGGCAACCAGAAGCTCGACGACAAGGCGCGCTCGGCGCTGCTCACGCAGGCGCACGACCTCGCGATGAACGACTACCCGATGCTGCCGCTGTTCCAGTACACCGCGGACCGGCTCGTCAAGTCGTACGTCGGCGGCTACTCGCTGACGAACTTCATCGACATGCGCGCGTCGCAGGACCTGTACCTGATCAAGCACTGAGGGGAGCGCACCCATGCTGGCCTATGCCTTGCGTCGCACGCTCTGGGCGGTGCCGACGATCCTCGCGGTGATCACCGTCTGCTACCTGCTGCTGCACTTCACGCCGGGCGGGCCGTTCGACGGCGAGAAGCAGCTGTCCGCCGCGACGCTCGCGAACCTGAACGCGAAGTACCACCTCGACCAGCCGCTGTGGAAGCAGTACCTGATGTACCTGAACGCGCTGCTGCACGGCGACCTCGGGCCGTCGTACCGCTACGTCGACTGGACGGTCAACGATCTCGTGCGCAAGGCGTTTCCGGTCAGCCTCGGGGTCGGCGGCATCTCGATCCCGATCTCGATCGGGTTCGGCGTGCTGCTCGGCACGATGGCCGCGGTGTGGCGCGACAGCTTCGTCGATCGCATCGTGATGCTGATCGGCAACTTCGGCAACGTGATCCCGCCGTTCGTGCTCGGCCCCGTCCTGGTGCTGATCTTCGCGATCCTGCTGAAGACGGGCGAGGGCAACGGCTGGCTGCCGGCCGGCGGCTGGGGCGACGGCGGCTGGCGCTACCGGGTGCTGCCGATCCTGCTGCTGACCCTGATCAACGTGTCGCAGCTCGCGCGCGTGATGCGCGGCTCGATGATCGAGACGCTGTCGAGCAACTACATCCGCACCGCGCGCGCGAAAGGGCTGCCGCGCCGCACGATCGTGCTGCGCCACGCGCTCAAGCCGGCGCTGATGCCGGTGGTGTCGCTGGTCGGCTCGGTGTGCATCTCGTCGATCACCGCGGCGGTCGTCACCGAATCCGTGTTCGCGCTGCCGGGCCTCGGCCAACTGGTCGTGAACGGCGCGATCAACCGCGACTACACGCTGGTGCTCGGTCTCGTCGTGCTGACGACGGTGGTCGCGGTGTTGTTCAATCTGCTGGTCGACCTCACGTACGCGTGGCTCGATCCGCGCATCCGTTATTGAGGAGGCGCCCGTGACGCTTGCTACTCCCTCCGTCGAGCTGCCCGAGCACAGCGATGCGCCGCCGCGCTCGCGCACGCCGCTCGAACTGGCGCTGCGCCGCTTCAGGCACAACCGCGCCGCGATGCTGAGCCTCGCGATCCTGGTGCTGATCGCGCTCGCCTGCGTGTTCGGGCCGATGCTGCTGGCGAACGATCCGACCGCGAGCGACTGGTCGTCGATCAGCCTCGCGCCGACCTGGGCGAACCAGCATTGGTTCGGCACCGACGAACTCGGCCGCGACCTGCTGGTGCGCACGCTGATCGGCGGGCGCGTGTCGCTCGAGGTCGGCCTGCTCGGCACGCTGGTGTCGGGCCTGTTCGGCGTCGCGTGGGGCGCGACGGCCGGCTTCGCCGGCGGCCGGATCGATTCCGCGATGATGCGCGTCGTCGACATGATGTACGCGATCCCGTACCTGCTGATCGCCATCCTGATGATGACGCTGTTCGGCCGCTCGTTCATGCTCGTCGTGCTGACGATCAGCGCGTTCTCGTGGCTCGACATGGCGCGCGTGGTGCGCGGCCAGACGCTGTCGCTGCGCAATCGCGAGTTCGTCGATGCGGCGCGCGCGATCGGCGTGAGGCCCGCCTCGATCGTGGCGCGCCATATCGTGCCGAACCTGCTCGGCGTGGTGGTCGTGTACGCGACCGTCAGCGTGCCGGGCGTGATCCTGACCGAATCGGTGCTGTCGTTCCTCGGGCTCGGGGTGCAGGAGCCGATGACGAGCTGGGGCGTGCTGATCCAGGACGGCGCGCAGAAGCTCGATGCGATGCCCTGGCTGCTGCTCGCGCCGGCGATCCTGCTGTGCGTGACGCTCTACTGCGTGAATTTCGTCGGCGATGGCCTGCGCGACGCGCTCGACCCGAAGGATCGCTGACATGGCCCTGCTCGAAGTCAATCAACTCGGCGTGCGCTTCACGCGCAAGGATGCGCCGCCCGTCGACGCGGTATCCGGCGTGTCGTTCGCGCTGGAGGCCGGCAAGACCCTCGGCATCGTCGGCGAATCCGGCTCCGGCAAGAGCCAGACCGTGATGGCGCTGCTCGGCCTGCTCGCCGCCAACGGCTCGACCACCGGTGAGGCGCGTTTCCACGGCGAGAACCTGCTCGCGATGAACACGCGCCAGCTCAACGCGGTGCGCGGCAACCGGATCGGCATGATCTTCCAGGATCCGATGACCTCGCTGAATCCGTTCCTGACGATCGAACGCCAGATGACGGAAAGCCTGCAGCTGCACCGCAAGCTGTCGCGCCGCGCGGCGATCCGGCGCGCGATCGAGGCGCTCGAAGCGGTGCGGATTCCCGACGCCGCGCGCCGCATCCGCATGTATCCGCATGAATTCTCGGGCGGCATGCGCCAGCGCGTGATGATCGCGATGACGCTGCTGTCGGAGCCGGAGATCCTGATCGCCGACGAGCCGACCACCGCGCTCGACGTCACCGTGCAGGCGCAGATCATCGAACTGCTGCGCGAGCTGAACCGCGAACGCGGCACCTCGATCGTGCTGATCACGCACGACATGGGCGTGGTGGCGGGGCTCGCCGACGACGTGATGGTGATGTACGCGGGCCGCACCGTCGAATACGCGAGCGCCGAGGCGATTTTCGCCGCGCCGTCGCATCCGTACACGATCGGCCTGCTGAACGCGCTGCCGCGTCTCGATGCGCCCGACAACGCGCCGCTGATCGCGATTCCCGGCAATCCGCCGCTGCCCGGCCAGATTTCGCAGGGCTGCGCATTCGCGCGGCGCTGCGACTATGCCTCGGCGCATTGCCGGACGGATCGTCCCGAACTCACCCGCTACTCGGAGGCGGGCGCGGTGCGCGCCTGCCATCGGCCCGTGGCGGATATCTCCGGAGGACTGCGATGAGCGCGGCCGGTCTTACTTCCCCGGCCGCGGCGCCCGCTCCGGCCGGCGCCGCGCGCGGCGACGACGCGCTGCTGTCGGTGCGCGACCTCAAGGTGCATTTCCGCGTGCCGCTCGGTGGCTACCCGTGGTCGCGCAAGGGCACGCTGCGCGCGGTCGACGGCGTGTCGTTCGACGTGCGGCCCGGCGAGACGGTCGGGCTCGTCGGCGAATCGGGCTGCGGAAAATCGACGCTCGCGCGCGCGCTGATCGGCCTCGCGCCGATCACGGCCGGCAGCGTGGCGTGGCGCGGCAAGCCGCTCGTGCAGGGTGCGCGCCGCGATATCCGCACCCTGCGCAGCGAAATGCAGATGATCTTCCAGGATCCGCTCGCGTCGCTCGATCCGCGCATGACGATCGAGCAGGTGGTCGCGGAGCCGCTCGTCACGCATCAGCCGCAGCTCGGTCGCAACGAGATCCGCGTGCGCGTGCTCGCGATGCTCGAACGCGTCGGCCTCAATTCGCATCACCTGCTGCGTTATCCGCACGAGTTCTCGGGCGGCCAGTGCCAGCGCGTCGGGATCGCGCGCGCGCTGATCGCCGAGCCGCGCCTCGTGATCTGCGACGAGCCGGTGTCGGCGCTCGACGTATCGATCCAGGCGCAGATCGTCAATCTGCTGCGCGACCTGCAGCGCGAACTGTCGCTCTCCTATCTTTTCGTCGCGCACGACCTGGCGGTGGTGAAGGCCATCAGCCAGCGCGTGCTCGTCATGTATCTCGGCCGCGTGATGGAGTTCGGCGAGCGGCGCGACGTGTACGGCGCGCCGCAGCATCCGTATACGCGCGCGCTGCTCGCCGCCGCGCCGGTGCCGGACCCGGTGCGCGAGCGCGCGCGCCGGTCGCTGCTGCTGTCGGGCGAGATGCCGTCGCCGCTCAATCCCCCGTCGGGCTGCGCGTTCCGCACGCGCTGCCCCGATGCGATCGACGCGTGTTCGCATGAAACGCCGCAGCCGGAAGTGCGCGGCGGATCGGCGTCGCGCGTCGCGTGCATCCGGGTGGGCGCGCGCTGACGCGCGACATAGACAAACACAACACATCGACAACTGGTGTTCACGGGGCGGCGCGGGGTGATTCCCGCGCCGTTGGGAAGGTGCGTTCGTTTTTTCGGACGCGCCGGGGTGTTGCCGGCCGAGAGAGACGGCCGGTAATGGTGGTTCACACACACATATAAAAAGTGACGGTCATGGGAAAAAATAAATCGATGAAGGTGGCATCGAGGGCGGTCCGGCTTGCATGGAGCTGGCCGATAGTCGCGGGGCTCGCGCTGAGTCCCGCAGCATGGGCGGACGACGCGCCGGCCGCGTCCGCATCGGGCGCGACCTCGGTCGCGCAGCAGGCGACGACGCCGAACGCGATCGTCAACGCGGAGGCCACCCAGGCGGTGACGCCGCCCGAGCCGAAGTCGAGCCAGTCGCAATCCAATGGCTTCATCGCCGACAGCCACCTGAACGTGCTGTTCCGCAACTACGCCGACGTGCTCGACGCGAAGGGCGGCCCGCACCGCCACGCGTGGATCCAGGGGGCGATGGCGAATTTCGAATCGGGCTACACGCAGGGGTTGATCGGCTTCGGCGTGGATGCGTCGCTCTACGCGGCGCTGAAGCTCGACGGCGGGATGGGCGCGGGCAACATGGTCCACGTCGCGAAGGGCGGCGGTGGCTCGAACCAGCTCGCGTGGGCGTTCCCGGGCATCTACGACGTGAAGGCCCGGATCTCCAACACGGTGCTCAAGTACGGTTTGCAGGCGGTCGACAATCCGTTCATGGAGCAGCACGACAACCGTGCGCTGCCGCCGACCTTCCTCGGCGCGACCCTTGTCAGCAACGAGTTCCGCAACGTGATGCTCGAAGCCGGCAGCTTCACGAAGAACAACGCGCGCGGCCGCACCACGTTGACCAATCTGACGACGCAATACGGCGGCACGCGCGTCGATCGCTTCACCTATGCGGGCGGCACCTGGGATTACTCGCCGACGGGTTCGGCGTCGCTGTATGCGAGCCAGGCGGACGACGTGTACCGGCAATACTATGCGTCGGTGAAGCAGAGCTACGGCGCGCCGCAGACGATCAAGTGGACGGGCTTCGGCAACGTCTACTCGTCGCACGACACCGGCGACGCGCGCCAGGGCAAGATCGACAACAACGCATACAGCCTGTCGCTGGCCGCGCAGCACGGGCCGCACGAGCTGCTGCTCGGCTATCAACAGATTCTCGGCGACCAGTTCTTCGACTACCTGAACGAGACCAACGGCATCTTCCTCGTCAACTCGATGAACGTCGACTACAACGCGCCGCACGAAAAATCGCTGCAGCTGCGCTACACGTTCTGGGGCAAGGACGCGGGGCTGCCCGGCTTCAAGGCGATGGTGTGGGCGCTGGAAGGCTGGGGCGCGGACGGTTCCGCGAGCGCGGCGCTCGATTCGAGCCAGTCGAGCATGTACTGGAAGAACGGCGCGCCGATCCAGGGGCGTCACCACGAGTTCGGCTTCATCCCGTCCTACACGATCCAGAGCGGCAGGTTCAAGGACACGAAGATCACCTTCATCGCGATGTGGCACGCGGGTTCGATGCACTACTCGGACAGCGGCAACCAGGAATACCGCCTGGTCGTGAACATGCCGGTCAAGGTGTTCTGATATCGGCCGCGCGACGCGCGGCGGGCCCGGCGCGCGTCGGGGCGG
>NZ_JBXAPG010000024.1:0-96928 GCF_058803765.1 Burkholderia sp. GW821-FHT14F03
CGCATCGAGGCGGTCGCCATCGATATGACGACCGCCTATGAGCTGGAAATCAAGGCGAACTGCCCGCAGGCGGAAGTCGTCTATGACTTGTTCCACGTGGTGGCCAAGTACGGACGTGAAGTCATTGACCGGGTACGAGTCGATCAGGCCAATCAGCTTCGGCACGACCGTCCTGCGCGCAAAGTACTGAAGTCGAGCCGCTGGCTGCTGCTGCGCAATCGCCAGAACTTGCGGGCAGATCAGGCGGTACATCTGAATGAACTGCTGGAAGCCAACCAGCCGTTGCTGTGCGTCTATCTGCTACGCGATGAACTCAAGCGACTCTGGTTCTACCAGAGACCCGCCTGGGCTCAGAAGGCATGGGGACAATGGATCAGGCAGGCTCAGCAGAGCGGCATTACGCCGCTCAAACTGTTCGCTGAACGCCTGCAAAGCTACTGGCACGGCATTCTGGCTCGCTGCAAACACCCGCTCAATACCAGCGTCGTCGAAGGCATCAACAACACCATCAAGGTTATCAAGCGTCGGGCCTACGGCTACCGGGATGAGGAATACTTCTTCCTCAAGATCCGCGCTGCCTTCCCCGGTAATCCGCGATGAACCTTTTTTCATGGGCGCGCCGGATGGGTGCGCGCCTCGAAATTCATATTAATGGAATGGTATGCTCGTGCGCTGGCTGACGATCGCATGACAGGCGCGCGCGTCATGCGACGCGGCCCGATTCACCCTATAGAACCCAAAACCCAGAACCGATACCGGGGGAGACTCATACATGAAGCGTTTCAAGGCAGTGGCCGTCCAATCGATCCTGGCGGGCGCGGTGTCGCTCGCGATGCTGTCCGGCGCACACGCGCAGACCGTCAAGGTCCTGTCGATCGTCGACCACCCCGCGCTCGATGCGATCCGCGACGGCGTGCGCGCGGAGCTGAAGGCGTCCGGCTACGACGGCGACAAGCTCAAGTGGGAATACCAGAGCGCGCAGGGCAATACCGGCACCGCCGCGCAGATCGCCCGCAAGTTCATCGGCGACCAGCCCGACGTGATCGTCGCGATCGCGACGCCCGCCGCGCAGGCCGTGGTCGCGTCGACCAAGAACGTGCCGGTCGTCTACTCGGGCGTGACCGATCCGGTCGCCGCGCAGCTCGTGAAGGGCTGGGGGCCGTCGGGCACCAACGTGACGGGCGTGTCCGACAAGCTGCCGCTCGACCGCCAGGTCGCGCTGATCAAGCGCGTGGTGCCGAAGGCCAAGACGGTCGGGATGGTCTACAACCCGGGCGAGGCGAACTCGGTCGTGGTCGTCAAGGAACTCAAGGATCTGCTCGCGAAGCAGGGGATGAGCCTCAAGGAGGCGGCCGCGCCGCGCACCGTCGACATCGCGTCCGCCGCGAAGAGCCTGATCGGCAAGGTCGACGTGATCTACACGAACACCGACAACAACGTCGTGTCCGCCTACGAGGCGCTCGTGAAGGTCGCGAACGAGGCGAAGATCCCGCTGGTCGCGGGCGACACCGACAGCGTGAAGCGCGGCGGCATCGCGGCGCTCGGGATCAACTACGGCGATCTCGGCCGCCAGACCGGCAAGATCGTGGTGCGGATCCTGAAGGGCGAGAAGCCGGGCGCGATCGCGTCCGAGACGAGCAGCAACCTCGAACTGTTCGTCAACACGGACGCGGCCGCGAAGCAGGGCGTCACGCTCTCGCCCGACCTCGTGAAGGAAGCGAAGACGGTCATCAAGTAAGACGCGACGCATGCGCCGCCGCGCGAGCGGGCGGCGCGGTTGCGCGGGCCCTACCGGGCCACGATAGAACAGGCGGACGGCGCGCCCGACCCGGGCCCGCCGCCGATGCCGACCGGGCGCGGCACGCGTGCCGCGCCCGCAACAGGATTCCCCATCATGTCTTTGTTTTCGTTGCTGGGCGCGCTGGAGATCGGCCTGATCTTCAGCCTCGTCGCCCTCGGGGTGCTGATCTCGTTCCGCATCCTCAACTTTCCCGACCTGACCGTCGACGGCAGCTTTCCGCTCGGCGGCGCCGTCGCCGCGACGCTGATCGCGGCCGGCCATGATCCGTTCACCTCGACCCTCGTCGCGATCGCCGCGGGCGCGTGCGCCGGCTTCATCACCGGCTGGCTCAACGTGCGCCTCAAGATCATGGATCTGCTCGCGAGCATCCTGATGATGATCGCGCTGTACTCGGTCAACCTGCGGATCATGGGGCGGCCCAACGTGCCGCTGATCACCGAGCCGACCATTTTCTCGGTGCTGCAGCCCGACTGGATGCCCGACTACGTGCTGCGCCCGGCCCTGCTGTGCGTGGTCGTGGTGGTCGCGAAGCTCGGCCTCGACTGGTTCTTCTCGTCGCAGCTCGGCCTCGCGATGCGCGCGACCGGCGCGAATCCGCGCATGGCGCGCGCGCAGGGAATCGCCACCGGCCGCGCGACGCTCGCCGGGATGGCGCTGTCGAACGCGCTCGTCGCGCTGGCGGGCGCGCTGTTCGCGCAGACCCAGGGCGGCGCCGACATCTCGATGGGGATCGGCACGATCGTGATCGGCCTCGCCGCCGTGATCATCGGCGAGACGCTCCTGCCCGCGCGCCGGCTGGTGCTGACGACGCTGGCCGTCGTGATCGGCGCGATTCTCTATCGCTTCTTCATCGCGCTCGCGCTCAACAGCGATTTCATCGGCCTGAAGGCGCAGGATCTGAACCTCGTCACCGCGCTGCTCGTCACGGTCGCGCTGGTGCTGCCCGCAACCCGCAAGAAGTTGTTCGCGCGCAAGAACGGAGGGGCATGAGATGCTGTCCGCACACGACCTGAAACTCACCTTCAATCCCGGCACGCCGATCGAGACCCGCGCGCTGCGCGGCCTGTCGCTGGAGATCCCGGACGGCCAGTTCGTCGCGGTGATCGGCTCGAACGGCGCCGGCAAATCCACCTTCCTGAACGCGATCAGCGGCGACCAGCCGGTCGACGCCGGCCGCATCTCGATCGACGGCGCCGAAGTCACGCGCCGCCCGGCGTGGGATCGCGCGCACCTCGTCGCGCGCGTGTTCCAGGACCCGATGGCGGGCACCTGCGAGGCGCTGACGATCGAGGAGAACATGGCGCTCGCGACCGCGCGCGGCGTGCGGCGCGGCTTTCGCCCGGCGCTCAACCGCGCGTCGCGCGAGCTGTTCCGCGACAAGCTGCGGCTCCTGAACCTCGGGCTCGAGAACCGCCTGGCCGATCGCATCGGCCTGCTGTCGGGCGGCCAGCGGCAGGCGGTGAGCCTGTTGATGGCGTCGCTGCGGCCGTCGCGGATCCTGCTGCTCGACGAGCACACCGCGGCGCTCGACCCGAAGACGGCCGCGTTCGTGCTGGAGCTGACCGCGCGCATCGTCGCCGAGGGCAAGCTGACGACGATGATGGTCACCCACAGCATGCGGCAGGCGCTCGACTACGGCGATCGCACGGTGATGCTGCACCAGGGGCAGGTGGTGCTCGACGTGGCCGGCGACGCGCGCAAGGGCCTCGACGTGCCCGACCTGCTGCAGATGTTCGAGAAGGTGCGGCACGAGCGGCTCGACGACGACGCGCTGCTGCTGGGGTGAAGCGCACCGTGGGGGCGCGCGTGGTGCGTCCCCACGGTGTCGGGCCGGGCGTTCGCTCCATGAAAGAGGCGGCTCCGGACTGATCTTCAAAGGTTTTCCTGCGGGACTTATCGGTGATGCAGGCGTGATCCGAAGAGGGTGGAATAAATTAAACGAACAGACTCTTCGGCGGCATTCGACGCCGAACATCCATGATTCGCTGCGGGTGCGAATAGTGCACGACAGGCGCGTGGATCTGCCCTCGTCTTCCGACTGGCGGCCACCGATTACAGGCGAGACGTAACCGGGCGCGGATATGATTCACGCCGGGCGAAGCCCGGGCGTCGAAAATCTCCCGGGCCTCGCTGTGTATTATTGAAATCCTGCGCGAAGGTGCGTGAATAAATATTCAACGAGGGATGTTCGTGAAAGTTGCTTACATATTGGCGTCAACGAGTCACGGAACGCTTATCGTCAACAGAAATGACGAAAATCGTAGCGAAGCGTACGGCACCTACGGTGTAGGGTGGGATTCTGGAGACCGGGGGATTTTATAAGAGCGACGTCGAACTGCTCAATTCGATCCTGAGGATGAAGGTGCGCGCGCTCGGCGGCCGGCGGCCTGTCGTGGCAATCGACTGCGGCGCGAATATCGGCGTACACACGATAGAGTTTGCGCGGGCGCGGGCGCTGGGCGATGCGGGCAGCGTCATCTCGATCAAGGCGCAAAAGCCGGTTTACTATGCGCTGTGCGGAAACATCGCCATCAATAATTGCTTCAATGTCGACGCCAGAAACGCGGCGATCGGCGGCGAGGTCGGATCGTTGAAGGTGCCGTTCGTCGATTACCACCGGAAATCCAGTTTCGGCAGCCTGGAGCTGGTGCATGGTAAAAAAGAATGAGGATATCGGCCAGCAAATCAACTACGGCGCGGGGTACGACGTTCCGTTAATCACGCTCGACTCGTTAGACCAGCCGCATGTCGACCTCGTTAAGATCGATGTCGAGGGCATGGAGGAGGCGGTCATTGCCGGCGGGCTGGAAACCTTGCGGCGTCCCGCCCGGTCTTGTTCATCGAGAAGATCAAGTCGAACCTCGGCAGCATGCATCGGACGCTGATCGATTTCAAATACGACATCCATGATCTCGGCCCCAACATTCTCGCAGTATCGAGCGATGAGCCGGCATCGCGGGAAATCCGCGCCTTGATCGACGCTCAGTTCGAATCACCCCCGTCCGGCGACGCCTGACCGGGTTGCGCATCGTGCGTGACGAGCGATTGGCAGGGGAGCGTGACCATGAAGGCCGTGCCCTTGCCGACGTCGCTTTCCACGGAAATATCTCCACCCAGGACTTCCACGAGACCTCGCACGACCGCGAGGCCCATGCCGTATCCGGAGACCCCCGGGCTATCCTGAAACTGGCTTTGAAAGAATGGCGAGAACAGGAAATTGATCTTGTTCCTGTCGATGCCGATTCCCTCGTCGATGACTTCAATTTTTGCGTGCGAACGGCCTGACTCCGCAAGAATCCCGCATCTTATTTCGACGACGCCATGTGGCGAGTACTTGATCGCATTCTCGACGAGATTGTCGATGATCTGTTGCACGCGTTGCTCGTCGGAGAGGAATGTCGATAGGGACGTGTAAAACGTGGCCTGAAGCCGGATGTCCTTTTTATCGGCCATCGGCTTGAATCGGCGGACAGCTTCGGCGGCGATCGAGCGAAGATCGATCGGGGCGGTGCGCAGGTTGATCTTGTGCGTCTTGAACCGCAGGTAGTCTGTCAGATCCCGCATATGGGTTTCGATGTGCTTCACCGCCTGGTCGATGTTGATCACGGCGAGCATCAATTCGCGGCTGGTGGCGTAGTGCGAGATGTTTTCCGTGGCGGACACGATCGTCTGCAGCGGGTTGCGGAGTTCGTGGTTGATCGCGGCGAGAAACACCTGCTTGGTGTGCGACACCTGATGGGCCGTTCGCAGCGCCCGGCCGAAGTTCTGGATCGATCGGGAAAAGATCAGGATTGCAACGAAAAACAGCACGGAGACGCCGATGTTGCTGTAGAGCAGAATGTTTCTGTTCCGCAGCGCCTGGGCCGGCAGCGCATCGCGCCGTCTGACTTCGGAGAGTCCGATCACGCTGACGAAGCGGGCGTAGGCCGTCTCGAAGATGGCGGACGTATCGATCAATGAATCGGTCACGGGTGCTCCGCCCGCCGGAAAGCGAGCCATCAACGCATCCATCTCGGAGACGGCATGGCTGAGATCCTGAATGATCGATGAGGTCGGCCAGGCCGCGAAGATGTCGCGGTGCCGAGCGACGGGACCTGCAGGATTTCAAGGGCGGGAGTCGCCAGCAAACCCGGGGCCGGCATGGACTGTGCGCAACATCGTCATTGTCCTATACTGTATAAATATACAGTTATGGGTGGCGTCATGCCCGCATCCTCCGTTCTTCCCGAAACCCTTCATCCGTCCCTGTGGCGCGGCTCCCAGCTCGCGCGCGGCGTGCCGCGCACGATCGAGACCGGCCATCCGTCGCTGTCGGCCGAGTTGCCCGGCGGCGGCTGGCCGCTCGGCGGGCTGACCGAGCTGCTCGTGCCGCAGGCCGGCTGCGGCGAGCTGCGCCTGCTCGCGCCGGCGCTCGTCCGGGCCGTCAGCGCGCAGCGGCCGCTCGCGCTCGTGCAGCCGCCTCACGTGCCGGAAGCGCGCGCGCTGGCCCGGCTCGGCCTGCCGCGCGACGCGCTGCTGTGGCTGCGCGCCGCGCGCAGCGCGGATGCGCTGTGGACGGCCGAGCAGATCCTCAAGGCCGGCTGCTGCGGCGCGCTGCTGCTGTGGCAGCTGGATACGCGGCCCGAGGCGCTGCGCCGGCTGCACCTCGCGGCCGCGCGCGCGTCCGCCACCCTGTTCATCATGCTGCGGCCGCTGGCCGCCGCGCAGCAGCCGTCGCCGGCGCCGCTGCGCGTCGCGCTGCGGCCCGAGCCCGGCGGCATCGCGGTCGACATCATCAAGCGCCGCGGGCCGGCGACGAGCGGCGCGCTGTCGCTCGCGCTGCTGCCGTCGCCGATCCTGGGGAGCCGTCATGCGCGTTTTTCTCGGCGTCCATCTGCCGTCCCTGCCGCTGGACGTGTTCCGGCCGCGGCAGCCGATGCCGCCTGAGTCCGATTCCGGCTGCGCAGTGCTGGAGCAGGGCGTGGTGTTGCGCGCGGACGCGGCGGCGCGCGCGGCGGGCGTGCGCGTGGGCATGAAGCGCGGCGGCGTGCTGACCGTCGCACCCGCCGTGCGGCTGCTCGAACGCGATCCGGCGCGCGAGGCGGACGCGCTGCGCGCGGTCGCGCTCGCGTTGCTGCGCTTCGCGCCGAACGTGACCCTGCAGGACGAGGCGACGCTGCTGGCCGAGATCGGCGCGAGCCTGCGGTTGTTCGGCGGCCTGCCTGCGCTGTGCCGCGCCGCGCGCGCGGCGCTCGCGACGCTCGGCTATCGCGCGCGCATCGGCGTCGCGCCCACGGGCGGCGGCGCGTGGCTGCTCGCGCGCGCCGGCCTGCGGCGGCCGCGCCGGGTGTTGCGGCGCGCGTCGCTCGAGCGTGCGCTCGCCTGCGTGCCGTGCGCGCTGCTGCCTGCGGCCCGGCCGTTCGCGGCCTGGTTCGACGGGCTCGGCTGCCGTACGCTCGCCGACCTGCGCCGTCTGCCGCGCGCCGCATTGCAGCGGCGCTGCGGCACCGCGCTCAGCGGCGCGCTCGACCGCGCCTACGGCGATGCGCCGGAGCTGTTCGAATGGCTGCCGGTGCCGCCGGTGTTCGATGCGCGGCTCGAGTTGCCGGAGCGGGTCGAGCACGCGGAGGCGGTGCTGTTCGTCGCGCGGCGGCTGATCGTGCAGCTGGGCGGCTGGCTGGCCGCGCGGCAGCTGTCGCTCACGGCGTTCGAATGCCGGCTCGAACATGAGCGCGGGCGGCACGCGCTGCCGCCGACCGTGCTCGAACTCGCGTTCGCCGCGCCGACGCGCGACGAAGCGCACTGCGTGCGGGTGCTGGGCGAGCGGCTCGCGCGTGTGCCGCTGCCGGCCGCGGTGATCGCGGTGCGCCTCGTCGCCACGCGCGTGGTCGAGGCCGCGCCGCCGCCCGACGATCTGTTCCCGGAGCCGGGCGGCACGCCGGAGGCGCGCGCGCGCCTGTTCGAATTGCTGGGCGCGCGGCTCGGCGCGCACAACGTGCTGCGCGCCGCGCCCGTCGACGACTACCGGCCCGAGGTCGCGAACCGCTGGATTCCGCTCGGCGAGCCGTCCGGCCGGGCCGGCGAGCCCGCGCACGCGGCGCCCCGGCCGGCCTGGCTGCTGGCCGAGCCGCTGCCGCTCGCGGAGCGCGACAACCGCCCGGTGTACCGCACGCCGCTCACGCTCGCATCGGCGCGCGAGCGGATCGAGGCGGGCTGGTTCGACGGCGCGCCGCGCGCGCGCGACTACTACGTCGCGCAGGACGACGCGGGCGCATGCTACTGGGTCTATCACGGCCGGACGGCGCATGACGGCGAGCCGGGCTGGTTTCTGCACGGTTTCTTCGGGTAGGCGGCGATGCTGAGCACGCTGCCGGCGCCGCCCGATTACGCCGAGCTGTTCTGCCGCTCGAATTTCTCGTTCCTGCACGGCGCGTCGACGGCCGACGAACTGGTCGAGCGCGCGGTCGCGCTGCGCTACCGCGGCCTTGCGATCACCGACGAGTGCTCGCTCGCGGGCGCGGTGCGCATGCATGTCGCGGCGAAGGCGGCGGGGCTGCCGCTCGTGGTCGGCGCGTATTTCGAGGTCACGCCCGACGAGGACGGGCAGGGCTTCGGCCTCGTGCTGCTCGCGCGCGATCGCGATGGCTACGGCAACCTGTCCGAGCTGATTTCCTGGCTCAGGATGCGCGCGCCGAAGGGCACCTACCGGCTCGCGCGGCAGGAGCTGGCGGCGCCGCCCGAGGCCTTCGCGCACCTGCGCGGCATGCCCGGCTGCTTCGCGGTCCTCGTGCCGCGCTATCCGGCCACGGCCGATCAGCTGTGCTACGAATATCCGCGCGAGATCGTGCCGCCCGGCCATACGCCGGCCACCTATCTGGCGCAGGAAACCTGGAAGGGTGCGCAGGCGCGCTATCCGTACGGCGTGCCCGGGAAGGTGCGCGAGCGCATCGAATACGAGCTGACGCTGATCGCCGACCTGAAATACGAGGCGTACTTCCTGACGGTCTACGACATCGTCAGCTACGCGCGCAGCCGCGACATCCTGTGCCAGGGGCGCGGCTCGGCCGCGAACTCGGTGGTGTGCTACTGCCTGCGCGTGACCGAGGTCGATCCCGAGCGCAGCACGCTGTTGTTCGAGCGCTTCATCAGCCGCGAGCGCGGCGAGCCGCCCGATATCGACGTATATAGCCCCCTTTTTTCTACCGATGAGCGGCACGCTTGCCTGCCAGCCTTTTGCCTCGGTACTTCACCCCCTTAGATGAATCGGTAGATATACGGAATCAATCGGGATAGCGCGAAAGAGCATCGCTTCCCGGAGCGCCGGCCACACAGAGCGCTCGGATGTCTGACGGATGTCCTGTTCAACGGAAATGTTCTACATCGGTTGTAAATCTCATGGACACATTGCCTCTCTCGTTGCCGGCATATGCCGAGCTCTTTTGCTTATCGAACTTCACTTTCTTGGAGGGGGCTTCGCATGCAGAGGAGCTGGTCAAGCGAGCCGCCCAGCTGGGTTACTCTGGGATTGCCATCACGGACGAATGCTCTTTGGCGGGAGTTGTACGGGCACATGTAGCAGCCAAGGATCTAAATTTTCCGTTGGTCATCGGGTCGTACTTCAAGCTGACTCAGGCCGATTCGTCGCCGGCTTTTGATCTGATCTTGCTTGCACAGAACCGCGAAGGGTATGGCAATCTCTCCGAGCTCATCACGCTGGCACGCATGCGCTCACCCAAAGGTGGATATCGCCTCATGCCACAGGACCTCTTGAAACCGGAGAAGGTGCATGCCCATCTGAGAGGAATGCCAGGGTGCCTCGCAATCTTGATTCCCAAGTTCCCCGCGGATCCGGAAGTGTTGGATGCCCAAGTTGAGTGGCTATGGGAGACGTTCCCCGGGCGTGCATGGGTCGGCCTATGTCTGCATCAGCGCGCCATGGACAATCTTCATGCTGGTGTTGTCGAACACATAGCGTATGGCAATGGTGTCCCAGTTGTTGCAGTCGGGCATGTAACCATGCATGTCCGTTCCAGGAAGCCGCTGCAGGACACAATGACGGGGATCCGTATAGGTAAGCCTGTTGCAGAGTGCGGCTATGAGCTTGCACCGAATGCCGAGCAGCATTTGCGGGCGCGGATACGTCTGGCGCATCTCTATCATCCAAACGCATTAAGCGAGACGGTCGCGATCCTTTCGCGTTGCGGGTTCTCGCTCGATGAGTTGCGTTACGAGTATCCCGATGAGCTAGTACCGGCTGGACTCACACCAACTGAATATCTGCGACAGGAAACGTACATGGGAGCGCATCGTCGCTTCTCGAGCGGCATCCCTCTCAACGTGCAAGCGCAGCTCGAACATGAGCTCGAACTGATCACGGAGTTGCGCTACGAGCCATACTTTTTGACCGTATATGACATCGTCAAATTTGCTCGTAGCGAAGGAATTCTCTGCCAGGGGCGTGGATCAGCTGCGAATTCTGCAGTCTGTTATTGCCTTGGCATAACGGAGGTGGATCCTGCACGATCAACGATGTTGTTCGAACGGTTCATCAGCCGGGAACGTAATAGTCATCCGGACATCGATGTCGATTTCGAACATCAAAAGAGAGAAGCCGTCATGCAGTACATCTATCGAAAGTATGGTCGTGACCGTGCGGCTATTGCTGCCGCGGTATCGACGTACCGTGCAAGAGGCGTGCTTCGGGATGTAGGGAAAGCAGTCGGTGTTGATGCCCAGATTGTCGATCGAGTTGCCAAGGCGCATCACTGGTTCGACGGTACGGCAGATTTACTCGAGCGATTTACAGAGTCAGGGTTGGATCCATCAGCACCCGTCATTCAGACATGGGCATCGCTTGCCGCTCAGCTGTGTGGTTTTCCTCGGCATCTTTCTCAGCACTCCGGTGGCTTTGTCATCAGCCGAGGCAAGTTGTCACGCCTTGTACCGATTGAGAACGCGGCAATGCAGGATCGTAGCGTGATCCAGTGGGATAAGGATGATCTCGAGTCGCTCGGGTTGCTCAAAGTGGATGTGCTGGCGCTGGGAATGTTGAGCGTCATTCGTCGGGCGCTTGACCTCATATCCCTGGACCGCGATCAGCCATTTGAGATGCAGGATATCCCGTCAGAGGATCCGGAAACGTACGACATGATCTCGAAGGCAGATACAGTCGGGGTATTCCAAATCGAGTCGAGAGCGCAACAGTCGATGTTGCCGCGATTGAGACCACGGACGTTCTACGATCTTGTGATTGAGGTGGCGATCGTGCGGCCTGGCCCGATTCAAGGTGGTGCTGTTCATCCATATTTGAAGCGACGTCAAGGAATCGATCCGGTCAGCTATCCAGGTAAGGATCTGGAAACAGCATTAGCTCGAACGCTTGGCGTGCCGATTTTTCAGGAGCAAGTGATGCAGGTTGCAATTCTTGCGGCCGGCTTCTCTCCTGGCGAGGCAGACGGGCTGAGGCGCGCGATGGCAGCTTGGAAGCGTAAAGGAGGGCTGGAGCCTTACCACGACCGCTTGGTGAGCGGCATGTTGATACGTGGCTATGAACGAGAATTTGCCGAAGCGATTTTTGCCCAGATCAAGGGGTTCGCCGACTATGGCTTCCCGGAAAGTCATGCGGCAAGCTTTGCGTTGCTTGTCTACGTCAGTAGCTGGTTGAAGTGTCATGAGCCCGAGGCGTTCCTTGTCTCGTTGCTTAATAGCCAGCCAATGGGGTTCTACTCTCCATCGCAGCTCATCCAGGATGCGAAGCGCCATGGGGTCACGGTCTTGCCTGCAGACGTCACGATCAGCAACTGGGAATCGTCACTGGAGTATCGCGAGCAGGGGGGACGCCCGGTTGTTCGGCTTGGTCTTTCTCTTCTGCATGGGATGCGAGCGGAGGCGGCTGATCGTATTGAAATGGCACGATCCGTTGAGGCCTTTTCGTCGACGGTCGATTTGGCTCGGCGAGCTCAGTTGGATCGACATGATTTGCATGTTCTGGCTAGGGCCGATGCCCTTGCGTCTCTGGCTGGCAGCCGCCGAAGTGCACTGTGGGAATCCGTTGCCGCTGTTCCCGACAAGGATCTGCTTGCTTCAGCAAATGTGGTTGATGAAACACCGGATCTCGGATGGGCATCCGAAGGGAACGAGATACAGAGTGATTACCAGTCCATGGGGTTGACGCTTCGTCGACATCCTTTGGCGTTGCTGCGTCCGATGTTGCATGCGAAGAGGCTCATGCCGGCCACGACGTTAAACACCTACCCAAACGGAAGGCTTGCGCGCGGATGCGGGTTGGTTACGGTACGACAGCGGCCGGGCACTGCGAAAGGCGTAATCTTCATCACGCTTGAGGACGAAACCGGAAACGTGAACGTTATTATCTGGCCCAAGTTGCTGGAGAGACAGCGTAAAGAAATCCTCGGTGCTAAGCTGTTGGCGGCGTTGGGCGTCTGGCAAAGCGTTGAAGGGGTTCAGCACCTGGTCGCCAAACGTCTGGTAGATCTGTCACATCTTCTAGGCGAGTTGCCGACAGTCAGTCGTAACTTTCATTAGAGAGAAGTCTAGGAAGGGACTGAACCGCGCCGAGTTCTGTGGAGGCTCCAACTCTTGAGAGAATGGGGCCATGAACAAGAAGCCAAGCAAGTTTTCCCCGGAAGTCCGAGAGCGCGCAGTGCGCGTGGTACGCGGGCAGCGTAGCGAGCCGAGCCCCCGTCGATGTGGGCGGCAGTCGAATCGATTGCACCGATGATCGGCTGCACGCCGCAAACCTTGCCTCACGGTACGCAACTTGATCAATACGAGCTGGCACAACTGAACAAGATCGCAGCGCGGCTCAATGAGAGGCCCAGAAAGACATTGGGCTTCTACTATTGTTGGTTGGCGCGTCAGCTCGTCGATGACCACGGACTTTGTTCTGGATGCACTTGAACAGGCGCTGTATGCCCGCCAACCTGGCGAGGACGGAACCTTGATTCATCACTCCGACAGAGGATCTCAACGAGGGAATCCATCGAACTGGCAAACGCTGGAATGGGTGGCCTGGTACAACCATCATCGCCTGATGGAACCGCTTGGCTATATCCCGACTGCTGAACTACGACAGGCAACTCAGAAATGCCGCTGACGTGTCCGCATTAACTTAAACCAACCAGCCTCCACGATTCCCGGTGCGGCTCATAGAAAAAGAATTTAATTCTATTAGATATTTTTTTGAAAATCGTAAATCCTTGTCGCGCCTGGATCAGGCTGCTACGGTAAAGCGCATCAAGATCAAAGGGAGGCCTAAGGTGGATCACGCGTCGGCTTGCGGTTCAATTAACTGATGCCCGGGCAATTTGCCCGGGCTGAAATGGCAGCTTCGAAAGATCAACTTCACACACCAACTGCCGTATCAACTAATGCCAAAAACAGATCATCCGAAGTTTTGTGGATGTGCAAACGAATTGAGATAAATTTTAGCTCTTTGGCTGTTGGGATTGTCGGAAATGGTATTGTTGATGTGGTTCAGCAGCACATGATTTACTGCAATTGGGATGGCCCCGGCTCCGCCTACTGCCGCGGCACCAAAGGAGCCCGTTGCTGCACCAATTAATTCAGCGCCATTCAAAATCGTATTGGCGGCTCCCACACTGCCCTGAATGGTTGCCGAAGCTCTTTGCTCATCAGACGCCGTTGTATCAAAGGCTTGAGAAAACCCATCATATGTATCTTTTGCGGAGATAACCGCGCTGACACCGGATCCGACAATTTTCGTGGTATTGGCGATCGTGCCAGCCGTTTTCGACGCCGGCTTCGCTAGCTGGTACAGCTCGCTGCCACCTTCCACGGTTTTGGCTGTACCTCCGACTACCTGGAGAGCGCCATCAATGGGCTTGTTTTCCTGGATATTCCCAATACCCTGGGCGACAGTGATTGGCCCAGTGGCGGTCTTGCTTGCTGAAGAAGCAACTTTTAGAACCGGCAGAATAGTGTTGCTGGCCACATTGATTTTTGAAGGCGTTACTTCGAATACGTTTGAGTTTTTACTTCCGATATTCACTCCTTGTCCGCCGAGTCTAACGATTTTGTTTGACGGAATTTTTTGTATGTTTCCGCTCGAGATCGGCTTAAGTGTATTCGGGCTGCTGTTTTTGGAAATCTCCTCGGTGATGTTTTTTGCATCAGAAACAAGGCCCGTGGTCGCTTTGAACTGTTCGAGAGGCGTCGAGGTGATCGCGTTAAATAAATTATAAGGAGCCGAAGTTACCGAGTGAGCGACGATGACGTTGTTCGCGGAATTCGCCAATGACTTATTATTATTTAAAGTGGCGCTGGCCTTGACCCCTTCCAGACCGGCCCGCGAACCGGTGTTGCTGGTATTTGTGTTAACAACAATACCAGTCGAGGGGGCGTCGGTATTGATATTTGAGGTCGGATTCGTATCTGGCGCGGAACTATTCGGTGCTTTAGACGAAATTTTGACCGATGAGGTAGGCCCCTCAGAGTGGCTCGTCTCGACGCTTACCGCCGAGACACTTTTTTTGACGCTGACCTGTGGTTGATGCACCGGACTGACGATTGCCGGTGCTTGGGGCTCGGAAACGGCATGATTCTGGTACACGGGACTGGGAGGGGAGGCATCGCTCCGCTGGGTGCTTACGCGAGATGTACCACCAGTTACTTCGACGGCAGGAGAATGTACAGCGACGGTACGACGGATCTGGGGATTAGGCATGTGCCTGTCTCCTTAGGACGGTTTCAGAAAAATGCCAGCACGGTGAGGGTGCTGACCACGACAGGAAACCGTATTGACGGGAACCTACCTGACGCTGTCGAACGGTCTACGTCAGGATAGGGCCGTAATCAATACGGTCATCCGGTTTCTTGAATTGGCGCGTTCACTCCAGCGAAATATTTATCGCTCTCGCAGGCTTTCCCGTGTATAGGTTCGGATCGGACTGAGCAGGTAATCAATGATGCGGCGCCTACCCGTCTTGATCTCAGCGGTTAAGTTCATGCCGGGCTTAAGCGTGATTCGCCGGCCGCCCACCTCAATGAAGTTTTGCGCCAGTGCCAGCGTGACCGGAAATACCGCCCCGCCTGCAGGATTGGTCGACTTGCCGCCAGTTCCCGACGCTTGCGCGCCGGGGTCCTGTATTACGGCATCCGCCGTGATGATGGCTACCCTGGATGGCACCGTCCCATAGCGCGTGTAGGGAAAGGCATCCAGCTTGATCTCCGCCGGCTGCCCCACGTTCACAAAACCCACATCCTTGTTCTCCAGCGTCACGTCGGCCATGACCTGGTCTTTCTCGGGCACGACCACAAGTAACACCTGAGCTGGGGTCACCACCCCTCCGGTTGTATGAACGGCCAGCTGCTGTACGGTGCCGTCAACCGGAGCAGTGAGCGTCGTTTGATGGACGCGCTGCTCGGCTTTGATGCCTTCCGCTTGCAGTTGGCGCTGTTGCAGCTCGGCTTTGGCATGGCGCTCATGCAGGGCCTTGATGGTGTCAGCCTGCCAGGCCACAAGGGTCTGTCTGGCCTGCTCAATGGTGGCCTCGGCTTCCTCCTGCCGGGCCCGCAACGTGGCCAGGTCATGTTCCATTTCAATGCGATCCCGGATACGGTCCTGATCGTCATGCCGGCTGACGTAGCCTTGTTTTGCAAGACGGTTAAAGTCCGTTTCGCGTTGCCTGACGATCGGCAAGGTGGCCGTGATTTTGGCAATCTCCGCGCGCGCGACGTCCAGCTCGGCCTGTTTAGCATGCACGTCGGCGTCGAGCCGGGCTCGCTGAGCCGTCAGATCTTGCCAGTCCGACTTGAGTTGGGTCTGGATCGTGACCAGATCTTGCGCCGGCAGACTGCCTTGCGCTGGCAACACAGGCTGCGCCAGGTTTTCGCTCACGGCCTGCATCAAGGCCTGGGTGCGCCACAGTTCGGAGAAGGCACTTTCGCGCTCCTGACTGACACGATGGTTGTCGGCCTGCGCGCTGACCGGATCCAGTTCAATCAGCGTCTGGCCAGCCTTGACCCTATCGCCATCTTTTACCTTGATCGCTTTGATTACATTGCTCTCCAGTGGCTGGATAAGCTTGGTACCCTCGCTCACCACGATGCGTCCTGAAGCCTCGGCCACAATGTCAACCTGACCCAGGCAAGCCCATAGCAAGGCCAACCCGAACAGCGCGATGATGATCCACATGATCCGTCCCGGAGCTGGATGCGGCGGAGTGACCTGCAGACTCAGAGCAGCCGGCATGAAGGCCGCTTCGTCAGCCATCCGAACCGGACCGGCAAGTTCGTGCCGTTGTCGCCACGCGGCCTGAAATGCGGAACGGTAGCGCACGAGCAGCGCGTATAGCGGATGGCGCTGGAAGGCATTGCGGTTCGTCGCATCACTCATGCCATCTGTTCCGACGGAGAATTATTTTGCTGCATGCTCCACAGATGCGCGTATAGGCCGCTGGGAACGTGAACCAGTTCGTCATGCGAACCACCTTCCACAATCTGGCCTTTATCCATGGCAATGATGAAGTCGGCATGGCGCACCGCGCTTAGGCGATGGGCAATGATGATCACAGTACGATCCAGTGCAATCGTGGCCATGTTGCGCTGGATGATGGCCTCGCTTTCATAGTCCAGTGCGCTGGTAGCTTCATCAAAAATCAGAATGCGCGGATCGGTGAACAGGGCACGGGCAATCGCCAGACGCTGTCGCTGTCCGCCGCTCAGCGACGCTCCCTGTTCGCCCACAACGGTGTTATAGCCCTCGGGCAGTTCGCAGATGAACTCGTGCGCACCGGCCATCCGGGCCACGTGCATCACCCGTTCGATGGGGGCACCCGGATCGGCAATCGCAATGTTTTCTCGAACACTACGGTTAAACAGGAAGTTATCCTGCAGCACAACGCCAATCTGGCGACGCAGGTGGCCGGCGTCGACCAAGCTGATGTCGATCCCGTCCACCAGGACACGTCCCTGCTCGGGCAGGTAGAGACGCTGCACAAGTTTGGTCAGCGTGCTTTTGCCCGATCCCGATCGACCTACAATGCCGAGGACCGCGCCAGGGCTGATATCGATGCTCACGCACTGCAAAACGGGCGTGGCGTCGCGCCGGTAGCGGAAGGTGACGTTGTCAAAGGTGACGTGCCCTTTGAGCGTGGGCAACGGAGCAGGCGTGCTGGGGGGCACTTCGGTGGGCGTATTGAGGATGTCACCCAGGCGTTGCATGGAGATACCTGTTTGCTGGAAGTCCGTCCATATCTGCGACAGCCGCACGATGGGTTGGGCGACATGACCGGCAAACATGTTGAAGGCCACGAACTGGCCCACGCTGAGTTGGTGATCCATTACCAGCCGGGCGCCAAACCACATGGTCGCAGCGCTGACCAGCTTGCCGATCAGGTTGATACCTTCGCGGGCCCACGTGGTGAGGTTCTGGGTCTTGAAGCTGGCCGCTACATAGCCTGCCAGCTGGTTCTCCCAGCGCAGGGCGATGGCCGGTTCCAGGGCGTTGGCTTTCACGGTCTGTATTCCGGTGATGGTTTCAACCACCATGGACTGGCTTTCAGCGCCGCGGGCAAACTTTTCGTTCAGGCGCCTACGAAGTACTGGCACCACGCTCAGGATCAGGACGGCGTACAGAGGCAGGCTGATGAGCACAATAAGTGTGAGCGGCACGCTGTAGAGCAGCATCACGCCAATGAAAAGCACCGAAAAAGCGACATCCAGTACGAGCGTGAGGGACTGCCCCGTCAAAAAGCTGCGAATGTTCTCGAGTTCGCGAACGCGGGCGACCGAGTCGCCGACCCGCCGAGCTTGGAAGTAGGCCAGCGGTAGCTGCAAAAGATGGCGAAACAGGCGGGAACCCAATTCCACGTCAATGCGGCTGGTTGTGTGGCTGAACACATAAGCACATAAGCCACTAAGCAGGCTCTCGAACACAATCACCATGACAAGGCCCGTCACCAGCACATCAAGCGTGGTGAGACCGCGGTGTATGAGTACCTTGTCCATCACCACCTGGAAAAACAAGGGGCTGACAAGCGCAAAAAGCTGCAAAACAACGGATACGGTCAGCACCTCGGCCAGAAACCTGCGGTATTTGACGATGCTGGGTATGAACCAGGTAAAGTCAAACTGATCCAATGTCCCGGCCAGGCTGGCGTGGCTGGTGGCGAGGAGCAATTCGCCTGAGCCTGACGGTGCCCACCGCTCAATGAAGCTGCTGAGGGGCTCGACGACGCGACTTCCTTCCGCCTCAGAGTCCAGGAGCACGACGCGCTGGCCATCACATTCGGATAAGACCACCCACCGGTGTTGCTCGTCGTCGCTGCTGGCGCCTACAGAACCGTCGGCATTCCTGATACGGGCCAACGCCGGCAGAGGCGCAAGTGGCAGACGCTGGGCCTGGGTGAGCCTGATCTTCGCCTTTAAACCTAGTCGCCTGGATGCGAGCAACAACTGTTCATCTGGGACGGGAGCGTTACGCGACAACCCAAGTTCATGCGACAGGATGTCAGGATCGGCCGAGATGCGATGAAGTCTTGCCAGAGCACATAGCGCTGACAGGGATGCGGTTGTAGACAAATTCAGCCACCTTATCTGTAGCAGTCCTTAGCGATGAAAAAAATTGTCATGCGCCTGAAGAACGTGTTCCGCCAAGAATCAAGAGAGAATGTTGAGTCTGAAAAACTAATTTACGACTAGCATCCCCCGGCTCATGAGATCGGAGCCGATATTTGACATTTTGGTTTCCCCAACTTTAATGTCCTGAGCCGTACTGGAGATATTGATTCCAGTGACGGCGATTTGGGTGCCAACGAAGTTACTCGCAAACGTCGTGGTCGACGTGCTCGAACCGACAGTTGAAACGTCGGTACCTGTAACGTTGACCGAACTGCCCGTCGTAGAAACGGATGTGCCGGTTTCGGAGACAGATGTGCCGGTCACACTCTTCGACTCTCCAGTGATCGATGTGCTGGTGCCCGTCACGCTCGTGGAGGTTCCGGTGTAGGAGATGGAGATGCCCGTCATGTCAGTGCTGGTATCGGTTATCGATGAACTGACGCCCGTCATGCTGGTCACCGTCCCAGTGACGGACGTGCTTGCACCTATCACACTGGTGGATATGCCGGTGAGGTCCGTGGATACACCAGTGAAGCTTGTGGATACGCCCGTACCGCTGGTGGACACGCCTGTGAAGCCGGTGTTTACGCCGGTGAACGATGTGCTCACGCCCGTGAACGACGTGCTCACACCGGTGAAGTCTGCTGATGTTCCAGTAAAGCTCGTGGACACGCCGGTAAAGCTCGCACTGATCCCCGTGTACGACACGGAGATGCCGGTATAGCTATATGAGATACCCGTCACAGATGTGTAGGTTCCCTGAACTGAAAGGTTCAGATCCTGACCGACAGCCGTCGAACTGTTGCGCTCGACCGTCTGCTGCATGTCGCGCTCCGCGTGGAGCAATAACCGTTCTGCGCCACGAAGATCGTCGAACGTAAGTTGACTGGCGTTCTGGCAGTTGCCGTTTCTCAACGAGCGCGAGACCAGCCCCGTGTAGCGAATGTCTTTCGGCAACTCATAAGGCGTCGGATTCTCACCGTTGTACACGGTGCCCACCACCAGCGGACGATCAAGATCACCGTCCACATACGTGATCAGCACCTCTTGTCCCACGCGTGGTAGTGCAAGTACCCCCCAGCCCTTGCCCGCCCACGCCTGTGACACCCGAATCCAGCACGACGCATCCGCCTCCACTGTCTTGTAGCGGTCCCAGTGAAAGTGCACCCGGATGCGACCGAACTGGTCCGTATACACCTCATCACCCGGCCGCCCCACCACAGTAGCGCTTTGGATGCCGGGCACCGAGGGGCGCGGGGTCACCCACAACGGCACGAACGGCTGATCGTCCGCCAGCACTTCAAACGTGACGGCAACATTGGGACCTTGCGCCCCACTGTCGGGCTCGCCCTGCACGAACGAAAGCTCGGTGCTAACCACGTTGTAGCGCCGGTTACGCTGCGTATCGGGGTGGCCGTACAGCGTGAATGCGTGTCCTGTAGCGAGCGCCCGGGCATTGCTCTGTCCCACCAGCAGGTGCGACTCCGCCTGCAGCGCGGCCAGCCTCAGGCGGGCCAGCCGTTGCCCCCTCTCAAGCTCGTTGTAACCCGCACCGTAGTCGTAGTATTCCAGTGCGATCGGCGGTGGACTTGCCTGCGGCACCTGCGCATCAATGTCCAGCCGGTTGCCCGGGGCGAGATAGTTGAAGTCCCGCAGCGCCACATTGTTCGGCCGGATCCGCCGCGTGCGCTGGAGCCGCTGGATTCCCTCGCGGCCTTGAATTGCCCGCGACTCCTCCCCATCGGGCAGAAAATACATCTGTCCGTAAGGCGCATCCAGGTCCACGAACCGCCGCGTATCCGAGATCATGATCACGTGATAGTCGAGTGCATGTTCCACCCAGAAATAAATCCCTTCGTCCTCCAGTAGCCGCTTGACGAAGTCCAAATCGCTTTCCTGAAACTGCACGCAATACTCACGCGGCTCGTAACTGTTCTCCAGCGCAAAATAGAAGTTTGTGAACTGGTGTTCCTCGAACACCTGGGCAACGATGTCCGGCACCGACAGACCCTGAAAGATGCGACAGTTGCGAGTCTGGGCCATAAAGGACAGCCAGCTTCCCAACTCAAGCGTGTAGGTATACTGGTTTCCAAGTTGCCCGGTATCGTAGCCAGCGAACACGTTCGTACTAAACGGACGCACCTTGTCCGTACCCATATCGATATACACCGATAGCCCGGTACCCAGCAGATCTTCGAAGTTCAGCCCTGGGTCGGGAGATACCAGTTCGAGCCTGTAGAACGGTTCCACCGAAAGGCGCTCCTGGGCCTTAAAACTTAGCGCGCTACAACTCTCATCCAAGAAGTCGCTTTGCAATTCGATCAGGCGCATCAGAAGCCCTCGCTCACTTTAAATTTGTCGCGCGGACATATCGTGCCCCAACGACGATTGGAATTTGGCCCTCTTAGTCGCACTCTGCGAAAGAATGCCGGCGATGAACAGGATAAGTTACATCTTGATTCACATTTAGTTCATCTAACTATCATTCCCGTTTGACGGGACTTATTCCTGCTCCATACTTAGGACCAAAGCGCTCTTTGAGCGTGCAATTCACTACAACGAGGACCCGGCAAACTATTGAGCGCCATCCAGACTCCACATACCAAGATTGCCGAGCTTTGCTGCCAGTTGCAGCCGCGTCGAGCGCCAATCTGTCAGTGCCTGAATCCGCTTCTGTTTCGCGGTGGCTAGCGATGACTGTGTGTTGAGTAGCTCTTGGATGTTGCCAACACCCATCTTATAGCGCTGCCTCGCCACTTTTTGTGAACGTTGCGCGAGTGAAAGCAGCTTTGCACTGTTGCCAAGATTCGAGGTCGCGCTCTGCAACGCCTGATAGCTGTTCCAGACTTCCAGACCCACCTGCTGACGGGTCTCCTCAAGGAGAGCGGCCTGCAGATCCGTTTGCGCTTCGGCACCGTGCGTCAGATAGGTGCGCGTGAAACCTTCGAAGATCGGGATTGTCACCTGGATGCCCAAATACCACTCGCTATGCCTGGCAGGGAACACGGGATAGCCGAGCTGCAGGCTTGTCGGCTGGTTATTGTAGTTGTACTGTGCAACCAGACTCAGGCGCGGCAAGCCATCTGCACGGATCTGCCTGGCCTTCGCGCGGGCGGCGGCAACCCGTGCCTGAGCCGCGACGATAGAGGGATGCGTTCGTTGCGCCTCCTTCATCAGTTCAGCGACCGAATCGGTAAACTGACGGGTCGGCGCGACGCCATCCCCAACATCAGGTAGCGATAATTCGATGTCCGAAGACAGATTCATGTCCGCTGCCAGCGTTCCCTCTGCGACTTTCCATGCTTCCTCGGACTTGACGCGACTCATCATCGAATCCGTGTAGGTTGTCTCTGCCTGCAACTGGTCGCTGACATCAGCCCTGCCGGCATTGAACAGGGCAGTGGCCGCATCGACGCTATCGTGTGCCGTCTGTTCAATCTCACGGGCGGCCGCGAGCGCACCACGTGCCGCCTGAGCGGCGTAGTAATCCCTGGCGACCTTTGCGAACACTTCCTGAAGGGTTGCCTGCTGGTTCGCCTGCGCGGCAGCTAGCAGATTCGCTTCATTTCGGAGCGCCGCGGCGCGACTACCAAAGTCGTACAAAACCCAGCTCAATGACACGCCTGCGTTCTGCAGGTTGGTTCGATAACCCGAGTCGTATTGGGAGTACCCGATGACATGATTCACTGTCTTGTCACGCGTACCCTGCCAGTTTGCCGAGAGCGTTGGCAGGAACGCTCCACGCGCGACGCCGACCGCGGACGCCTGTATCTTGACATTTGCCCACGCCTCACGTGTTTTCGGATTGAGGCATAGAGATCGCTCAATCGCGTCCTGCAGTCGCAGTAGCCTTGGCAATGCGTCAAACACGCATACCGCCGCGCGATCCGATCCAAGGACGCCTGCAGCGGGTGTTGTCGACACGGAATGCTCGACCCACAACGGATCGAACGCCCAGACTGACGACACGCCGCATGCCATCGCGAACAGGCATGCGTTGGCTACCACTCGAACGAACATCGACGACGTAGAGCCAACGCGAATACTCATATAAATCAGTAGTTTCCCTGATGAGATATTCATCATACAATGTGCCAATCCATGGAATTCTCACTTTTTGTCAGATTAAATTGTTTTGGCATCCTGAAAATTGAGTCATGGGAATCCGAGCATTGTGCAATTGCGGCGCTGCGCATCAGCAGCAGCGCTAGCGTCGCCGGCAGCGACGGCGTGAGCGTCGCACCGATCAGGCACAGGCTCGACGGGATGTGCGTAATCACCATCGTGTTCAGCAGGTCGATCCTGTGCGACAGCGGTGGCGCCACGAGTTGGGAGCCAACTGAGAGTAGTCCGGTCCAGAAGAAGAACTGTCCCGCCGAGCCGATCGACAGGCCGGAGCGTTGCATCAGCCAGAGCGACAGCAACGAATTGACGAACAGGCCGCCGGCGAATGCGTCGACGCTGAGCAGTGCCAAGCGTGTGACGATCCACCAGGAAGGGCCAAGCGGCGCAGTGGCAGTTGTGTGGCGCGGCTCGGTGCTCGGAAACCGGTGGTACATAGCAGCGACCGCAAGTCCTGTCACTGCATACACGAAGACCCGACACGATGCATGGTCGGTGACGCAACGAGCGCCGTAGAGACTGCGGCTTTTCTCGTGGGACGGGGGCGGGCACCCCAGAAAACGTCGAGCGTCGGTTTGGCGTAGCTCTCTGCCGGGACCTTGCCAGGAAAGGGGCAAAACCTATGCGCCAATATGAACGATGGCCGCGCGGAGAAGTCCTGTCACGCGTGCCAGCACGCCGCAATCCTCACGATCAACATGCGCCTACGGGCCGGCTTTAGAGCTTTTTTGCCAGGACGTCCTGCAACATGGCCTTATTAAGACTCAGGCTCGCTACGAGCCGCTTCGGCCTCGCGTTTTCCTCTTCAAGCTGTCGCAACCGGAGTAGTTCGGAGGGCCCCAGCCCTCCGAATTTCTTCTTCCAGCGGTAGCACGTCGCTTCGCTGATCCCGAGCTTGCAACATATCTCTTCGACCTTCGTGCCCAGTTCCGCCTGCTTCGGTGAAAACGCGATCTGCTCTTCGGTGAACTCGCTCGTCTTCATGGCATGGCCTTCGTGTCAGCTTGGACACTTCATGCCGAATTTCTCTACTTTTGATCCGGACTATTTCTTGGGTCAGGGTCACACCTTGATATGTCAGAACGGATCGGCTGGACGCGCATGCGCGCAAATCAGTAGAGCGCACATGGGTACTATATCGACGTGGATTTCGAACACCAGCGTCGGGAAGAGGTGATTCAACATATCTACAGGAAATACGGACACGAGCGCGCCGCGCTCGCGGCCGCCGTCTCGACCTACCGCCGCGCGCGGCGTGCTGCGTGAAACCGGCAAGGCGCTCGGCGTCGATCCGATGCTGATCGACCGCGTTGCGAAAGGGCAGGGGCGTCGCCGGCGCTCGGCGTCGCCCCATTCCCCTGCGCACCACGTTGCATACCAGTGCCTTCGACTGGTGCTATTCCGGTCTCATCCAGGTGCAAAAACGTTTGCTCCCGCCGCGCGTTTCCTGACCCCGATCAAGCCGATACGGGTAAATCCCTATCCCGGAGAACGTTGTAAATAAAGGGTTTCGGCGCGCCGATTCGCCCGCCAGGCAACGCTTCCCGCGTATCGGCGAGGTCTGGCCCAGTCGAATTGACTGGTATTAGTTTGGTTATATAATTGCCTCGCATCGGAACGCCCCCGCGTTCGCTTCTCGATCGACGGATACCCATGGAAATCGGCTGGTCGGCCCTCGCGCCCGACGTTCACAGTGACACGCCGCTCTATCTGCAGCTCGCCCGCAATCTCGCGAGCGCGATTCACGGCGGCGCGTGGCAGGCCGGCGAGGCGCTGCCGTCGGAACGGGTGCTGTCGGTGTCGGTCGGTGTGTCGCGGATCACCGCGCGGCGCGCGCTGTCGCTGCTGGTCGAACAAGGGCTGATCCGGCGCGCGCGCGGCGCGGGCAGTTTCATCACGCCGCGCGTGGCCGATCCGCTGTCGCGCCTCGTCGGGTTCACGGCGAAGATGGAGCAGCGCGGCTTCCAACCCGATTCGGTATGGCTCAAGCGGGCCCTGCGCGCCGCCAGCCGCGACGAGCTCACGCATCTCGGGCTCGCGCCCGGCGCGCTGGTCGCGCGGCTCGAACGGCTGCGCCGCGCGGACGGCATCGTGATGGCGGTCGAGCATTCGACGCTGCCCGCGGCGTTCGTGCCGGATCCGCAGGCGCTCGGCGCGTCGCTGTACCGCTACCTGGAAATGCGCGGCGCAGCGGTGGTGCGCGCGCTGCAGCACTTTCGCGCGGTCAACGCGACGCGCGAGATCGCCAAATGGATGGGCGTCGCGCCGGGCGCGGCGCTCCTGCTCATCACGCGGATCGGTTACGGCGCCGACCAGCGGGCAATCGAGGTGACCGAAAGCTACTGCCGTGACGACTATTACGATTTCGTGGCCGAACTGAAACGCTGACGCGCTACGCGCGGCCTGGCCACCCACTCTCTCGCAGCAAGAGCAGCACCCTTTTACGCGCCATCGAGACCATCAAGAGACAGTCATGCTGACCGGAAACATACTCACCCCCGAAGGCTGGATCCACGGCACGCTCGATTTCGAGAACGGCCGGATTACCGCACTGTCGGGCGACCGCGTCGATCCGGCGAAGAACGACGCGCAGTACATCCTGCCGGGTTTCATCGACCTGCACGTGCACGGCGGCGGCGGCGCCGACGTGATGGAAGGCGGCGACGCGATCGAGGCGATCACGCGCACGCACGCGCGCTACGGCACGACCAGCCTGCTCGCCACCACGATGACGGCGCCGCGCGACGAACTGATGCACGTCGTCGCGGGCCTGGGCGACGTCGCGCGCACGCGCACGCCGGGCGGCGCGCGCGTGCTGGGCGTCCACCTGGAAGGTCCTTACATCAACCCGGGCAAGCTCGGCGCGCAGCCCGACGCGGCCGTGTCGGCGGTGCTCGACGAAGTGCTCAAGTACCTGTCGATCGCGCCGATCCGTGTCGTCACGCTCGCGCCCGAGATCGCCGGCCACATCGAGATCATCTCGGAGATGGCGGCGCGCGGCGTGCGCGTGCAGCTCGGCCACTCGCTCGCGACCTACGACGACGCCGTCACCGCGCTCAAGCACGGCGCATGCGGCTTCACCCACCTGTTCAACGCGATGTCGCCGCTGCATCACCGCAATCCGGGCCTCGTCGGCGCGGCGCTCGCGCATGCGGAGTACGCGGAGATCATCCCCGATCTGCTGCACGTGCATCCGGGCGCGATCCGCGCGGCGCTGCGCGCGATCCCGCGGCTCTACGTCGTGACCGACAGCACGTCCGCGACCGGCATGCCGGACGGCGAATACCGGCTCGGCAGCCAGCACGTGACGAAGTGCCTGGGCGGCGTGCGCCTGGCCGACGGCACGCTCGCCGGCAGCACGCTGACGATGGACCAGGCGCTGCGCAACCTCGTGTCGCTGGGCCTGCCGATCGCCGACGTGTCGAACCGCATGTCGCGCTACGCGGCCGACTATCTCGGCGTCGCCGATCGCGGCCGCCTCGCGCGCGGCGCGTGGGCCGACGTCGCGGTGTTCGACCGCGACCTGAACCTGACCGCGACCTATGTCGAAGGAGAATCGATTGTCGAATATGCTTAACGAGGCGCGCGAAGCCGCCCAGGTGGTGGCCGCGCAACTCGCCGACACCCGCCGCGTCGAAGTGCTCGCCGCGCACCTGGCCGCGCATGTGCCGCAGGTCGCGCTGACGGTGGCGCGCGGCAGTTCCGATCACGCCGCCAGCTATTTCGCGAGCCTCACGATGAGCCGTCTCGGCGTGCCGGTCGCATCGCTGCCGATGTCGGTCGCCACCTTGCAACAGGCGCCGCTGCGCGTGGCCGGGCAGCTCGCGCTGGCGTTCTCGCAGTCGGGCAAGAGCCCGGATCTCGTCAATACGATGGCGGCGCTGCGCGACGCGGGCGCGCTCACGGTCGCGGCGGTCAACGTGCTGCCGTCGCCGCTCGCCGACGCATGCGAGCACCAGCTGCCGCTGCTGGCCGGCCCCGAGCTGTCGGTGGCCGCGACCAAGAGCTATATCGCGATGCTGTCGCTGTCCGCGCAGATCGTTGCGTTCTGGCAGCAGGACGCCGCGCTGCTCGCCGCGCTGCGCGGCCTGCCCGACGTGCTCGTGCAGGCGGGCGGGCTCGACTGGTCGAGCGCCGTCGCGGAGTTGCGCGACGTCGAGCGGATGATCGTGATCGGTCGCGGGCTCGGTCTCGCGATCGCGCAGGAAGCGGCGCTCAAGCTCAAGGAAACCTCGGGCATCCAGGCCGAGGCATTCTCGAGCGCGGAAGTGCGGCACGGGCCGATGGAGCTGATCGACCGCGACTATCCGCTGCTCGTGTTCGCGCCGCCCGGGCCGGAACAGGAAGGCCTCCTGCAGCTCGCGCGCGACATGCGCGCGCGCGGCGCGCGGGTGCTGCTCGCCGCGCCCGCCGGCACGCCCGACGCCACGCTGCCGCTTGCGCAGTCCGCCCACCCGGCGCTCGATCCGATCGCCGCCATTCTTTCGTTCTACGTGATGGCTGCGGACCTCGCCGTCGCGCGCGGCCGCAATCCGGACACGCCGCGCCACCTGAACAAAGTCACCGAAACGCATTGACCAGCCGAGATAAGCGATGAGACGTGCCGAGGAGTCCCTGTTGAAGAATGCATCCCACGACCAGATTGTCCTGCTGGCGCCCTTGACGGGCCCGGTCGTCCCGTTGGCCGAGGTGCCCGATCCGGTGTTTTCGGGCGGCATGTTCGGGGACGGCATCGGCATCGATCCGCTCGACGGCCGGCTCGTCGCGCCGTGCGACGGCGTGGTGTCGCATCTCGCGCGCACCGGCCACGCGGTGACGATCACGACGCAGCAGGGCGCGGAGATCCTGCTGCATATCGGCATCGACACCGTCGAGCTGGCCGGCAGCGGGTTCACCGCGAAGGTCGAGCAGGGCGCGCAGGTGCGCACGGGCGACCTCCTGATCGAATTCGACCAGGACGCGGTCGCGCGCGCAGCGCACAGCCTCGTGTCGGTGATCGCGGTCGCCAACTCGGATGCGTTCGCGGTCGTCGGGCGCGTGGGCGGCGGCCTCGTGACGGCGGGCGAAACCACGCTCCTCACCTTGCGCGCGCAGGGCGCGGCGCCGGCGCAGCCCGTCGAGGCCGCGCCCGCCGCGACCGCGACTTCGACCTCGACCGAGGTGCGCCGCGCGCTCACGCTGAGCCAGCCGGGCGGCCTGCATGCGCGGCCCGCCGCGCGTGCGCGCGAAGCCGCGCGCGGCCTCGACGCGAAGGTCGAGGTGTATTTCGAAGGCCGCCGCGCGGCGATCGAGAGCGTCGTCGGCCTGCTCGGCCTCGGTGCCGGCGAGCACGCGACCATCGAGCTGGTCGGCAGCGGCCCGCAGGCCGCGCGCGCGGTCGATGCGGTCGCCGTCGAACTGCTGCGCGAGGCGCACGGCGAGGTCGAGGAGAAGCCGGCGCGCGCCGCCGGTTTCGCCCAAGCGCCTGCCGTCGGGCGCGGCGCCGGCGTGCCGCTCGATCCGAACACGCTCGCGGGCGTATGCGCGGCGCCCGGCATCGCGGTGGGCGCGCTGGTGCGCTGGGACGACGCCGACCCGACGCCGCCCGAGCGGGCGAGCGGCACGTCCGCCGCCGAGAGTCGCCTGCTCGACAAGGCGCTGGCCGACGTCGACGCGGAGCTCGACGAAACGGTGCGCAGCGCGTCGCAACGCGGCGCGGTGGGCGAGGCCGGGATCTTCGCCGTGCACCGCGTGTTGCTCGAAGACCCGACGCTGATCGACGCCGCGCGCGACCTGATCAGCCTCGGCAAGAGCGCGGGCCACGCCTGGCGCGAGACGATCCGCGCGCAGATCGCGATCCTGTCGAACGTCGACGACGCGCTGCTCGCCGAACGCGCGGCCGACCTGCGCGACATCGACAAGCGCGTGCTGCGCGCACTCGGCTATGCGAACACGACCGCGCGCCAACTGCCCGACGAGGCCGTGTTGGCGGCGGAGGAATTCACGCCCTCGGACTTGTCGACGCTCGATCGCGAACGCGTGACCGCACTCGTGATGGCGCGCGGCGGCGCGACCTCGCATGCGGCGATCATCGCGCGCCAGCTCGGCATTCCCGCGCTGGTGGCCGTGGGCGACGCGCTGCACGCGATTCCGGAAGGCACGCAGGTGGTGGTCGACGCGAGCGCGGGCCGGCTCGAACACGCGCCGACGGCGCTCGACGTCGAGCGCGCGCGCACCGAACGCCGGCGACTCGCGGGCGTGCGCGAGGTGAATCGCCGCACCTCGCGCGAAGCCGCCGTCACGCATGACGGCCGCACCATCGAGGTGGCCGCGAACATCGCGACGCTCGACGACGCGAACGTGGCGGTCGACAACGGCGCCGACTCGGTCGGCCTGCTGCGCACCGAGCTGATGTTCATTCATCGCCAGGCTGCGCCGACCACGAGCGAGCATCAGCAGAGCTACCAGTCGATCGTCGACGCGCTGCAGGGCCGCACCGCGATCATCCGCACGCTCGACGTCGGCGCGGACAAGGAAGTCGATTACCTGACGCTGCCGCCCGAGCCGAATCCGGCGCTCGGCCTGCGCGGGATCCGGCTCGCGCAGGTCCGGCCGGACCTGCTCGACGATCAATTGCAGGGCCTGCTCTCGGTGAAGCCGTTCGGCGCGGTGCGGATCCTGCTGCCGATGGTGACCGACGTGGGCGAGCTGGTGCGGATCCGCACGCGCATCGACGAATTCGCGCGCGCGCTCGGCCGCACCGATCCGATCGAGGTGGGCGTGATGATCGAAGTGCCGTCGGCCGCGCTGCTCGCGGATCAGCTGGCGGCGCACGCGGACTTCCTGTCGATCGGCACCAACGATCTGACCCAGTACACGCTCGCGATGGACCGCTGCCAGGCGGATCTCGCCGCGCTCGCGGACGGCCTGCATCCGGCCGTGCTGCGCCTGATCGACGCGACCGTGCGCGGCGCGGAGAAACACGGCAAGTGGGTGGGCGTGTGCGGCGCGCTGGGCGGCGATCCGGTGGCGGTGCCGCTGCTGGTCGGCCTCGGCGTCACGGAATTGTCGGTGGACCCGGTGTCGGTGCCGGGCATCAAGGCGCGTGTGCGCCGTCTCGATTATCAACTGTGCCGACAACGCGCGCAGGACGCGCTCGCGCTGGAATCGGCACAGGCGGTAAGGGCTGCAAGCCGCGAAATCTGGCCGCTGGACTGAACCGGCGTTCGACGAAATCGCATCCGCTGCAGGCAACAGAGCTATTAAATCAACGACGAGACATAAGGATTGGAGGACTGAATGGACGGGAACCCGTTTCTGAAAATACAGAGCCTGGGCAGGGCGCTGATGCTGCCGATCGCGGTGCTGCCGGTCGCCGGCATCCTGCTGCGCCTGGGCCAGCCGGATGTGTTCAACATCAAGATGATCGCCGACGCCGGCGGCGCGATCTTCGACAACCTGCCGCTCCTGTTCGCGATCGGCGTGGCGGTCGGCTTCGCGAAGGACAACAACGGCGTGGCCGCGCTCGCGGGCGCGATCGGCTATCTGATCGAAGTCGCGATCATGAAGGACATCGACCCGAAGCTGAACATGGGCGTGCTGTCCGGGATCATCGCGGGGGTCACGGCGGGGCTGCTGTACAACCGCTACAAGGACATCAAGCTGCCGGACTACCTCGCGTTCTTCGGCGGCAAACGCTTCGTGCCGATCATCACGGGGCTCGTGTGCGTGGTGCTCGGGATCGTGTTCGGCTACGTGTGGCAGCCGGTGCAGCACGCGATCGACGCGGCCGGCCAGTGGCTCACGACCGCGGGCGCGATCGGCACCTTCGTGTTCGGGTTCCTGAACCGTCTGCTGCTCGTCACGGGCCTGCACCACATCATCAACTCGCTCGCCTGGTTCGTGTTCGGCACCTTCACGCCGGCGGGCGGCGCGGCGGTGACGGGCGACCTGCATCGCTTCTTCGCGGGCGATCCGACCGCGGGCGGCTTCATGGCCGGGTTCTTCCCGATCATGATGTTCGGCCTGCCGGCCGCCTGTCTCGCGATGTTCCATGAAGCGCCGAAGGAGCGCCGCGCGGTGGTCGGCGGCCTGCTGTTCTCGATGGCGCTGACCTCGTTCCTGACCGGCGTGACCGAGCCGATCGAATTCAGCTTCATGTTCCTCGCGCCGGTGCTGTACGTGATCCATGCGCTGCTGACGGGGCTTTCGCTCGCGATCTGCCAACTGCTTGGCGTGAAGCTCGGCTTCACGTTCTCGGCGGGCGCGATCGACTATGTGCTCAACTACGGCCTGTCGACGAAGGGCTGGATCGCGATTCCGCTCGGCGTGGCCTATGCGGTCGCGTACTACGGGCTGTTCCGCTTCTTCATCCGCACCTTCAACATGGCGACCCCGGGCCGCGAGCCGGGCGCGGAACAGGCGCAGGCGGCCTCGTTCGGCAGCGGCGGCTTCGTGTCGCCGACGGCGGGCGCCGCGGTGTCGCGCGCGCAGCACTACATCGCGGCGCTGGGCGGCGCGGCGAACCTGTCGGTCGTCGATGCATGCACGACGCGGCTGCGTTTGTCGGTGGTCGATCCGGAGAAGGTGTCCGAGGCGGATCTGAAGACGATCGGCGCGCGCGGCGTGCTCAAGCGCGGCGGCAGCAGCGTGCAGGTGATCATCGGGCCGGAAGCGGATCTGATCGCGGACGAGATCCGCAGCGAGATCGGCTCGGGTGCGGCGGCGACGGCATCGGCGGCGGCTGCCGCGCCGGTCGCGGCGGGCGATGCGGGGCCGCTCGATCCGGAGCCGGCGCGCTGGCTCGCGGTGTTCGGCGGCGCGACCAACGTCGCGGCGCTCGATGCGGTGGCGACGACGCGTCTGCGCGTGGTCGTGCGCGATCCGTCGGCGGTGGACCGGCAGCGGCTGGCGGCGCTCGATGTCGCGTGGGTGTCGGTCGATACGTTCCACATCGTCTGCGGGCAGGCGGCGCAGCGGTATGCGCAGCAGTTGGCGGCGCGGTTGCCGTCGACGGACGGCAGCGGGGCGGCGGCGCAGCCGGCGTGATCGACCAGGCCGGACGTGTCCGGCCCTGTGAGGCATGAGGTGAGGAAGCGGCTTGCGGGAACGCAAGCCGCTTCTTTTTTGAGTCTTGACGGTGGGGCGGCTCGGCGGCGGGGATTCCGTCCACCCGCTTCATGGACACGCACGAATCGTCGTGCCGGATCTGTCGCCCCGATTGGGCGGCTCGGCGGCGATGCGCTGCAGAGTGCGGGAAGCAGGCCGCAATCAGCGCCTCGCGCTTATCGAGCGGATTCCGGTGCGCGAGCCTCGCCCATCCCGTTGCCGGCGGGCGGTACGTGGGCCTGTCGAATCCGTTCGATCATCATGGTCAGGATATCGAATGTCTTCTCGGGCGTGACCTGCGTCGCGCTTGGCTTGCCTGGGTTGCTTGTGCGCAATGCGATCACGATAGCGCTTGATTTGCTTCACTTGGCCGATGAGGTGAGGATCGACCTCCGCCTTGAAAAGATTGAGGATCTCGCCGAAGCGCCAGTACTCGACCTCATCCGTGAATTTATCCGCCAGCCTGGTGGCGTACTGCTGCGGGTATCCTGCCGCGAGCAGATGGCTTGCCGCCTGCAGATGCGCGATGACGAACCGCTCGAAGGAAGCGAACAGCGCCAGGACGGCGAGGTCGGCCGCTTGTCTTGCTGCGCCTTCGAGGGCGGGACTGGCCTCCTCCGGCGCCACCCTGGCGAAGTGCGTGCGTCCGATGAGTTCCTCGTGCTGCATTTGGACCGTTCGCGCAACGACCCTGAAACAGTCGCTCGCTATGGAAAATGACCGATAGACCGGATCGAGCGGGTTATCAAAACTCATAGTCGGAAACGTCCGTGAGCAGATCGAGAAACAGACTCTCGTCGACGCGCATCGACCTGCGCACGGACGCCTCGATCCAATACCAGCCGTCTTCGTCCACTCCGGGGCGCGTGCGTATCGATGACGCCGCCGCGGCGCGTCGGCCGACGATCGGCCGCGCCGGGGGCGACGGGCTTCTTCCCCTATAGAAAAGGAGCGAATGCCTCGTGATCCGACCGTTCAGGTCCACGCGCCCGTCCGCACCGATGATTCTTGATCCGGTCGGCACGACCCTGCCCAACGACGCACCGTCTTTCGATATATGAAGGCCGGGGACGTCGTATTTGTCCATGTGCTCCTCCCACAGTGTGACGAGGTTGCGTTCCACGGCCAGGCCGCAGTCTCCGCACCACCTGCTCACATCGTCCATGAAGGCGGTGACGCACTTCACATACTCGGTGGAAGACAAGCCGGCGTCTTCGGTTTCCTGTTCAGTCATGGTCCGTCCCTTTGGCAACACGACGCGCACCTCGCGACACGCCCGTGCATGCCGGTATCTTCCACACACTCGCCCGTGCCCGCGAGAGCTCGTCGGCGTGCATTCGTGGCTTCAGCGTACCGTCGAATTCATCGCAAAAAAGCGGCCGATCCACCGAGTTGACGGGGCCGCGCATCCTGACGCTCGGACGCGGATCCCGATGCCTTGCGACGATCGGATACGTTCCGTATCGGCATGGCCGCCTGGATGAAATACGGAGAGGGGTTCCCGTCGACAGGCGTGATGCGCGAGGGATGTATGGACTTGGGGCGAGGCTCGATGAGGAACGCCTTGCCGAAGCGCGTTGCCGGCATGGCGTGTTCAACGTCGAACAGCGTGGGCAGTTTGTCCGACGCACACGCCGGGCATATCGCATGCGCCCGGCGTGTGCATGACCGGCTTCGCAGCCGATCACGCCCTCCGTCAGTGATCAGCCAACTCGAACGTCGGCTGCCGATACCCGATCCCCGCTCGTTGCAGCTTCGGCAGCTCGCGTTGCTTGAGCACCGTCGCGAAGCCGGCCCAGTCGTTCTGCAGGGCGTTCTTGTCGACGAGATGCGTATCGCCGAGCTTGTAGCGCACGCCCGCCTGATACGGCCGTTCCCAACCCGCCCGGTGCCAGGCGCGTTCCGCGAGCGCGAGCAGGCGCGGATACACCATGTATTCGAGCAACTGGTCGTTGCGCATCACCTCGCCCCACGCCTGCCCTTGCATCCCTTCCAGTTTCGGCGCGGCTCCCGTGCCCGTGACTTCGAACGGATTGCCGTCGCGGTCCGCCATCACCTCGGCGTTCTGCGGCAGGTTCTCGGGCGCGAACGAGAACACCTTGTACTCGTCGGTCGCGTGCGAACCCCAGTAATACCCGCGCTCACGCGGATTGGTCGTGTACGGGAAGTCGAAGTACAGGTAGTCGGGCAGCGCGAGCACCGTGCGATAGCCCTTCGCGCTCCAGTCCCGCGCGCTGTCGGCCGCGCCCCAGAACAGCGTGTCCCACAGCGTCACCATCACGCTGCGCGTGCCGAAGTCCTGCGGCCCGTTCGCGTGCTTGAGCCCGTCCTGCCACGCGGCCATCGTGCCGATGCCGTTCGCGTTGACCACCGTGCTCACCTGCTGCGCGAAGCGCGTCGGCAACTCGTCGATCGACTTGATCTCGCCCCGCTGCAGCAGCGCGGTGCACATCGGCGAGCGCGCCCACGGCTTGTCCTGCGCGGCGAGGTCGACGCGACCCTTGCCCGGATCGGTGCCGTTGAGCGGCTGGAAGCCCGCGCCGAGCAGGATGTTCTTCGCCTCGTCGCCGCCGAAATGCCAGATCGGCAGCGGCGCCTGCGCGTCCGCATGCATCGCCGCGATCTCGCGGATCACCTTCGTCGCGAACGCGAGCGCGCCCGGCGCACACGGGTTCAGATAGCTGTGGCGATCGTAGAACTGCACCGACAGCGTGTTCGACGTGTCCTGCGGATCGAGCAGCCGGTACGCATTCGCTTCCTGCTCGCGTCCCTGCGCATGCAGCCGCCGGTAGCGCGCCTCCATCGACATCACCGCCGCGCGCGCATGCGCGGGCATGTCGATTTCCGGGATCACGTCGACGAAGCGGTCGGCCGCGTAGCGCAGCAGCGCGATGTACTCGTCGCGACGCAGATAGCCGCCGCCCGAACGGTTGTCGGGACCGGAGCCGAGCTGCGGCAGCAGGCACACCGATTCGCTCGGGTCGTGGCATCGGCGTCCACCGATCGCGGTGAGCTCCGGCAGCCCCGGGATCTCGATGCGCCAGCCTTCGTCGTCGGACAGGTGCAGGTGCAGCCGGTTGAGCTTGTACGCGCTCATCTGGTCGATCAGGCGGCGCAGCGTCGCGGGGTGCTTGAAGTTGCGCGCGAGATCGACATGCATGCCGCGGTGCGGGAAGCGCGGCGCATCCTCGACCACCATCGACGGGATCGCGCCGCCGCCCGCGGGCGTCAGCGAGAACAGCGTCTGCACGCCGTAATAGAGCCCGGCCGCGTCGTAGCCCTCGATGGTCACGCCCTGGCGGCCGATCGTCAGGCGGTAGCCGCCGGGCACCGCGATGTCGGCGGGCAGGCGGCGCGGCGCGATGCGCCCGCGCACCGTGACGCCGCCGCCGTAGAGGCCGAGCGTGCCCGCGCGCTCGCGCAGCGCGGCGAGGTGCGCCCAGGACAGGTCGGGCAGCGCGAGATCGACGCCGCGCACGTCGAGCGTCGCGTCGCCGAGTTGCTGCCGCAGCACCGCGGGCAGCGCGCGCGCCGCCACGGGCTGCGCGACCGCGGGCGGTGCGTTGCCGGTCGAATTGCTTTGCGCGTCGGCGGGCAGCGATTCGACGTAGCGGGTTTCGTCGTCGGTGTCGTCGTAGCGCAGCACGGCGGGCGGCGCGCCCGCGACCACGACGTACGGCCGCGGCAGCACGTCGCTGTAGCGGCGCAGCCAGTATTCGGCGACGAACGGCACCTCGATGCGCGCGCCCGGCGCGAACTGCACCGCGCCCGCGCGCGGCGTCAGCTCGTACAGGTCGCCGGTCAGGTGGCGCAGCGCGAAGCCGGGATGGTCGATGCGCAGCAGGCGGCGGATGCTGTGCAGATAGAGTTTCCAGCCGGCGCCGTCGATCCGGGTCTGGCCGCGGTTGACGAGGATCAGGCGGCCGGTCGCGCAACCGGCCCAGTCGGCCCCGAGATTGGCGCAGGGTACGCCCGCGGCCGCGGCGTTGTTGTTGTCGACCGCGACGCGCAGTGCGAGGTTGTTGGACAGCGCGGCGGCGAGCGCGAGCGGATTGACGGGCGGCCGGCCGGCCGCGGCCGCGGCGGGCGCGCCCGCTTGCGGCGCGGCGGCCGGTGCGGCTTGGGCATGCGCAACAGCGCATGCGAATGCGAGGGACGCAACGAGCCCTGCAGCGACAGCGTGCATTCGGTTCATGGGTATTCCTTAGAGAGGTCGGCGATTCGGCGCCGAAAGCGTGATGCCGTGACGAATCCAGGAACTGCGATGGGGCGCGGCCGGGACGCCGCGCGCGCTCATGGGTCGGGCTCGCGCCGGCGATGCCGGCGTGCGGACGGGCGCGCGCTCATGGGTGCGTGCGCGGGGAGGCGGCATCAGGACGCGCGCGCGGCGCGCCCCGCGCATCGGCGGATGCGGAGGACAGCACGAAGCGCACCGCAAGGGAATTCTTCACGTCTCCTCCACTCGAGTGGATGGGGCCTGTCGTCGGCTTTCCAGAAGATCTTACAAAACCGATGATTGGTGTTCAAGTGGTATTAATCTGGAATTTGATTGGCACTGTCCGGGATGAGGCGAGGCGCCGGCCGGCGGGCGCGCGGCGGGCGTAAAAAAGCCCCCGGGCGGGGGCTTCGTTCGGACGCGACGCGCGGCTCAGTGCTGCGCGGGCTTGGCCTTGGGCGGCCCGTCCTTCTGGCGGGCTTCGAGCCACATCGCGTTGACGATGCCGAACGCGAGCGCGACGCCGATGCCGAGAACCCAGCTGAAATACCACATGATCAGACTCCTGTCGAAACGTGCCGGCCCGGGCGGATCGCCCGGGCGCGGCGTCAGTACATCGTGTGCTTGTTTTCCTCGAGCAACTGCGGGGTGATCTTGCCGCGCATCACGCGATACACCCAGGTGGTGTACAGCAGGATCAGCGGCAGGAATACGATCACGGCGCCGAGCATTACTTCGAGCGTCAGCTTGCTCGAGGTCGAATCCCACACGGTCAGGCTGCTGCGGGGGTCGAGCGAGGACGGCATGATGAACGGGAACATCGAGAAGCCCGCGGTCAGGATCACGCCGGTCACCATCAGGCCGGTGCAGACGAACGCGGTCTTTTCGAGCTTCGAGCCGGCGAGCAGCATGGCGAGCAGGCCGCCTGCGATGCCGACCACGGGCGCCGCGATCATCCACGGGTAGTCGACGTAGTTCGCGAGCCACAGGCCCGAGCCGGCGGCCACCTGCTTGAGCAGCGGGTTCGCGACCGAGTCGGTGGGCGCGGCCTGGGTGATGTGATAGCCGCCGATGAACGAGGCGATCAGCACGCCGGCCAGCACGAACAGCACGACCGCGACGAGCGAGGCGACGCGCAGTGCGATCGAGGCGCGCCGGGCGACCACGCCGTCGGTCTTCATCTTGATGAAGGCCGCGCCGTGCGCGACGAGCATCGACAGGCTGACGAGCCCGCACAGCAGCGCGAACGGGTTCAGGAGCGCCCAGAAGCCGCCGTGGTAGGTGACGCGCAGGTCGGTGTCGAACGAGAACGGCACGCCTTGCAGCAGGTTGCCGAACGCGACGCCGAACACCAGCGACGGCACGAAGCCGCCCGCGAACAGGCCCCAGTCCCAGCCGGCGCGCCAGCGCGGGTCGGGGCGCTTGTTGCGGTAGTCGAAGCCGACCGGCCGGAAGAACAGCGCGAACAGCACGAGCAGCATCGCGAAGTAGAAGCCCGAGAACGAGGCCGCGTAGACGAGCGGCCAGGCCGCGAACATCGCGCCGCCGGCGGTGATGAGCCAGACCTGGTTGCCTTCCCAGGTCGCGCCGACGGTGTTGACGATGATGCGGCGCTCCTCGTCGGTCTTGCCGAGGAACGGCAGCAGCGCGGTTGCGCCCATGTCGAAGCCGTCGGTGACGGCGAAGCCGATCAGCAGCACGCCGACGAGCAGCCACCAGATCACTTTGAGGGTTGCGTAGTCCATAGCGATTCCTTATGCGAGTGCGGGGACGCGGTCGTCGTCAGACGGTCGCATCGGCGATCGCCTTTTGCTCGTGGTAGTAACGGCCGGTGTGCAGCGAGGACGGGCCGAGTCGCGCGTACTTGAACATCAGCTTGATCTCGATGACGAACAGCGCCGTGTAGAACGCGATGAATCCGGCGAGGCTCAGATACAGATCGGACGGCGTGAGGCTCGACGCGGACAGATGGGTCGGCAGGATGCCGGCGATCGTCCACGGCTGACGGCCCAGTTCCGCGACCACCCAGCCGAATTCGACGGCGAGCCACGGCAGCGGGATCGCCCACACGGCCCAGCGCAGGAACCAGCGGCGGTTTTCCTGCAGCAGCTCGCGCCGCGCGCAGAACCAGAACGCCGCGATGAAGGTCGCGAGGAACAGGATGCCGAGGAACACCATGATGCGGAACGAGAAGAACACGGGCGCCACGGGCGGGATGGTCTTCTTCGCGGCCGCCTTGATCTGCTCGGGCGTCGCGTCGGTGACGTTCGCGGTGAACTGCTTGAGCATCAGCCCGTAGCCGAGATAGGCCTTGTGCTGGTCGAACAGCGCATGGGTCTCGGCGCCGGCGTCGCCTTCCTTGATCTTCTGCAGCGCGCCGTACGCGATCATGCCGCTCTGGATGTGGTCTTCGCTGCGCTTGATCAGGTCCTTGAGGCCGATCACCGGCTCATCGATCGAACGCGTCGCGATCAGGCCGAGTGCGTACGGGATCTTGATCGCGTAGTCGGTGCGTTCTTCCTGCTGGTTCGGCAGGCCGATGATCGTGAAGGCCGCGGGCGCCGGCGTGGTTTCCCATTCCGATTCGATCGCCGCGAGCTTGACCTTCTGCACTTCGCCCGTGGTGTAGCCCGATTCGTCGCCGAGCACGATCACGCACAGCGTCGAGGCGAGGCCGAAACCCGCCGCGACCGCGAACGAGCGCAGCGCGAAATCGGTGTCGCGCTTCTTGAGCAGATACCACGACGACACGCCGAGCACGAACATCGCGGCCGTGACGTAGCCCGCCGACACGGTGTGCACGAACTTGACCTGCGCGACCGGGTTGAACAGCACGTCGAACAGGCTCGTCAGCTCCATCCGCATGGTCTGGTAGTTGAATTCCGCGCCGACCGGATTGTTCATCCAGCCGTTCGCGACCAGGATCCACAGCGCGGACAGGTTCGAGCCCAGCGCGACGAGGAAGGTGACGAGCAGATGCTTGACCTTGGAGAGGCGGTTCCAGCCGAAGAAGAACAGGCCGACGAAGGTCGATTCGAGGAAGAACGCCATCAGCCCTTCGACGGCGAGCGGCACGCCGAAGATGTCGCCGACATAGTGCGAGTAGTAGGACCAGTTCGTGCCGAACTGGAATTCGAGCGTGATCCCGGTGGTCACGCCCATCGCGAAGTTGATCCCGAACAGCTTGCCCCAGAACTGGGTCATGTCCTTGTAGACCTGTTTGCCGGTCATCACGTAGACGGCTTCCATGATGACGAGGACCCAGGACAGGCCGAGCGTCAGCGGAACGAACAGGAAGTGGTAGAGCGCCGTGATGCCGAACTGCAGACGCGACAGATCGACGACTTCGCTACTTATCATGGTGGTCTCCCTGAGAGGAATCGGAGGCCGGAACCGAGAGCAGCTGCTCGGCGACGGCGGCAGGGGGCAACGACATGTGCCGCGCCTGCGGGTGATTGAAAAACGCGTACTTGAGCGCCATCAGCAAGACCAGCTTGATGGCGAGCACGATCGCGATGTCACGGGCGAGGGTGGGGCCCCGGGCCCAGGCCGCCATGCGCGTCCGCCACCCCGACGGGCCCGCGCGCGGCGCGGCTTTCTTGTTGATGAGTATCACGGCGTATCGGATGCTTGGTTCAGGCAGATTCCTGCCGATTATTCCGGTTCGGGGGCCACTCCATGCATTTGTAGCGCCTTTTGTCCGGATATACCAATTTTACGAGCGGACCGCGAAATCTCTTAGTGCTGCAGTGCGGCACACGGTCGCGAAACCGGCGCGGGAATTTGAGGTGGCTCAACGATTGGGGAGAAAGGCGCGCGCCGGTTGCAACGGCCGGCCGGACTGCTCAAGCCGGCGAGTGAATCGGGCGAAAAAAAACCGCTGCCGGAGGGCAGCGGTTGCGGTGCGGGAGCCGGGAGGCTTACGCGTATTCGGCCAGGGCGGTGCGCATCTTCTTCATCGCGCTGGCCTCGATCTGGCGGATCCGCTCGGCCGAGACGCCGAACTCGGCGGCGAGGTCGTGCAGCGTCGAGCCGCCCGAGCCGTCGTCGTCGACGTTCAGCCAGCGGGCCTCGATGATGCGGCGGCTACGCGCGTCGAGCGCGTCGAGCGCCTGCGCGATGCCGTCGGTTTGCAGCGTGTCGCGCTGGCGCGCGGCGAGCACGGCGGTGGGCTCGCTGTGCGAATCGGCCAGATAGGCGATCGGCGCGTAGGATTCCTCGCCGTCCTCGACCTGGCCTTCGAGCGCGATGTCGCCGCCCGAGAGGCGGGTCTCCATCTCGACCACTTCCTCGCGCTTCACGTTCAGCTCCTGGGCGAGACCGTCGATCTCTTCCGGCGTGAACGCCTGCATGCCTTTCTTGTGGCTGCGCAGGTTGAAGAACAGCTTGCGCTGCGCCTTGGTGGTGGCCACCTTCACCATCCGCCAGTTGCGCAGGATGTATTCGTGGATCTCGGCCTTGATCCAATGGATCGCGTACGACACGAGGCGCACGTTCTGCTCCGGATCGAAGCGCTTGACCGCCTTCATCAGGCCGATGTTGCCTTCCTGGATCAGGTCGCCGTGCGGCAGCCCGTAGCCGAGGTAGTTGCGCGCGATCGACACCACGAGGCGCAGGTGCGACAGCACCAGCCGGCGCGCGGAATCGAGGTTGCTCTGGTCGCGGAACTCGGTGGCGTACCGGCGTTCCTCTTCCGCGCTCAGGAGCGGGATCCGGTTGACCGCCTGGATGTAGGCGTCGATGTTGCCGAGCTGGCCGGGCAGCAGCGACTGCGAAGCGAGCGTCAATGAGCCTGCCGAAGCGGCCGTAGCCGACGCCGGGCTCAGGGTGTTCGGAAGGGTCAGTGCGTTGCTCACGTAGAAAACTCCTGGGGAATCAGGGACTAGCCCCGTTATTGGGCGATTCCGCGGCTCATCTTAGCACTCTCGCCAATTGAGTGCTAATCCTTAGAGGCGACCGGGGCATTCGAGTTCCCATTTTGCTATCGATTTTTGAGTTCCGATAGCAGCTCGACGGAGATTGGGCGAGCGGGGTAAATGGTGGAGGAATATTCGGGAGAAAAGGCAAAGCGTTTTCATTCTTGATGATTTGGAAGCAAACCATTTCGCCTGACGACACCGATCGAAAAAGTCCTTTACCATAAGATTCAGTTGTTTCGAGCCCGTGCTCAAGCAGCGGCGAGGCTCTATGCAATTCAAGCAGCTGGAGTGGGACGGATGAAGAACAAGAACCTGATCCGGGCGGGACGGTACGCGGCGCAGGCGGCCGCGGCACTCGCGCTCTTGAGCGGCTCCGGCGCCGCTTTTGCCGATCGTTGGGGCCTGCAGGCCGGCGGCGGGATCGCCAACCACGACGTGAAGACAGCCGATCTCGGCGTGGTCTGGGATCCGGGCTGGAACGGGTGGGCAATCGGCGGCTGGCACTTCGCGTTCGTCCTCGAGGGGCACGTGTCGAACTGGTGGTATCAGGGCGATCATGCGGTCCACGGCAATATCGTCGAAGTCGGCGCGACGCCCGTGTTCCGCTTCATCAAAAGCTCGGGCGCGATCCGCCCGTTCCTCGAGGCCGGCGCGGGCATCCGCTTCCTGTCGCATCCGACCATCTCCACGCACTTCACGATGTCGTCCTCGTTCCAGTTCGCGGACATGGTCGGAATCGGCGCGCAATTCGGCAATCGTCAGCAGTATCAGGCCGGCTTCCGCTTCCAGCACCTGTCCAATGCGGGTATCAAAGAGCCGAATCCTGGTATAAATTTCAGCCAGCTCTACGTGCAATACAACTTCTGATTCCGATCGACGCGCGACAGCGCGGTTGCAGGCGAGGAGTGTGGCGATGGTGGCGAAGGTGATCGATGCGATACGCGCGCTCGAGCGCGACCGGTTCCGCGCGATGGTCGACGGCGACGGCGAGGCGCTCGACGTCCTGCTGTCGGACAAGGTCTGCTACGTCCATACGAATGGCAAGCGCGAGAGCAAGCAGCAGTTCATCGACGCGATCACGGCGGGCCGTCGCCGCTATCGCCAGATCGAGATCCAGTCGCAGGACGTGCTGCCGGTCGGCGACGAGACCTTCATCGTGACGGGCCGCGCGCTGATCGAGATGGAGGCCAACAACGGCGGCCTCGTGTTCCCGATCGCGTACACCGCCGTGCAGACCCAGGAGAGCGGCAAGTGGCGTCTCCTGGCATGGCAGGCGACCCGATGCGCGACCGAGACATAGGCGCTCGTCGCGCCTCTTCTCATGTCTCGCGCGAAGCGGCCGGTTCGGCCGCTTGTCCTGTGCCCATGCGCCGCGGGTGACGCGGCGCGCGGGAGGCGCGCATCGGGCCGGCTTCGAGCCGGGCTCAAGCCGCCGCGCGGCGATCCGCGCGGCTCCATTCCGAACGGTTGATCGCGCTCGCGACCGCGTCGATCGCGGCGACCACCGCGTGCTCGTGCACGCCGACCCCGTGGCGCAGCGGCGCGCCGCGCACCTTGCAGCCGACGAAGACCGCCGTGCGGCCATCCGCCGCGCGCACCACCTCGCACGACGCCAGCTCCATCGCGGTGCCGCCCGCCGCCGCGAAGCCGGCGACCGCGCGTTCGGCCGCGACGGTCGGCGTCGCGTCGACGGGCACCGCGCAGGCGGTCGAGATGTCGCGATCGTGCCAGCGCACGGTGCCGCCCGCGCGTGCGGCGGGGCCGGCGGGTTCGAGGTATTCGCGGGCGAACAGCGCGCAGATCGCCTCGCCCGTCACTTCCTCGCCCGAACGATCGGCGAGCGCCTGCACCGCGTGGCTGAATTCGATCTGCACGCGACGCGGCGGCGTGAAGCCGAGGCCGCGTTCCAGCAGGAAGGTCGCGCCGCCCTTGCCGGACTGGCTGTTCACGCGGATCACGGCGTCGTAGCTGCGGCCGAGGTCGGCGGGATCGATCGGCAGGTACGGCACTTCCCAGATCGCGTCGGCCTGCTGCTGCGCGAAGCCCTTGCGGATCGCATCCTGGTGCGAGCCGGAGAAGGCGGTGAATACGAGGTCGCCCGCGTACGGATGACGCGGATGGACCGGGATCTGGTTGCAGCGTTCGACCACGCGGCGCACCGCGTCGATGTCCGAGAAGTCGAGGCCCGGGTCGATGCCCTGCGTGTACAGGTTGAGCGCGAGCGTGACGAGGTCGACGTTGCCGGTGCGTTCGCCGTTGCCGAACAGGCAGCCCTCGATGCGGTCCGCGCCGGCGAGGAGCGCCAGCTCCGCCGCGGCGACGGCGGTGCCGCGATCGTTGTGCGGATGCACGGACAGCACGATGCTGTCGCGGTAGCCGAGGTTGCGGTCCATCCATTCGATCTGGTCGGCGAATACGTTCGGCATCGCGGCTTCGACGGTGGCGGGCAGATTGACGATCATCTTGTGATCGCGCGTCGGCCGCCAGGTCTGCGCGACGGCGTCGCACACCTCGCGCGCGAACGGCAGCTCGCTCATGCTGAAGGTCTCGGGCGAGTACTGGTAGGTCCAGCGGGTGCCCGGCCGCGCCTGCGCGTGTTCCTTGATGAGCCGCGTGCCGTCGACCGCGAGCGCCTTCACCTCGTCCTTCGAGAGGCCGAACACGATGCGCCGGAACGACGGGCAGATCGCGTTGTACAGATGCACGATCGCGCGCGGCACGCCGTCGAGGGCCTCGAAGGTGCGCGCGATCAGGTCCTCGCGCGATTGCACGAGCACTTCGATCGTCACGTCGTCGGGGATGCGCCGTTCGTCGATGAGCTTGCGCACGAAATCGAAGTCGGTTTGCGACGCCGAGGGAAAACCGACTTCGATCTCCTTGAAACCGATCGCGACCAGCATGTCGAAGCATTCGAGCTTCTGTTCGATGCTCATCGGTTCGATCAGGGACTGGTTGCCGTCGCGCAGATCGGTGCTCATCCAGATCGGCGCGCGTTCGATGGCGCGGGTCGGCCACTTGCGTCCGTGGAGACGGACAGGCTCGAACGGTCGGTATTTCTCGGCGGGGTTGCGCTTCATCTTGGCCTCGTGGCGGTAAGTCGCGAGCGAAGAGGGGCGGCATGGGCGTCGGTGGACGCGGCCTGCGCAAGGTCGCGCTCGATCGCGCGGCGATGCAGGGTTTCTTCGCGGATCGCCCGACGGATAGACGGACGAAGGCTGACGACTACGGGTTAAAAAACAGCGAGAAGGAACTGCGAGGAACTGCTAAGGAGGGACCGTGCGGACAAATGCACGGCGCTACGACAGCTTTACGCTAGTCGTAGCGATAGCGGCCGCGCTAGGCGGCCGGAAGTAATTCGGAGGGTGTTCTGGAAGGAACGCATAGGGCAACTCTATGCGAAGACCGCGCATGCTGTCAATCGCGCCGCGTGCGCGTTGCATCGCGAGAAAATGGCGACGGATGTCGCGGAACGGCCGCGTGGCCGGCGCGGCCGGCGTATCAGGCGGCGATCCGCGTGAGTCGCGCGATCAGCTCGACCTGGCGCGCGACCGTGTCCGGCACAGGGACGTCGCCGCGCAGCACCGCGTCCGTCCACGCGGCGGTGGTGGCCGCGTCGCGCGCCGCGGGCAGGTCGACGGGCGCCGCATCGGCCGCCGCGCGTTCCGGCTCGATCAGCGTGTCGCAGCGGCCGTCGTGCAGCCAGTCGACCTGCACCTGGCGGCGCGTGTCGGCGACCGCCTCGCCCTCGGTGCCGCGCGCGAGCAGCGCGCCGCCCGCGGCGACCTCGGGATGCCCGGTGAACAGCTGCGCGAGGCTCTCGCGATAGGGCGGATGCGTATAGTTGACGAGCCGCAGGCCGGCCGGCTCGAACGGCTGCAGGATCTTCACGAGCGTATGCGTCGAATTGCGCACGCCGAGCACGCGGCGCATCGCGAGCAGGCGTGCGAGCGGCGGCGCGAGCAGCGTGATCGGCGCGAACGCGACGCGGCGTTCGGCGAGGGTGTCCTCGATCTCGTCGTGCGAGCGCGCCGCGGGGATCGACAGCGCGGCGAAGATTTCCGCGCTCGTCACGCGGCCGGGATCCTCGGCGACGCCGTGCACGAGCACGGGCACGCCTTCGCGCGCGAGCAGCAGCGCGAGCAGCGGCACCAGGTTCGCCTGCTTGCGCGCGCCGTTGTAGCTCGGGATCGAGACCGGGCGGAACGCGCCGTCGCGGACCCGCAGCGGCTCGAACGACGCATGCGCGGCGGCGAGCATCGCCGCCAGTTCGTCGGCGGTCTCGCCCTTCAGGCGATACGCGATCAGGATCGCGCCCAGTTCCGCGTCGGAGACCCGGCCGTCGAGCATCGCCCGGTACAGCGCGAAGGTGTCGTCGGCCGACAGCGCGCGCGCGCCGTGCGGTCCGCGGCCGATTTCCTTGATGAAGCGGGCGCACGGAAAGGGGGCGGTGTCGTGGGAGTCGGTCATCGGCATGCGGGGCGGCGCGGCGGCGGGCGTCGCGAGGGTCAGTGGGATTCCATTCAGTACCGTATTTGCGGCGTTCTGGCAAGTTGACGGCGCGCGCAACCGGGCGTGGAATGCGGCTACACTTGGCTCCCCCAGCCGCACGGCGCGGCGGTCATACGGACCGGGTTCGCCGCCCGGCCGGCGCAAGGAGACAGACAGATGAAGCTGTACAGCTATTTCCGGAGTTCGGCGTCGTATCGGGTGCGTATCGCGCTGAACCTGAAGCAGCGCACATACGAGTACGTGCCCGTGCACATGCTGCGCGACGGCGGCCAGCAGCTGAAGGACGAATACCGCGCACTGAATCCGGACGGGATCGTGCCGACCTTCGTCGACGGCGAGGCGACGCTTCAGCAATCGCTCGCGATCATCGAGTACCTGGAGGAAGCCTATCCGGAGCCGCCGCTGCTGCCGAAGGCGGCGCTCGACCGCGCCTATGTGCGGGCGATCGCGCTGCAGATCGCGTGCGAGATCCACCCGCTCGACAACCTGCGCGTGCTCAAGTACCTGAAACATGCGCTCGGCGTCGACGAGGACGCGAAGAACGCGTGGTACCGGCACTGGATCGAGGCGGGATTCAAGACGCTGGAGACGCGGCTCGCGGGCGATCCGCGCGTGGGCAGGCTGTGCTTCGGCGATACCCCGACGCTGGCCGACCTGTGCCTGGCGCCGCAGGTGTTCAACGCCCAGCGCTTCTCGATCGACCTGCAGCCGTATCCGACGATCCGGCGCATCTACGAATACGCGATGACGCTCGAGGCGTTCCGCGCGGCCGCGCCGGGCGAGCAGCCCGACGCGGAGTGAGGCGGGGCCGCCGCACGGCGGCCCGGATCAGCCGAGCAGCGCGTCGGTGAATTCCTCTGCGCTGAACGGCTGCAGGTCCTCGACCTTCTCGCCCACGCCGATGAAGTAGACGGGCACCGGGCGCTGCCGCGCGATCGCGGCGAGGATGCCGCCCTTCGCGGTGCCGTCGAGCTTCGTGACGATGAGGCCGGTGAGACCGAGTGCGTCGTCGAACGCCTTGACCTGCGCGAGTGCGTTCTGCCCGGTGTTCGCGTCGATCACGAGCAGCACCTCGTGCGGCGCGCCGTCGAGCGCCTTGCCGATCACGCGCTTCACCTTGCGCAATTCCTCCATCAGGTGCAATTGCGTCGGCAGGCGGCCGGCGGTATCGGCCATCATCACGTCGATCTTGCGCGCGCGCGCGGCGCCGACCGCATCGAAGATCACCGCGGCCGGATCGCCGCTTTCCTGCTGGACCACCGTCACGTTGTTGCGTTCGCCCCAGATCGACAGCTGTTCGCGCGCGGCCGCGCGGAACGTGTCGCCCGCGGCGAGCAGCACCGACTGGTCGAAGCGCTGCAGGTGCTTCGCGAGCTTGCCGATGCTGGTCGTCTTGCCCGCGCCGTTGACGCCCGCGATCATCATCACGAGCGGCTGCGCGCGGCCGAGCATCAGCGATTTCTCGAGCGGCTTGAGCAGCCCGATCAGCAGGTCGCGCAGCGCGCCCTTCACCTGCTGCGGGTCGGTCAGGCGCTCTGCCTTGACCTTCTCGCGCAGCGCGCCGAGCAGATACTCGGTCGCGTCGACGCCGGCGTCGGACATCAGCAGCGCCGTCTCCAGCTCCTCGTAGAGGTCTTCGTCGATTTTCGTGCTGACGAAGACGCCGGTGATGCTCGCGCTCGTCTTCGACAGGCCGGATTTGAGGCGCGTGAGCCACGATTTCCGCGCGCCGGGCTCGATGACGGGCGGCGGCACGATCTCGACCGTCTCGACGACCTCGCCCGGGCCGCTGTCGGCGGCCGTGACCGTCACGACGACGGCCGGGGCGGGCGCGACCGGGGCCGCGGCGACGGGCGTCGGCGCGGCTGCGGGCGCCGAAGGGGCGGGGACGGGCGTTGGCGCGGGAGCTTCCGGTGCGCTTTGCGCCGGGGCCGGCGACTCGTCCGGCGTGGCTTCCTGCGTCGGGTTGCCTTTGAAGCGTTTGAAGAAACTGAACATGGTCTGGCTTGGAGGAAGAAGGCGCACCGCGCTGCCGGCGGCACGGCCGGGCCGGCGCGCGCGCCGGCTGGCGTCCAGGGCCGGGAGGCCCGAAGCCCGCCATTTTATCAGGCGCGCCGCGTCGCCACCGGCGAAGCCGCGCGCGGCTTGTGGTAACGTGCGCCTGTTCGCGGCGGCGGGCCCGTCCCGCCGCCCTCTCGCCGACCTTTTCCGAATCGAATTTTCGTATGTCCCGTCCGTCCTCCGCCCGTCCGTCCGCGTCGTCCGCGCGCGGCAAGCCGCACACGATCCGCATCATCGGCGGCGACTGGAAGCGCACACCGCTGCCGGTGCTCGACCTGGACGGCCTGCGCCCCACCCCCGATCGCGTGCGCGAGACGCTGTTCAACTGGCTCGGCCAGGACCTCGACGGCCGGCGCTGTCTCGACCTGTTCGCGGGCAGCGGCGCGCTCGGCTTCGAAGCGGCGTCGCGCGGCGCGGCGAGCGTGGTGATGGTCGAGCGCCATCCGCGCGCGGCGCAGCAGCTGCGCGCGAACAAGGACAAGCTGGCCGCGCGCGCGATCGAGGTCGCGGAGGCCGACGCGCTGCGGCTCGCGGCGGGGCTCGCGCCGGGCTCGTTCGACGTGGTGTTCCTCGACCCGCCGTTCGGCGACGCGGCGCTGTTCGAGCGCGCGCTCGCGCTCGCCCTGCCGCTCGTGGCCGCGGGCGGCCAGCTGTACGTCGAGGCGGGCGAGGCACTCGATCCGCAGGCGCATGAGGTGCTGGCCGGGTGGGAAGTCGCGCGGCATGGCAAGGCGGGCGCAGTCCACTATCATTTGCTGCAACGCGAAAATGATGAATAATGCGCGTTCCAAACGAGGCGCCGGGCGCGATGCGTCCAGGCTGGCGGGCACGGCGCGTAGCCGTGCCCCCATTTGCGTGATGACAGGAGGAGCGACATGGTAGTCGCCGTGTACCCCGGTACGTTCGATCCGCTGACGCGCGGCCACGAGGATCTCGTGCGGCGCGCATCGAGCATTTTTGATACGCTGGTCGTCGGCGTGGCGGACAGCCGCGCGAAGAAGCCGTTCTTCTCGCTCGAGGAACGGCTGGAGATTGCGAACGAAGTGCTCGGTCATTACCCGAACGTGAAGGTGATGGGCTTTACCGGCCTGCTGAAGGATTTCGTGCGCGCGAACAACGCGCGGGTGATCGTGCGCGGGCTGCGTGCGGTGTCGGATTTCGAGTACGAGTTCCAGATGGCGGGGATGAACCGCTATCTGCTGCCCGACGTCGAGACGATGTTCATGACGCCGTCCGACCAGTACCAGTTCATCTCGGGCACGATCGTGCGCGAGATCGCGCAGCTGGGCGGCGACGTCAGCAAGTTCGTGTTCCCGTCGGTCGAGAAATGGCTGACGGAAAAAGTGGCCGCGATGGGCCACGGGCCGGCCGCGTGACACGCGACGCAGCCGGCTGATTCAAGCGCCGGCGCACGCCGGCGGAAGCGAGACCTGTATGTCCCTGATGATTACCGACGAGTGCATCAATTGCGACGTGTGCGAGCCCGAGTGCCCGAACGGCGCGATTTCGATGGGCCCGGAAATCTACGTGATCGATCCGAGCAAGTGTACCGAGTGCGTCGGCCATTTCGACGAGCCGCAGTGCCAGCAGGTGTGTCCGGTCGAATGCATCCCGCGCGATCCGCAGCATCCGGAAACCCATGACGCGCTGATGGCGAAGTACCGCGCGCTGACGGCCGCCGCGCAGGACGGCGACGCCTGACGCGCGGGGCGCGCCGGCCGGCGCGTCAGGCCGGCTGCGCGAGCAGTTCGCGCAGCGCGGCGACGAGTGCGTCGCATTCGGCGTCGGTGCCGATCGAGATGCGCAGATGCTGCTCGATGCGCGGCAGCCGGAAATGCCGGACGATGATCTCCCGTCGCCTGAGCGCGGCCGCGAGCGTCGCCGCATCGCGGCCGGGAGGGCGCGCGAACACGAAATTGGCCGCCGACGGCACGACCTCGAAGCCGAGCGCGGCCAGCTCGGCCGCGAGGCGCGCACGGCTCGCCGCGACCCGGCCGCGGGTCGCCTCGAACCAGTCCTGATCCTCGTAGGCGGCCTGCGCGGCGACTTGCGCGAGACGGTCGAGCGGATACGAGTTGAAACTGTCCTTCACGCGGTTGAGCGCCTCGATCAGCGCGGCGTCGCCGAACGCGAAGCCGACCCGCATGCCGGCGAGCGAACGCGCCTTCGACACCGTGTGCACCACGAGCAGGTTCGGATAGCGCCCGATCAACGGCAGCGCCGACTCCGCGCCGAAATCCACGTACGCCTCGTCGATCACCACCACCGCATCCGGATTGCCCGCGACGATCCGCTCGATGTCCGCGCGCGGCAGCGCGTGGCCGGTCGGCGCGTTCGGATTCGGGAGCAGCACGCCGCCGTTGTCGCCGAGGAAGTCGTCGGGGCGGATCGAGAAGTCGTCCGCGAGCGGCATCGTCTCGTAGGCGACGCCGTAGAGGCGCGCATAGGTCGGATAAAAGCTGTAGGTGATGTCGGGAAAGCGGATCGGCCGCGCGTGCTTGAGCAAGGCCTGGAACACGTGCGCGAGCACTTCGTCGGAGCCGTTGCCGACGAACACCTGGGCCGGGTCGATGCCGTGATGCGCGGCCACCGTCTCGCGCAGCGCGCGTGCGGCCGGATCGGGGTAGCGGCGCAGCGCGTCGCCGGTTTCGCCCAGCTCGCGCCGGATCGCCTCGACGACGCGCGGCGACGGCGGATAGGGATTCTCGTTGGTGTTCAGCTTGACCGGGTGCGCGAATGCGGGCTGTTCGCCCGGCACGTAGGGCACGAGTTCCTGAACGATGTCGCTCCAGTAACGGCTCACCGCTTGGCTCCTGACGCTGGGAAAAACCACGAGCTTAACCCAGCCGGGGGCGCGCGGCCCGCCGCGACGGGCTCAGTTGCGATGCAGCTGCATCATGGCGCGTTCGAGTTCGCCCTGGATGATGAGCGGCATGATCGCGAGCGCGCGCTCGATCGCGGCGTCGATCACCTCCTGCTCCTCGCGGCGCGGCGGCTTCAGCACGAAGTTCGCGACGTCGGGCTTGGCGCCCGCGCGCGCGCCCTCGGGGATCAGGTCGCGCGGATGGCCGATGCCGAGACGCAGGCGCCAGTACTGCTGCGACGACAGGTGCGCCGAGATGTCCTTGAGCCCGTTGTGGCCGCCGCTGCCGCCGCCGAGCTTGAGCTTGGCCGCGCCGGGGGGCAGGTCGAGCTCGTCGTGCGCGACGAGGATCTGGTCGGGCAGGATCTTGAAGAACTGGGCGAGGGCGACGACCGACTGGCCGGAGCGGTTCATGTAGGTCTGCGGTTCGAGCAGATGCACTTCCTCGCCATGCAGGCGCGCCTTCGCGTAGAAGCCGTGGAAGCGCCGCTCGTCGCGCAGCGTCGCGCCGGCTTCGCGCGCGAGCTGGTCGATGAGCCAGAAGCCCGCGTTATGGCGGGTTGCCGTGTATTCCGCCCCGGGATTGCCGAGGCCGACGATCAGTTTGATCATGATGTTCGAAAGGGCGCGTCCGCGCGGAGGCGGCCCGTCCTGGAAAAAGAAAAACCCGCCGGGCAAGCCGCGGCGGGTTGCGTCGACCGTTTCAGGAAACGGATCGAAAGGGCGCTCAGGCAGCCGGCGTTTCGCCTTCAGCCGCGTCCGAGACTGCGCCCGCCGGGATCGTCGCCGAGGCGACCACCGGGTTTTCAGCGTCGACGTGCGCGACCAGCGCGACGCCTGCCGGCAGCGTGACGTCCTTCGCGTGCAGCGACTGACCTGCTTCGATCTTCGACAGATCGACTTCGAGGAACTCCGGCAGGGCAGCCGGCAGGCACTCGACTTCGATTTCGTTCACGACGTGCGAGACGATCGCGCTCGACAGCTTCACTGCCGGGCTGATTTCCGCGTTCAGGAAGTGCAGCGGCACCTTGGTGTGCAGCTTCTTCTTCGCGTCGACGCGCTGGAAGTCCACGTGCAGCACGAGCTGGCGGAACGGGTGGTATTGCACGTCGCGCAGCAGAACCTGTTGCGACTGGCCGGCCACTTCGAGGTCGAGGATCGACGCGTGGAAGGCTTCCTTCTTCAGGGCGTGCCACAGGGCGTTGTGATCGAGTTCGATCATTTGGGGCGCTGCTTCACCACCGTACACGATACCCGTGGTCTTACCGGTGTTGCGCAGGCGGCGGCTCGCACCCGTACCTTGCTGTTGGCGCTCGAAAGCGACGACTTTCATAACAATCTCCAATAACTACCCGCGACCAGGTAGTAAGACGGGGTCCGCATCGATGACGTCGGACCCCCGAACGAACGGCCAGGGTTTCGTCAGCCCGGGCCGATTGTGCAAAAAGCGAAGCAGGACGCTTCGCTTTTCACGCATGCTTTGCTGCGGCAGTGGCGGTTCAGGATTCCGCGAACAGCGACATCACCGAGTCGCCGCGACGGATCCGCGAGAACGTTTCGGCCAGCAGGCCGGCGCTCGACAGCGAGCGGATCTTCGGGCAGTTGAGCGATTCCTCGCTGAGCGGGATCGTGTCGGTGACGACGAGCTCGTCGAGCGCCGAAGCGGCGATCCGGTCGCCCGCGCCGCCCGACAGCACCGGGTGCGTCGCGTAGGCGAACACTTGCTTCGCGCCGCGCTCCTTCAGCACCTGGGCGGCCTTGCACAGCGTGCCGGCGGTATCGACCATGTCGTCCATGATCACGCAGGTACGGCCGTCGACTTCACCGATGATGTTCATCACTTCGGCGACGTTCGCCTTCGGGCGACGCTTGTCGATGATCGCGAGGTCGCAATTGAGCTGCTTCGCGAGCGCACGGGCGCGCACCACGCCGCCGACGTCGGGCGACACCACCAGCAGATCCGAGTAGCTCTGCTTGCGCAGGTCGCCCAGCAGGATCGGCGTCGCGTAGATGTTGTCGACGGGGATATCGAAGAAGCCCTGAATCTGGTCGGCGTGCAGATCCATCGTGATGATCCGCTCGACGCCGGCGATTTCCAGCATGTTCGCGACGACCTTCGCCGAGATCGCGACGCGCGCCGAACGCGGGCGGCGGTCCTGGCGGGCGTAGCCGAAGTAGGGGATGGCAGCGGTGATCCGGCCGGCGGATGCGCGCTTGAGCGCATCGACCATGATCATCAGTTCCATCAGGTTGTCGTTGGTCGGTGCGCAAGTGGACTGCAGGACGAAGACGTCCTTGCCGCGCACGTTTTCCTGAATCTCGACCTGGATCTCGCCGTCGGAAAAACGGCTGACCATTGCCTTGCCGAGGGGAATACCAAGGATTTTGACGACTTCCTGAGCAAGCGCGGGATTTGCGTTGCCAGTAAAAACCATCAGGCCGTCATGGCTGCTCATCGTGCACCTGCTTCGGGCTTGGGCGGGAAATGCGAGAAATTTTGGCAGGGGAGGAAGGACTCGAACCCTCGCATGCCGGAATCAAAATCCGGTGCCTTGACCAACTTGGCGACTCCCCTACACTCAACTTTGAACTCTGCCGGAAGTGCAGGACATCCGACACAGTAAAACTTATGACGCGAAAGCGAAGAGTGGATGCTCGTTCATGCTCTCGGCTACCGCGCTGTTCCAGCCTGCCGGCAGTTTGGCTTGCACCGCTTCTGCTTCAGCTCTGCTGCGGAACGCTGCAAACACGCTAGCTCCGGAGCCGGTCATCCGCGCGGGGGTCAAATCATACAACCATTCGATCACCTGCGCAACTTCCGCGTACTGCCTTGTCACAACCTGCTGCATGTCATTCCGACCGAAGCTTTCCGGCCATCCTGCATCGCAGCTTTGCCGTGCAAGAAAGTCCGTAATTGTGATGGGTTTCGAATCTCTTGTCAACGATTTATCTGAAAAAATCGAAGCAGTCGGAACGTGAACCCGCGGTGTCACAACCAGGAACCAGCGAGTCGGCAATTCTACATGCTTCAGTTCTTCTCCGATACCCTCTGCGAACGCATTTTTTCCAAAAACGAAGAACGGCACATCCGCGCCGAGTTTGACCGCGAGGGACTGCAGTTCCTCGCGCGGCAGATCGAGTTGCCACAGGCGATTGAGCGCGAGCAGCGTGGTGGCCGCGTCCGAGCTGCCGCCGCCGAGGCCGGCGCCCATCGGCAGGCGCTTGTCGATCGCGATGTCGACGCCGAGCGGCGAGCCGGTATGGGTCTTGAGCAGCATCGCCGCGCGCACCACCAGGTCGGTATGCGCCGGCACGCCCTCGATGTCGGTCTGGCGCACGATGCGGCCGTCGTCGCGCAGCGCGAAGTCGAGCAGGTCGCCCCAGTTGAGCAGCTGGAACACGCTTTGCAGGTCGTGGTAGCCGTCGGGGCGACGGCCCGTGATGTGCAGGAAGAGATTGAGTTTCGCCGGGGCCAGGCAGCCCCGCAGCGAGCGGTTCGTATCGGTCATGCTTGCAAAGAGTCAGGCAAAAGGCGCGGGTTCAGCGGTCGAGCACGAGCTTGATGTCGAGCGGCGGCTCCTGCCGCACCAGGTTGATGCGCTTCACGCCCGTGGCCGGTGCGTCGGCGTACGCGACGTAATCGATGGTCCAGCCGTCCTGGCGGATCTGCGTGATTCTCGCATTTCCCGGATCGCGCACGGTGGTCGCCGGCGTGGCGGGCGCGGGCGTCGGCTGCAGCCAGTAGCGCAGCCCGTTGAGGGGCAGCGCGAAGCCGAGCGCATTCTGCATCAGTTCGCCGACGTCGGTCGCGTATTGCGGCTGGCGGTTCGGCAGTTCGAGCGACGCTTCGCGCGGCGACGATTTCACGACCGCGAGCGTCTGTCCGAGCGGGCTGCGCAATTCGAGCGAGACATCGTCGCCGTCTTCCTGCCAATCGAAATTGCCGTACACGTTGCGCGCGTTGCCGAGCTGATCGCTGTACTGCACCGAGAAACGGCCCGTGTAGGCGTGGTTCGCGGCGGTGGCGAGCGCGCCCTGGACGTGCGTCGCGGCGGGAGGGCGCTGCGGGGTGGCGCAGCCGGCAAGCACGAGGGCCGCGAGGGCGGCGGCGGTCAGCGCCGCACGCCGCAGGGCCGGCGCGAACCGGAAGGACGAAGGTGCTGCGATCATCAGAGCCCGTTGACCTGGAAGCGCTTGAGCGTCTGCACGAGCGTGTCGTTGTCGGGTTCGAGCTTCTGGGCCTCGCGCCACGCCGCGCGCGCCTGATCCTGCGACCCGCTCTTCCACAGCACCTCGCCGAGGTGCGCGCCGATCTCGGCGTTCGGCTGCAGGTCGTAGGCCTGCCGCAGGATCCGCGTCGCGCTCGCGTTGTCGCCGAGGCGGTACTTGACCCAGCCGAGGCTGTCCATGATGAACGCATCATCGGGCGCGAGCGCGCTGGCCTTCTCGATCAGCTTGCTCGCTTCCTGCAGCCGCTGGTTGCGGTCCGCGAGCGAATAGCCGAGCGCGTTGTAGGCCTGCGGGTTGTCCGGCTGGGCGCGCATCAGGATCCGCAGCTGCTTTTCCATCGTCGTGAACTGGCCGAGCTTCTCGCTCGCCATCGCGTAGTCGTAGCGCAGGTCGGGGTCGTCCGGGAAATCCTCGACCGCCTGCGCGAGGCGGTCCGACGCCTCCTTGTAACGCTTCGCGGTGAACAGGATCGACGCGTCGGTGCGCGCGATCACCGCCGCATCGCGCGGATCGACGACTTGCAGGTCGGCGAGCACCTTGCGCGCCTCGTCGGTCTTGCCCTGCTTCTGCAGCAGCTGCGCGCGCGTGACCTGGGCGGGCACGTAGTGCTGGCTCGTCTGGTCGATCTTGTCGAGCCATTGGCCGGCGAGTGCGTCGTTGTCCTGATCGAGAGCGATCTGGGCGAGATAGATGTAGGCCTGGCCGACATCGGCGCCGGGCTTCTTCTCGGCGACCTGGATGTACTGCTTCAGGTAGGTGGTCGCGTTGTCGAGCTGCTTCTGCTGGATCTTGATCAGCGCGATCGCCATCAGCGGCGTCGCATCCTTCGAGTCGTTCTTGCGCATCGCCTCGAACTGCTTCTGCGCGTCGTCGAGGCGATCGTCTGCGAGATACAGCTGCGCGAGCGCGAGGCGCCCGTCGCGCGACTTCGGATTCTGCTGCACGTACTTCTCGAACGACGCGATGCCGACCGCGCGCTCGTCCGGCCCCATCTGCGACAGCATCAGCGCGGCCGGCAGGTAGTCGGGCTTGAGCTGCAGCGCCTGGCGCAGCGATTGCGCGGCGGCGGCCTTGTCGTCCGTCGCCAGCTGCTGGCGGGCGAGCGCGAGCTGTGCCTCGGGCCGGTTCAGGTCATTCTTCAGCAGGTCCTGGAGGACGGCGAGCCCTTCCACGCGGTTCGGCCCGCGCATCAGCATCGCCTGCAGCGCGAGGATCGCATCGCTGCGCGTATCGTCGGTCGCGCGCGCGAGCCCGCGCGCGAGCATCGGCTGCGCCTCGGCCGGCTTGCCGCCGAGCACGAGCAGCGCGGCGTCGACTTGCGCTGCGCGGTTCGAATCGGGCGCGTACTTGCGCCACAGGTTCGCGGCGACGAGCGCATCCGCCGGGCTCTGCGCCGCGAGCGCGATCTCGGTGGCGCGCTGCGCGTTGCGCGGATCCTGCGTGTCGCGCGCGAGCGCCAGGTAGGTCTGGTATGCGGGCGCGGGCTGGCCGCGCTGCAGCGCCACTTCGGCCGCGAGCACCTGGTAGACGATCTGGGCCGTCAGCGGGAGGTTCGGGAGATCCTTCTTCTCCTCGGGCAGCGCGGGGATCTGCAGGCCCTCGGCGACGTCGTCGTCCGGGACCGGATCCTGCGCCTGCACAGGCAGGGCGGCGAACGCCGTTGCCGCGAGGAGGGCCGCGCCGATCGCGCGACGCACCGGGGCAGCGAGCGGGCCGCGCGCAAGTGCGGTGCGGCGCTTCTGGAACAGCTTCGAGGGCAAGGTCATGGAAATCCGTTCGATGTTTCAGTCGATTGTAACGCGCCCGCTACAATACGCGCAGAATCGTTACCAGCAAGATACAGACCACCGAACCATGCCAGAGTTGCCGGAAGTTGAAGTCACGCGCCGTGGAATCGAGCCGTTCGTCGCGGGGCAGCGCGTGCGCCGCGTCGAGGTGCGCACCGCCATGTTGCGCTGGCCCGTGCCCGCCGAACTGGCGCGCACGCTCGAGGCCCGCGAGGTGCTCCGGGTCGAGCGGCGCGGCAAGTACCTGCTGTTCGAGGTCGACGCCGGCTGGTTCATCGTCCACCTCGGCATGACGGGCACCCTGCGCATCCTGCCGGACCTCGCGCAGGTGCCCGCCGCCGCGCGGCACGATCACATCGATTGGTTGTTTGACGATTTTGTATTGCGCTTTCGCGATCCGCGTCGCTTCGGCGCGGTGCTCTGGCATCCGCGCAGCGCGGGCGACGTGCGCACCCATCCGCTGCTCGCGGGCCTCGGCGTCGAGCCGCTCGAGGCGGGGTTCGACGGCGTGCTGCTGCATCGGCGCACGCGCGGGCGCAGCGTGTCGGTGAAGCAGGCGCTGCTGGCGGGCGACATCGTGGTCGGCGTGGGCAACATCTACGCGTCGGAGAGCCTGTTCCGCGCGGGCATCCGGCCGACCACCGCGGCCGGCCGGGTGTCGCTGCCCCGTTACGAACGCCTGGCCGACGCGGTGCGCGAGACGCTCGCCGCCGCGATCGAGCGCGGCGGCAGCACCTTGCGCGATTTCGTCGGCAGCAACGGCGAAAGCGGCTATTTCCAGCTCGACTGTTTCGTCTACGATCGCGCGGGCGCGCCGTGCCGGGTCTGCGGCACGCCGGTGCGCCAGATCGTGCAGGGACAGCGGTCGACCTATTACTGTCCGAATTGTCAGCGTTGAAAACTTGAAGCCACCCCGCATTCCCCCCGCTCCGTTTCCCGTCACCCCGCTGCATGCCGGGTTCGCCGCCAGGCTGATCGCGTGGCAGCGCGCGCACGGCCGCCACGACCTGCCGTGGCAGAACACCCGCGATCCCTACCGGATCTGGTTGTCGGAAATCATGTTGCAGCAGACCCAGGTGTCGACCGTCGTGCCGTACTACCTGCGCTTCCTCGAACGCTTTCCCGATGTCGCGGCGCTCGCGGCGGCCCCCGCCGACGACGTGATGGCGCTGTGGGCCGGGCTCGGCTACTACTCGCGGGCGCGCAACCTGCACCGCTGCGCGCAGGTGGTGGTCGAGCAGCACGGCGGCATGTTCCCGGCGGCGCCGGACGCGCTGGCCGAATTGCCCGGCATCGGCCGCTCGACGGCGGCCGCGATCGCGTCGTTCGCGTTCGGCGCGCGCGCGACGATTCTCGACGGCAACGTGAAACGCGTGCTCGCGCGGGTGTTCGGCGTGGAGGGATTTCCGGGCGAGAAGCGCGTCGAGAACGAGATGTGGGCGCTGGCGGAATCGCTGTTGCCCGACGCCGCGAATCAAGCCGACGTCAGTGCGTATACGCAGGGCCTGATGGATCTCGGCGCGACCTTGTGCGTACGCGGCAAGCCCGATTGCGCGCGGTGTCCGTTCGCGGGCGACTGCGTCGCGCAGTCGAACGGGCGGCAGCGCGAGCTGCCCGCCGCGCGTCCGAAGAAGGCGGTGCCCGTGCGCCGCACCTGGATGCTGGTGCTGCGCGACGGCGATGCCGTGCTGTTGCGGCGGCGTCCGCCCACGGGCATCTGGGGCGGACTCTGGAGCCTGCCCGAGGCCGACGGCGACGCGGCGCTGCTCGAGCACGCGCGCGCGTTCGGCGGCGCGTCGCTGGTGCGGCTCGCGTCGTTTACGCACACCTTCACGCACTTCAAGCTGGAGATCGAGCCGCGGCTCGCGGAACTGGACGGGGCGCCCGCGGCCGGCGCGTTGGCCGCGGGCGATGACGAAACCGCGTGGGTGCCGCTCGGCGGGCTCGATGCGTACGGCGTGCCCGCGCCGGTGCGCAAGCTGCTCGACAGTCTCGGCGGCTCCCTGATCTGAGCGCGCCTACAGCCATCCGTGGCGGGTCAGCACCTGGTGCACGGCGTCGATGCGTGCGCCGACATCGGGAAACTCCATCAGCTTCTGCCGCGCGCGCAGGTCGAGCGGCAGCACCTCGGACAGCCGGTTGGCCACCCAGGTCGGGCTGTCGAAGCAGAACGGCTCGACGAACGGCATCTCGCCCGGCTCGGTCCGGCGCAGCGCCTCGATGATCCGTTCGAGCACTTCCGCGCAGGCGCCGAATTGCGCGAGCGTCAGCTCGCCGTCGAGCGGAATGTCGTCGGGCATCGGCTCCGCGATGCCGACCAGCAGGCCGTTCGCCTCGACGCGGTGCGACAGCAGCTCGAAGCGCTGCGTGCCGATCGTGCGCAGGTAGAGCATGCCGAATTCGCCGGTGTCGCATTCGACGATCCGCGCCATGCAGCCGATCGTCTCGGGCACCGAGACCGCGCCTTCCTGCGCGACTTCCGGCCCGCTGCGCAGCAGGCACACGCCGAACGGCGCATCGTCGCGCAGGCAGGCGCGCGCCATGTCGAGATAGCGCGCCTCGAACACCTTGAGCGGCAGCAGGCCTCCCGGGAACAACACCGTATGCAGCGGAAACAGCGGCAGATCGATGAGAGTGGTCGAGAGAGAGGACATGGCGCGCGCTCGAGGAGGGGCGGCCCCGCTAGGTGACGAGCCGCGACGACGCGTCGGTGTCCACCGGCGCGTCACGATGCCGCACGATCACGTTGGCCTGGCGCGCGAGACGCGCGGCGAGCGTCTCCGCGATGAACACCGAGCGGTGCTGGCCGCCCGTGCAGCCGATCGCGACGGTCAGGTAGCTGCGGTTGTCGTCGCGGAAGTGCGGCAGCCATTTGACGAGGAACGCCTCGATGTCGTCGATCATCTGGTGGACGATCGGCAGCGCGTCGAGGAACGCGATGACCGGCTTGTCGAGCCCGGTGAGCGGGCGCAGCTGGTGGTCGTAGTACGGGTTCGGCAGCGCGCGCACGTCGAACGTGAAATCGGCGTCGAGCGGCACGCCGCGCTTGAAGCCGAACGATTCGAACATCAGCACCAGGTCGTCGTTCTTCTGCTCGATGAAGCGCTTGACCCAGCTGCGCAGCACGTTCGCGCGCAGGCTGCTGGTGTCGATCTGGTGGCCGAATTCCGCGAGCGGCGCGACCAGGTCGCGCTCGCGCTCGATGGCTTCCTCGAGCGACGACAGCAGGCCGACGTCCGCGTCGTGGGACGGCGAACCGGACAGCGGATGGCGGCGGCGCGTTTCGGAGAAGCGCTGGATCAGCGCCTGGGTGCTCGCATTGAGGAACAGCACGCGCACATCGTGGTCGACGGACAGCGCGCGGATCAGGCCCGGCATGTCGTCGAGCGAGGCGCTCGAGCGCGCGTCGATCGCGACCGCGAGCCGATGCTGGCCGTCCTCGGCCAGGTAGCGCGCGAGTTCCGGCAGCACGCGCGGCGGCAGGTTGTCGACGCAGTAATAGCCGGCGTCTTCCAGCGCGTTCAACGCGACGGATTTGCCGGAGCCGGAAATGCCGGTGATGAGGACAATGCGCATGGGAAGACGTAAATCCTGACGTTTCATCATAGCACCGGCTCATGGCACCCGCGTGGCGCTGCCGAGCCGGCGCGCGTTACACGAGCTTGCCCGGGAACTGGCTGTCGGGATCCTGCATCGCGAGGCGCTGCCGGTCCATGAAGTCGCGCAGCGTGTCGATCCCGCGCAGCTGGAGGATCGTGTTGCGGACCGCCGCCTCGACCAGCACCGCGAGGTTGCGGCCGGCCGCCACCTGGATCGTGACCTTGCTGATCGGCAGGCCGAGCACGTCGACCGTCTGGCTTTCGAGCGGCAGCCGCTGGAATTCACCGTCCGGCCGGCGCACCAGCTGGACGATCAGCTTCAGCTTCATCTTTCGCCGCACGGCGGTCTCGCCGAAGATCGTCTTGATGTCGAGCAGGCCGAGGCCGCGCACTTCAAGCAGGTTCTGCAGCAGCGGCGGGCAGCGGCCCTCGACGAAGTCGGGGCCGAGGCGCACGAAGTCGACCGCGTCGTCGGCGACGAGGCCGTGGCCGCGGCTGATCAGCTCGAGGCCGAGTTCGCTCTTGCCGAGGCCGGAGTCGCCCGTGAGCAGCACGCCCATCCCGAGGATGTCGAGGAACACGCCGTGCAGCGTCGCGCGCGGCGCGAGGATGCGCGACATGTAGAGCCGCAGGCTGTCGATCACGGCGGCCGCGGACATCGGCGTCGTGAACAGCGGCGTGGACGAGCGCGTGCAGCGCAGCACCAGCTCGGGCGGGGCGGCGGCGCCGCCCGCGACCACCAGGAACGGCGGTTCGAGGGCGATCAGCTCGGCCATGTGGCGCGAGCGGTCCTCGTCGGTCTGGCGCTGGTAGTAGTTGATCTCGGCCTCGCCGAGGACCTGGATCCGGTTCGGGTGGATCAGGTTCAGGTGGCCGACGAGGTCGGCGCTCGAGGTCGCGTTCGATACCGTGTCGGAGGAAAAACCGCGTTCCCAGCCTTCATGCCCCGTCAGCCAGCTGAGTTTCAGCATGGCGGCGTTGTCGTCGAAGATGCTCTGGGCGTTGATGCTGGACGTATCCATGAGTCCGTCACTCCAAGGAGCCGGCGCCGCGGCGGCGCGACGAAGGTCGCGCTGCCGGCCCGGCAGCGGGCGGTGGCCGGGGGGCGGGCGGTGCCGCCGGTCGCGAAAAAAAACCGCCCGGATCAGCTCAAGGTTGCCACTGAGTGAGGAGTTGATGCAACTCGTCGCGGTCCGTGCTGGTATGCAGGCGTTCGCGCGCGTCGCGGTCGGACAGCAGCTGCGCGATTTCGGAGAGGATTTCGAGGTGCTGCTGGGTGGCCTGTTCTGGCACCAGCAGGAAGATCAACAGCGACACCGGCTGGCCGTCGGGCGCTTCGAACGGGATCGGTTCGGCGAGCCGCACGAACGCGGCGAGCGGGTGCTTGAGCCCCTTGATTCGGCCGTGCGGAATCGCGACGCCTTCACCGAGACCCGTCGAGCCGAGGCGCTCGCGCGCGAACAGGTTGTCGGTGACGATGCTGCGGGCGATACCGTTCTGATTTTCGAAGATCAGCCCGGCTTGTTCGAAGACGCGCTTCTTGCTGGTGACCGAGAGGCCGATGACGACGTTCTCTAAGGGCAGGATTTTGGCTAGGCGATTCATGTTGGCAGGCAAGGGAGCGGCCTGGGGTCTCCTCGCGGCGGCGGACTGATTTTCCATATCGGGCAATTAGGACGGCGTTAGGCGATGGAGACCTTGTAGAGCACGGCGAGCCGGCTTAACGCCCCCGGTAATAACGGGACATTATAGAGCACAGCAGACGGCGTGGTGCGCTGCGGCGCTGCCCATGCCTCTGCGGGCGGGCAGCAAAAAAAACCGCCCGTCTAAGCGGGCGGCCGGTATGGCGCTCGAGCGCCGTGATTCATTGCTTCATTGCGGCGGCAGTTCGATCTGCTCGACGGCCGGCTGGTGCTTGAGCGGATCGTGCGTGTGCGTTTGCAGTCGCTCCATGTGCTTGACGACCTGGCGGTCGAGCTTGTCGATCAGCAGATCGATCGCGGCGTACAGATTGCCGTTCGCGCTTTCGACGAAGATATCCTTGCCCTTCAGATGCAGATTGATTTCCGCTCGCTGCTGCTTGTCCTTTTCCTTGTGGTTGTCGACCGAGAGGATCACAGTGCCATCGATAACCTGGTCGCTATGCCGCAGCACCCTATCCAACTTGGTGATCACGTATTCGCGAATCGCAGGGGTGACTTCGAGATGGTGTCCACTGATCTTCAGGTTCATAGTGCTTCTCCAAGCTAATGACCACCTTCCGCGTAGAGGCGGCAGCGCCGGTCGACCTGGCTGCCTCCCCGTAGCGCAGCGGAGGCGGCGGAGGCATCGGCCGGCCTTTGCCGTCGACAGCGCGGCGGCCGGAAAATACCCGCCGCTGGCGCGACGGGCTACAGAGACTTGCGCAGGTTCACCGCTGGGATCTTGAGGGCTTCGCGATACTTGGCAACCGTGCGGCGCGCGACCACGAATCCTTGTTCTGCCAGCAGCTCGGCTATGCGGCTGTCCGAAAGAGGAGATTTTGGGTCTTCGGCTCCTATCAGTTGCTTGATGAGGGCGCGGATCGCCGTGGATGACGCGGCGCCCCCTGTATCCGTCGACACGTGTGATCCGAAGAAGTACTTAAATTCAAGCGTCCCGAACGGGGTCAGCATGTACTTGCCTGTTGTCACACGGGAGACAGTCGACTCGTGTAGGCCCAGCGTATCAGCTATTTCCCGCAAAACCAAGGGGCGCATGGCAATTTCGCCGTGCGCAAAGAAATTCTTCTGACGTTCGACAATCGCCTGCGCGACGCGCAGGATCGTGTCGAAGCGCTGCTGGATATTCTTGATGAGCCAACGCGCTTCCTGCAGTTGCTGCTTCAACGATCCGGCGCTCGGATCGCCGCGGCTGTTGCGCAGGATGTTCGCGTAAAGATGGTTGATGCGCAGGCGCGGCACGACTTCCGGATTGAGCTCCGCGTGCCAGCTCTGGCCGCTTTTCTTCACGATGATGTCGGGCACCACGTAGTCGGCCTCGGCCTTGCCGTAGGCCGAGCCGGGGAACGGTTCGAGCGAGCGGATCAGCGTGTGCGCGTCGCGCAGCTCGTCGTCGTTCGCCTTCAGGTGCTTGCGCAGCCGCGTGAAATCGCGCGCAGCCAGCAGCTCCAGATATTGCGACACGATCTCGAGCGCGAGCACGCGCGTCGGGGACGGATCCAGCCGCAGCAGCTGCAGCCTCAGGCATTCGGAGGCCGAGCGCGCGCCGACGCCTGCTGGGTCGAAGCTGTGCAGCAGCGCGAGCGCGGCGTTCAGTTCGTCGACGTCGATCTCGAGTTCGGCGGGCAGGTCGGCCAGGATCTCGTCGAACGACGCGGTGAGGTAGCCGTCGTCGTCGAGCGACTCGATCAGGAACATCACGAGCGCGCGGTCGCGCGGGCCGGCCTGCGTCACGCGCAACTGCGCGGACAGGTGATCGCGCAGCGAGGTCGTGGCTTCATGGACCTGCAGCGGCGGTATGTCGTCTTCATCGGACGAGGGGGCGGAGCGGCCGAAGTCGTCGAGATTCCACGGGCTCGCGTCGCCGTTGTCGGAGTAGCCGTCGTATTCGTCGGCGCCGGCGGGCTCGTCGCGTTCCGGGCGCTCATTGGACGCGCCCGAACCGTTCGGCGGCTGCCCCGACATGTCGGCCGATGCCTGCGCAGGCGACTGCGCGATCAGCGAGCCGTCCGACGCGACGCGCAGCGGGCTCGTGATCCAGTCGTCGTCGTTCTCGAGCAGGGGGTTCTGTGAGACCGCCATCGCCACTTCCTGCTGCAATTCGAGCGTCGAGAGCTGCAGCAGGCGGATCGACTGCTGCAGCTGCGGGGTCAGCGCGAGATGTTGCGACAGGCGAAGTTGGAGGCTGGCTTTCATGGCAAAAAGGGAGTCATACCAGCAGTTTGCCACGAGGGCGGCGCGTTGCGTCATTCGTGTTGACGCAATCGGCTGCGGCGCCGCAACAGGGGCGTCGCGCCCCGGCCGAAAGGGAAACCGCGGGGCGGGCGCCCCGCGCAGTCCGCTTACATGCGGAAGTGCTCGCCGAGGTACACGCGGCGCACGCTCTCGTTCTCGATGATCTCGCTCGGCGCGCCCGAGGCGAGCACGCTGCCGTCGCTGATGATGTACGCGTGATCGCAGATGCCGAGCGTTTCGCGCACGTTGTGGTCGGTGATCAGCACGCCGATGTTGCGCTGCTTCAGGAACTTCACGATCTTCTGGATTTCCAGCACGGCGATCGGATCGACGCCCGCGAACGGCTCGTCGAGCAGGATGAAGCTCGGATTGCTCGCGAGCGCGCGCGCGATCTCGACGCGGCGTCGCTCGCCGCCCGACAGCGACAGCGCCGGGTTGTCGCGCAGGTGCGCGATCTGCAGTTCGTCGAGCAGCGCTTCCGTGCGGCTCGCGATCTCGTCCTTGCTGAGCAGCTTGCCGTTGTCGTTGTGCTGCAGCTCGAGCACCGCGCGGATGTTCTCCTCGACGGTGAGCTTGCGGAACACCGAGGCTTCCTGCGGCAGGTAGGACAGGCCCAGCGACGCGCGCTTGTGGATCGGCATCAGGCTGATCGGGCTGCCGTTCAGCGAGATGTCGCCGGCGTCGAGCGGCACGAGCCCGACGATCATGTAGAACGAGGTGGTCTTGCCGGCGCCGTTCGGCCCCAGCAGGCCGACGACCTCGCCGCTCTTCACGTCGAGCGACACATCCTTCACGACCGTGCGCGAGCCGTAGCGCTTCTTCAGGTTGCGCACCACGAGCGAGCTGCTCGTGCCGGCCGGCTGGCGATTCGGCAGCGCGTTCATTGCGGGGCTCCCTGCAGCGTGGTCGACGGCGCGAGCGGCGCGGGCGCGCCGTTCAGCGGCGCGGGGCCGCCGTTGCGCGGCGACAGCATGGCGCGCACGCGGCCCGTCGGGTTGCCCGGCGCGGCCACGTCCTTGCCGCCCTTCGCGGTGTAGAAGTCGCGCTGGCCGTCATAGGTGATCACGCTGCCGTGCACCGTGTCGGCCACGGTCGACAGGCCCTGCAGGCGGCGCACCGTCGCGTTCGTGGTCAGCGTGGTCAGATCCTGCTTGCCGTCGTAGTCGATCCGCTCCGCGTCGCCGTCGATGTACTCGTCGAGGCCTTCGCGCTTCTGGCGGAACGACGCATGCTTCTTGCTGCCCGGCGCCATCGTCGCGGTCGCGTACTGGTAGCCCTGCGGATCCTGGCGCACCTCGACGCGATCGCCCTTGATGATGATCGTGCCCTTGGTGATCACGACGTTGCCCGTCGCGACCGTGACCTGCTTCAGGTCGTCATAGGTGAGGTTGTCGGCTTCGACGTTGATCGGTTTGCCCTGGTCGGCCTTTTCGGCGTGGGCGAGCGGCGCCAGCCCGGCGAGCGGCAGCGCGATCAGCGCCGCGGCAAGCGACGCGCGGACGGCGCGACGGGCGCGGCCGGCAGAAAAACAAGGGAACGATTCGTTCATGCAGTCACGCGTGGAGGTTTACTTGGGTTGGCCATGGGAGCCGCCGGACGTGTCAGCGGCGGCGATCATGCCGCGCACGTTGCCGTAAAGATCGATGACCCGGGTGACGTTGTTGTACTTCATGCCATCGGTGGCGGTGGCGACCGACAGGCCGCGCTGAAGTTTAACCGGCTTTTTGGTCTCGATCACATCGTCGTTGACGAGCACCCGGAAATGTTCGGAATCGGCCTGCATCGGCGGATCGCCGCCGCCCGCCGCCCGCACGATGCGGGCGGCGTCGTACAGGTCGACGATCGACACGTCGCCGTTGACCACGCCGCGCTTCGAGGTGGTCGTCACGACCGGCTTGCCCGGCTGGAACGCGCGCAGCGCCGGCAGCGTCAGGTCGCTCGACTCGTCGTCCTCGTAGTGGACGAGCCCGGCCGCCGTCAGGCGGTATTGCGTGGTGCCGGTCTGGTCCAGCTCGGTCACCGAGAAATGATCGGCGAAGTAGTCGGGCGTATGGCTCTTCGGCCGCGCCTCGCCGTCGCCGGGCGGCGGCAGCGTGGCCTGCAGCAGCCAGTAGGTGATGCCCGCGAGCGCGGCCATCGCGACCAGCGGAATCAGCGAGGTCAGGCGAAATCGGGGATTCATCCGTCAGGCTCCGCAGGCGGCGGCGAGCAGCGCGTCGTAGCGGTGCTGCGCGCGCAGAATGGCGTCGCAGACCTCGCGCACGGCGCCGTGGCCGCCGCGCGCTTCCGCGACCCAGTGCGCGCGCGCGATCACCTCGGGGTGTGCGTTGGCGGGCGCGGTCGCGAAGCCGCAGCGCAGCATCACGGCCAGATCGGGCCAGTCGTCGCCCATGTAGCCGCATGCGTCGGGCGTCATGCCCGTCGCGGCGAGCAGCTCGGCGAGCGCCGCGCGCTTGTCCTCGACGCCCTGGTACAGGTGCCCGATGCGCATCTCGCGCGCGCGCGCGGCGACGATCTCGGAACGGCGGCCGGTGATGATCGCGGTCGCGATGCCGGCCTCGCCGAGCAGCTTCACGCCGTGGCCGTCGAGCGAATTGAACGACTTCATCGTGTCGCCCGTCGCGGTGAAATGCAGGCCGCCGTCGGTCAGCACGCCGTCGACATCGAAAATCATCAGCTTCACGCGGCTCGCGCGCTCGGCTGCCGTGGCGGGAGTGGCGCCCATCAGATTACCTTCTTCGAAAACAGGTCGTGCATGTTCAGCGCGCCGATCAGCACGCCGGCGGCGTCGACCACGAGCATCTGGTTGATCCGGTGGCGCTCCATCAGCTCCACCGCCTCGACGGCCAGGTGATCGGGGCCGATCGTGCGCGGACCGCGCGTCATCACCTCGCTGATCGGCAGGCGGCGGAAATCGCCGTCGCGTTCGAGCACGCGGCGCAGGTCGCCGTCGGTGAAGATGCCGGCGACCCGGTTGTCCGGCCCGACCACGGCCGTCATGCCCATGCGCTTCGCGGTGATCTGGAACAGCGCGTCGGACAGCGTCGCGTCGATGGCCACGGTCGGCACCTCGGCGCCCGTGCGCATCACGTCGCGCACGTAGGTCAGCAGCCGGCGGCCGAGCGCGCCGCCCGGGTGCGAGCGCGCGAAATCCTCGGAGCCGAAGCCGCGCGCGTCGAGCACGGCCACCGCGAGCGCGTCGCCGAGCGCGAGCGCCGCAGTGGTGCTCGCCGTCGGCGCGAGATTCAGCGGGCACGCTTCCTTCGCGACCGCCGCGTTCAGGTGGAAGTCGGCCAGTTGGCCGAGGCTCGAGGCCGGGCGGCCCGTGATCGCGATCAGCTTCGCGCCGAGCCGCTTGATGAGCGGCACGATCGCGACGAGCTCATCCGACTCGCCGGAGTTCGAAAGGGCGATGAAGACATCGTGCTCGGTGACCATCCCGAGGTCGCCGTGGCTGGCTTCGGCGGGGTGGACGAAGAAGGCGGGCGTACCGGTGCTGGCCAGCGTCGCGGCGATCTTGCGTGCAATGTGGCCCGATTTGCCGATGCCGGACACCACCACGCGGCCCCGGCATTCGAGCAGCAGGCCCATCGCGCCGATGAAGCTGCCGTCGAGCTGGTCGCGCAGTGCACGCACGGCGTCCGCCTCGATGTCGAGCACGTCGCGGGCGAGCGCGAGCGCCCGGTCATCATTGATTTTCGCTATCATGCGCGGAGTATAGCAAAGGCGTTTGTTCGCCGCGCCGGGCCGCTCGCGGCCATCATGCCGTTGTTTCTTCCGGCCCATTCCGGCGTCCGTTGTGCGGCGCCGCTGACGAACGAGGACGCTTTGCCTGTGATTTCCCCGCTCGAAATGACGCTCCTGCTGCTGCTGGCTTCGGTGGTGGGGGTGGTCGTGTTCCGTTCGCTGAACCTGCCGCCGATGCTCGGCTATCTGACCGTCGGCATCGTGGTCGGCCCGCATGCGCTCGGCTTTGCCGCCGATCTCGAGCGCGCCGAGCACCTCGCCGAGTTCGGCGTCGTCTTCCTGATGTTCTCGATCGGGCTCGAGTTCTCGCTCGCGAAGCTGCGCGCGATGCGACGGCTCGTGTTCGGGCTCGGCCTGCTGCAGGTGCTCGTCACGATTGCCGTCGCGCTGCTGCTCGGCGCGTTGTTCGAACGCTGGGTGCACATCACCTGGCAGGGCAGCGTCGCGCTCGGCGGCGCGCTCGCGATGTCGTCGACCGCGATCGTGTCGAAGATGCTGGCCGAGCGTCTCGAAATCGAGACGGAGCACGGCCGCAACATCTTCGGCGTGCTGCTGTTCCAGGATCTCGCGGTGGTGCCGCTCCTGATCGTGATCGCGGCGTTCGGCGGCGAGTCGTCGAAGGATCTCGCGATGTCGCTCGGGCTCGCGTCGATCAAGATCGTGATCGCGCTCGCGCTGCTGCTGATCGTCGGCCAGCGCTTCATGACGCGCTGGCTCAACGTGGTCGCGCGGCGCCGCTCGCAGGAGCTGTTCGTGCTGAACCTGCTGCTCGTCACGCTCGGCGCCGCGTTCATCACCGACCGCTTCGGGCTGTCACTCGCGCTCGGCGCGTTCATCGCCGGCATGCTGATCGCCGAGACGCCGTACCGGCACCAGGTGGAAGAGGACATCAAGCCGTTCCGGGACGTGCTGCTCGGCCTGTTCTTCGTCACCACCGGCATGCTGCTCGACCCGAGCGTGATCTGGCAGCATCCGTTCATCGTCGCCGGCTTCTTCGTCGGCCAGGTGCTGCTCAAGGGCGTCACGATCACCGGGCTCGCGCGCCTGTTCGGCGCGCCGCCCGGCGTCGCGATGCGCACCGGGCTCGGCCTCGCGCAGGCGGGCGAATTCGGCTTCGTGCTGCTGAACCTGATCCTCGACCGCCACCTCGTCGATACCATGCTGCTGCAGGCGATCCTCGCCTCGATGCTGCTGTCGATGATGGCCGCGCCGTTCCTGATCCAGAACGCCGACCGCATCGTGATGCGGCTGTCGTCGACCGAGTGGATGCAGCAGTCGCTGCAGATGACGCGGATCGCGACCCAGAGCCTCAAGCAGCAGGGCCACGTGATCATCTGCGGCTACGGCCGGGCCGGCCAGAATCTCGCGCGCATGCTGGAGCAGGAAGGGATCCCCTATGTCGCGCTCGACCTCGACCCCGACCGCATCACGGCGGCCGGGGCGGCCGGCGAATCCGTGGTGTTCGGCGATGCGGCGCGCCGCGAGTCGCTGCTCGCGGCCGGGATCCACCGGGCCGCGGCGGTCGCGATCACCTATGCGAACACGCCGTCCGCGCTGCGCGTGCTGCACAACGTGCACGAACTCGAACCGACCCTGCCCGTGATCGTGCGCACGGTCGACGACGCCGATCTCGAACGCCTGCTCGCCGCGGGCGCGACCGAGGTGATCCCGGAGATCGTCGAGGGCAGCCTGATGCTCGCGTCGCACACGCTGGTGCTGATGGGCGTGCCGATGCGGCGCGTGGTGCGCCGCGTGGAGGAAATGCGCGACGCGCGCTACAGCCTGCTGCGCGGCTACTTCCACGGCGCGGACGACGCGGAGGACGACGATCACGAGCAGGTGCGGCTACAATCGGTGCCGGTCGACGCGCGCGCGGACGCGGTCGGCCGCTCGCTCGAGGAGCTGGGGCTCTACGCGCTCGGCCTCGAGGTGACGGCGATCCGCCGCCACGGGATCCGCGGCGTCGAGCCGGACCCGGACACCAAGCTGCGCGCGAGCGACATCGTCGTGCTGCGCGGCTTGCCGGAAGCGCTCGCGCTGGCCGAGGAGCGGCTGTCGCTGCACCGGCGCGAGAGCCCGGCCGCGGCCTGAGCCGCGGCGCGGTCCGGGCCCATGGCCAGAGAGGGGCGCCCGGCTAGGGGCGCCCGGCTAGGGGCGGCCGGCCAGGGGCGCTCCTGGCCGCAATCCTCACACCAATATTGACAGGCGGTGCGCAAGTCATTGCGCGCCGTTTTTTTCGGAGAAGTCCATGAATCACCCGTCGTCGGATGCGTCGCTCGACCCCGTCGCGTTCCTCCACAGCCAGATCCGCACCGTGCCGGACTGGCCGCAGCCGGGCGTGCAGTTCCGCGACATCACGCCGCTGCTGCAGAGCCCGAAGGCGCTGCGGGTGCTGGTCGACCTGTTCGTGGAGCGCTACGTCGACGCGAAGCTCGACTACGTCGCCGGGCTCGATGCGCGCGGCTTCATCATCGCGCCGATCGTCGCGTACGAGCTGAACATCGGCTTCGTGCCGATCCGCAAGGTCGGCAAGCTGCCGTACAAGACGCGCGCCGAGTCCTACGATCTCGAATACGGGAGCGCGACCGTGGAAATCCACGAGGACGCGTGCAAGCCCGGCGACCGCGTGATCATCGTCGACGACCTGATCGCGACGGGCGGCACCATGATGGCGGGCAAGAAGCTGCTCGAGCGGCTCGGCGCGGTGGTCGTCGAGGGCGCGGCGATCATCGACCTGCCGGATCTCGGCGGTTCCGCGCTGCTGCGCGGCGCGGGCCTGCCGCTGTACACCGTGACCGCGTTCTCGGGCCACTGAGCGGCCGACGCCGCGCCTCATTCCCTCACTCAAGCGAGTCCGCGATGCCGAACTTCCTGCTATTTCTCGCCACCTCGATGGCGATCACGCTGGCGCCGGGGCCCGACAACCTGCAAGTGCTCGCGCGCGGCATCTCGCAGGGCCGCGCGGCCGGCTTCGTCGCCGCGCTCGGGTTTGCCGCCGGCATCCTGTTCCATACGACGCTCGCCGCGTTCGGCGTGGCCGCGCTGCTGCGCTCGTCGCCCGTCGCGTTCCATGCGCTGAAGCTCGCGGGCGCCGCCTACCTGGTCTGGATCGGCATCAAGGCGCTGCGCAGCCAGGGCCTCGCGAACGCGCACGCGCGCGCGCCGCAGCCGCTCGCGACGATCTTCCGCCAGAGCGTGATCGGCAACCTGCTGAACCCGAAGGTCACGCTGTTCTTCGTCGTGTTCCTGCCGCAGTTCGTCGATCCGCGCGGCGCGCAGCCCGTCGCCGTGCAGATGCTGGAACTCGGCGCGCTGTTCATGGCGCAGACCGCGGTGGTGTTCTCGCTGTTCGGCGTGTGCGCAGGCATGATCGGCGCGTGGCTCAAGCGCCGGCCGCGCGTCGGCGTGTGGCTCGACCGGCTCGCGGGCGCGACCTTCATCGCGCTCGGCCTGCGCGTCGCGCTCAAGGACTGACGGGGATGGCGATGACGTTTCCGTGCATTGCCGCCGCGCGGCGTTTCGACGCGGCCGCGCATGCGCCGTTCATGATCGACGGCCGGCGGGTCGGCTGGATCCGCGCGCGCGACGTCGCGCGGCTCGCACGCTGGCCCGACGTGTTCGAGTTCGAGGCGGGCGAGGTGCGGCTCGCGGCGCGCTTCGACAGCGTCGATGCGCGCAGCATGGCGCTCGCGAGCCCGATCGGCGCGCTCGCGGCGGAAGGCCTGATCCCGGGCTGGCGCGACGAGATCTATGCGATCCGCAACCGCTTCGACGATCCGCCGCTCGCCCACATCGAACGGGCCGCGTCGCGCTTTTTCGGCACGATGACCTACGCGGTGCATCTGAACGGCGTCGTAGAATATGCGCCGGCCACGCCGCCGCGGATGTGGATCGGGCGCCGCAGCGCGACCAAGGCGACCGATCCGGGCATGCTCGACAACGTGGTCGCGGGCGGCATCGGCTGGGGTCTCGGCGTCGAGGACACGCTCCTCAAGGAGTGCTGGGAGGAAGCCGGCATGCCGGCCGAACTCGCGGCGCGCGCGATCGCCGGCCGCACCGCGCATGTCCTGTGCTCGCTGCCGGAGGGCACGCAGGCGGAGCAGATCTTCATCTACGATGTGCCGCTTCCGCAGGATTTCGTGCCCCACAACCAGGACGGCGAAGTCGCGGAGCACGTGCTCGCGGGGCCTGCGCAGCTGATCGCCTGGCTGCGGGCGGGCGAGGTGACGATCGACGCGAGCCTCGCGATGCTCGACAGCCTGCTGCGGCACCGCTGGCTCGCGCCCGACGCGGCGCCGGGCCTCGACGCGCTGTTCGCGCCGCCGCCGGATGCGTGACGCGCGACCGGCGATTCGAATTGAACCAGACAAGAAGGGAGTAGCGGTCATGTCGACCGATCACAGCTTTATCCTCAAACTGTCGTGCCCGGACCGGCACGGCATCGTGCACGCGGTCTCGGGCTTCCTGTTCGAGCGCGCCAGCAACATTCTCGATTCCGCGCAGTTCGGCGACAGCAGCACCGGCGAATTCTTCATGCGCGTGCATTTCGAGCACGACGGCGCCGATGCGGCCGCCGCGCTCGATTCGCTGCGCACCGAATTCACGCCGCTCGCCGCGCGGTTCGGCATGCGCTGGGAAATGCACGACGCGGCGTTCAAGCCGCGCGTCGTGCTCCTCGTGTCGAAGATCGGCCACTGCCTGAACGACCTGCTGTTCCGCTATCGCACGGGTCAGCTGCCGATCGAGATTTCGGCGATCGTGTCGAACCACAAGGATTTCTACCAGCTCGCCGCGAGCTACGACATCCCGTTCCATCACTTCCCGCTGGCGGCGGGCGCGTCGGCGGCGGCGAAGGCCGCGCAGGAAGCGCGCGTGCTGGAGGTGATCGGCGAGCACGAGGCCGACCTCGTGGTGCTCGCGCGCTACATGCAGATCCTGTCGCCGCAGATGTGCGAGCAACTGGCCGGCCGCGCGATCAACATCCACCACTCGTTCCTGCCGAGCTTCAAGGGCGCGAAGCCGTATTACCAGGCGTTCGATCGCGGCGTGAAGCTGATCGGCGCGACCGCGCACTACGTGACGACCGATCTCGACGAAGGTCCGATCATCGAGCAGGAAGTGGAGCGCGTCGATCACAGCATGACGCCGGACCAGCTGACGGCGATCGGCCGCGACGTCGAGTGCGTGACGCTCGCGCGTGCGGTGAAGTGGCATGTCGAACACCGGATCGTGCTGAACGGCACCAAGACGGTGGTGTTCCGCTAAGCGGACACGGCATGGCGGCGGGCGTGTTCGCGTCGCCGCCATGCCCAACAGGCCGGCCGGCTCGCGGCGCGGCCTCGGGCCGCGCGCCCGGGGAGGGTTTCAGGGAAGATGGCGCGCCGCCGCGCCCGGGGCCGCCCGGGCGCTTCCGCTCAGATCAGCCGCAGGTAGCTGAGTTCGCGCTTCACGTACGCGTAGAAGATCGGCGCGGCGATCACGCCGGGGATGCCGAACGCGGCCTCCATCACGAGCATCGCGAGCAGCAGCTCCCATGCGCGCGATTCGATCTGCCCGCCGATGATCTTCGCGTTCAGGAAGTATTCGAGCTTGTGGATCACCACGAGGAACACGAGCGACGCGATCGCGGTGCCCATGCTGACCGACAGCGAGACCGCGACGATCAGCGTGTTCGAGATCAGGTTGCCGATCACGGGCAGCAGGCCGACGATGAAGGTGACGAGCACGAGCGTCTTCGACAGCGGCAGCCGCTGGTGGAAGATCGGCAGCGCGACCAGCAGGTAGATGCCCGTGAAGAACGCGTTGATCGCCGAGATCTTGATCTGCGCGAACACGATCCGCCGGAACGCGTCGGCGAAGCGCGATACGCGCGTGACGAGCGCGGTCGACAGCGGCTGGCGCACCTTGTGGCGATCGACGCCGATCGCGATCATCGCGCCGATGATCATGCCGAACAGCACGTGGCCGAACACCCGCGCGACGTTTTTTCCGCCCTGCTGGAGCTGGTCCATGTGCTTGGTCATGAGGCCGGCCGCCTTGACCTTCATCTGCTCGGCGTCGACCGGCAGCACGTTGGCGATCCACGACGGGGTGCGGGTGCGCGCCTGGTCGACGATCTGCATCAGCTGGCCGAGCAGGCTCTGCAGGTTCGGGACGGTATGTTCGAAGTGCTCGATGATCGCGATCGTCAGGCCCGCGAGGCCGCCCACGATGACGGTCGACAGCAGCACGACCGCGACCCAGCGCGCGCGCTGGCTCGACGTGTGGCGTTCGATCGCGGGCGCGATCATGTGCACGAGCTGGTAGACGAGCAGGCCCGCGAGCAGCGCGCCGAGCAGGCGCAGGTGCAGGACGAGCCACAGGCCGGCGAGCGCGAGGAGGTAGCTGCCGATCTCGAGCGCCGACAACCTCGGCAGGCTGAAATCACTGGTCAGCCGGACGCTGCGCAGATGCGGCTCTCGGGCCTGCGTATCGCGCGGCGGTTCGGATTGCTTCTCCATGACGGTTCCTGTATTCGGCGGGGCGATCCGGCGCGCTTGTGGCGGCAAGCGGACATCGACCCCGATCGCCGCGAGTATAGCAACGAAAGCCGGGCGAAATGATCGCGTTTTCAGGAATGTAATTGGCGCCGCATCGCGCCGTGGGACGGGCGATGCGGCGCGGCGCGCGCCGGGCGGCGCGCCGCGGTCACTTGCGGCGCTTGAGGAGCGGCGCGAGGTACCTGCCGGTGAAGCTCGCCTTGGTTTTCGCGACCTGCTCGGGCGTGCCCTGGGCGATGATCTGGCCGCCGCCCGCGCCGCCTTCCGGCCCGAGGTCGACCACCCAGTCGGCCGTCTTGATCACGTCGAGGTTGTGCTCGATGATCACGACCGTGTTGCCCTGGTCGCGCAGCCGGTGGATCACCTCGAGCAGCAGCGCGATGTCGTGGAAGTGCAGGCCGGTCGTCGGTTCGTCGAGGATGTACAGCGTGCGGCCGGTGTCGCGCTTCGACAGTTCGAGCGACAGCTTCACGCGCTGCGCCTCGCCGCCCGACAGCGTGGTCGCCGACTGGCCGAGGCGGATGTAGCCGAGGCCGACGTCGAGCAGCGTCTTGAGCTTGCGCGCGATCACCGGCACCGCGCCGAAGAACTCGTACGCGTGCTCGACCGTCATGTCGAGCACCTCGCTGACGTTCTTGCCCTTGTAGTGCACTTCCAGCGTCTCGCGGTTGTAGCGCTTGCCGTGGCACACGTCGCACGGCACGTAGACGTCCGGCAGGAAGTGCATCTCGACCTTCAGCACGCCGTCGCCCTGGCACGATTCGCAGCGGCCGCCCTTGACGTTGAACGAGAAGCGGCCCGGATCGTAGCCGCGTTCCTTCGCGGTCGGCACGCCCGAGAACAGCTCGCGGATCGGCGTGAACAGGCCCGTGTAGGTGGCCGGGTTCGAGCGCGGGGTGCGGCCGATCGGCGACTGGTCGACGTTGATCACCTTGTCGAAGTGCTCGAGGCCCTCGATCGACTCGTACGGCGCCGGCTCGGCCGACGAGCCGTACAGGTGGCGCGCGACCGCGTGGTACAGCGTGTCGTTGATCAGCGTCGACTTGCCCGAGCCGGACACGCCGGTGATGCAGGAGAGCAGGCCGACCGGCAGCTCCAGCGTGACGTGCTTGAGGTTGTTGCCGTGCGCGTCCTCGATCCGCAGCATGCGCTCCGGATCCGGCTCGATGCGCTCGTCCGGGTATTCGATCGTGCGCTTGCCGGACAGGTACTGGCCCGTCAGCGACGCCGTGCTCGCCTGCACCTGCTTCGGCGTGCCTTCCGCGATCACCGCGCCGCCGTGCTCGCCGGCGCCGGGGCCCATGTCGACCACGTAGTCGGCGGTGCGGATCATGTCCTCGTCGTGCTCGACGACGATCACCGAGTTGCCCAGGTCGCGCAGGTGCTTGAGGGTGCCGATCAGCCGGTCGTTGTCGCGCTGGTGCAGGCCGATCGACGGCTCGTCGAGCACGTACATCACGCCCGTCAGGCCCGAGCCGATCTGTGACGCGAGGCGGATCCGCTGGGCTTCGCCGCCCGACAGCGTTTCCGCGCTGCGCTCGAGCGACAGGTAGTCGAGGCCGACGTTGTTGAGGAAGGTCAGGCGCGCGACGATCTCCTTGATCACCTTGTCGGCGATCTCGCGCTTCGCGCCTTCGAGCGTGAGCCCGTCGAAGTAGCCGAGCGCGTCGCGCAGCGGCCAGCTGCTGACCTCGTAGATCGCGCGCGCGTAGTCGCCCGCGCCGATCCGCACGAAGCGCGCCTCGCGGCGCAGGCGCGTGCCGTCGCACGACGGGCACGGCTGGTTGTTCTGGTATTTCGCGAGTTCCTCACGCACCGCGACCGAATCGGTCTCGCGGTAGCGCCGCTCGAGATTCGGGATGATCCCCTCGAACACGTGCTCGCGGATCGTCGTGCGGCCGCGCTCGTTGATGTACGAGAACGGGATCGTCTGCTTGCCCGAACCGAACAGCAGGATTTTCTTCACCTTCTCCGGCAGGTCCTCGAACGCGGTGTCGATGTCGAAGTCGTAGAACGCCGCGAGGCTTTGCAGCATCTGGAAGTAGAACTGGTTGCGCTTGTCCCAGCCCTTGACCGCGCCGGCCGCGAGCGACAGCGACGGATGCGCGACGACCCGCTTCGGATCGAAGAACGTGATCTGGCCGAGGCCGTCGCATTCCGGGCACGCGCCCATCGGGTTGTTGAACGAGAACAGGCGCGGCTCCAGCTCCTGCAGCGAATACGAGCAGATCGGGCACGCGAACTTCGAGCTGAACAGATGCTCCTGGTCGGTATCCATCTCGAGCGCGATCGCGCGGCCGTCGGCCAGGCGCAGCGCGGTCTCGAACGATTCCGCGAGGCGCTGCTTCATGTCCGCGCGCACCTTCAGCCGGTCGACGACGACGTCGATCGTGTGCTTGTCGTTCTTCTTGAGCTTCGGCAGCGATTCGACCTCGTAGATCTTCGCGACGCCCTCGTTGGCCGTGCCGCCGCCCGAGCGCACGCGAAACCGCACGAAGCCCTGCGCCTGCATCTCCTCGAACAGCTCCGCGTGCTCGCCCTTGCGGTTCGCCACCACGGGCGCGAGGATCATCAGCTTGGTCTCCTCGGGCAGCGCGAGCACCGCATCGACCATCTGCGAGACGCTCTGCGCCTCCAGCGGGATCTCATGGTCCGGGCAGTATGGCGTGCCGACCCGTGCGTACAAAAGTCGCAGGTAGTCGTGGATTTCCGTGACGGTGCCGACGGTCGAACGCGGATTGTGCGACGTCGCCTTCTGCTCGATCGAGATCGCGGGAGACAAACCCTCGATCAGGTCGACATCCGGCTTTTCCATCAACTGGAGGAACTGCCGGGCGTAAGCCGACAGGCTTTCGACGTAGCGCCGCTGACCTTCCGCGTACAGCGTGTCGAACGCAAGCGACGATTTGCCCGAGCCTGACAAGCCCGTGATCACGATCAGCTTGTGGCGCGGCAGATCGAGATTGACGTTCTTCAGGTTGTGGGTACGGGCCCCACGGATACGGATTTGTTCCATGAACCTGGCGAAAGAGGAGGAGACCAAACCTGCTACTATAACGGCTTTTCGAGACCGTCGTTTCAGGCCCCAAGCCTTTGCAGCAAGTGTCAGCAGGGCTGCGCGGGCGACGCCCGGACCGCATCGGCATGCGTCCGTCGGACGGCGCGGCGCGGGTGGCGACGGTCCGCAGCCGGCCTGGATTTCCCGCCGCCCGGCCTCGGGCGCGGGTACCGCACATTCGAAATTCACTCCCGATGTCCAATCCGTCTCTTACCTCGACCCGCATGAGCGCGCCGGAGCTGCGCGCGACAGCGTCGCTCGCGGCGATCTTCGCGCTGCGCATGCTGGGCCTGTTCATGATCATGCCGGTGTTTTCGGTCTACGCGAAAACCATCCCCGGCGGCGACAACGTGCTGCTCGTCGGCCTCGCGCTCGGCGCCTACGGCGTCACGCAGTCGATGCTCTACATCTTCTACGGCTGGGCCTCCGACAAGTTCGGCCGCAAGCCGGTGATCGCGATCGGCCTGCTGATCTTCGCGCTCGGCAGCTTCGTGGCCGCGTTCGCGCACGACATCACCTGGATCATCGTCGGTCGCGTCATTCAGGGAATGGGGGCCGTATCGTCGGCGGTGCTCGCGTTCATCGCGGACCTGACCTCCGAGCAGAACCGCACCAAGGCCATGGCGATGGTGGGCGGCAGCATCGGGATGTCGTTCGCGGTGGCGATCGTCGGCGCGCCGATCGTGTTCCACTGGGTCGGGATGAACGGCCTGTTCACGATCGTCGGCGCGCTGTCGGTGCTCGCGATCGGCGTCGTGCTGTGGGTGGTGCCGGACGCGCCGAAGCCGGTGCACGTGCGCGCGCCGTTCGCCGAGGTGCTGCACAACGTCGAACTGCTGCGGCTGAACTTCGGCGTGCTCGTGCTGCATGCGACGCAGACCGCGCTGTTCCTCGTGGTGCCGCGCCTGCTGGTGGACGGCGGGCTGCCCGTCGCGTCGCACTGGCAGGTCTATCTGCCGGTGATGGGGCTGGCGTTCGTGATGATGGTGCCCGCGATCATCGTCGCGGAAAAACGGGGCAAGATGAAGCCGGTGCTGCTCGGCGGCATCGCGGCTATCCTGATCGGCCAATTGTTGTTGGGGCTGTCGACGCATACGATTCTGATTGTGGCGGCGATCCTGTTCGTCTACTTCCTGGGCTTCAACATCCTGGAGGCGTCGCAGCCGTCGCTCGTGTCGAAGCTTGCGCCGGGTTCGCGCAAGGGCGCGGCGACAGGCGTGTACAACACGACGCAGTCGATCGGGCTGGCACTGGGCGGCGTGGTCGGCGGCTGGCTGCTCAAGCACAACGGGCCGGACGCGGTGTTTTTTGCATGCTCGGCCCTGGTGGCGGTGTGGCTTATAATCGCCGCCAGCATGAAGCAGCCGCCGCGCAAGGCCTGAACCGACCGAGCCGCGCGTCCGCGTCGGCCGGGCCGACGAGGCGCCGCGCGGTCTTGCCAGCGCTGCTGAAATATCGAATCAACTGGAGAAACAGATGGCATCCGTCAACAAGGTCATTCTCGTCGGCAATCTCGGCGCCGACCCGGAAGTGCGTTACCTGCCGAGCGGCGACGCGGTGGCGAACATCCGCCTCGCGACGACCGATCGCTACAAGGACAAGGCGAGCGGCGAATTCAAGGAAGCGACCGAATGGCACCGCGTGGCGTTCTTCGGCCGTCTCGCTGAAATCGTCAACGAGTACCTGAAGAAGGGCTCGTCGGTGTACATCGAAGGGCGCATCCGCACCCGCAAATGGCAAGGCCAGGATGGCCAGGACCGGTACTCGACGGAAATCGTCGCCGACCAGATGCAGATGCTGGGCGGCCGCGGTGCGGGCGGCGGTGGCGGTGATGACGGCGGCTACGGCGGCGGGCGTGATATGGAGCGCGGCGGCGGCGGTGGCGGTGGCGGTGGCGGTGGCGGTGGCGGTGGCGGCCGCGCGGCTGCGCCGGCTCGCAGCGGTGGTGGCGGCGGCGCGAGCCGGCCGAGCGCGCCGGCGGGCGGTGGGTTCGACGAGATGGACGACGATATTCCGTTCTAAAACGGACCGTCGTCGCCTGGCGTCGGCATAGACCCGGATGTTCGAGCTGAATCAGCGATTTGGCTTGGACCTTCGGGTCTTTTTTGTTTACGCATGGCTCCGTCGGGGCGGAGTGTGCCTGGACGGTACAAACGGGTTCCGTTCGTCGGATGGCGTCCGGCGTGACGCGATCTGCGGTTCGTGAAGTTCACCCCTGGAACGACGAACGCTCACCTTTTCGCCGCGCGACCTCAAGAATCGGACTTTTGCGCACGCCAGGACGCATGGCCTGACGGTGCGATTGACGTGCTGAGCCGTGTTGGAAGGCCGGGGCGTCCTATGCGGACAGGCCGAGATTGCCGGTCCGCGGTTTCGACAGGGATGGCCCCATCGTGCGCGGATCGGCAGCACGATTCCCCGCCGCGCGCGGCGGGGAATCTCACCACGTTACGATCGCTGATCCAGTTTCGCCGCGTTTTTCATGCGCATGATGCGTTGCGGCGTCCGCTCCGACATGAACCGCAACACGTCGTCGAGCCGGACGTATCCGGTTCCGGCACGATCGATTTCCGAAAAATGGTCGCTGACCAGCCCCCAGCCGGCAGCCTTGGCCTGTTGCTGCGACAGCAGCCCGCCGGGGTTGCCCCCCGCCGCTGCGGTGAAGCGTTGCGTGATCTGGTTATCCACGTCCTGCGTAATGGAGCTTTCCGATTGCTTGGGCGGCTGGACCCAGCCTTCCGGCGGCGGCGGCGGTTTCGGCAGATCGTCATAGGCACACGCCGCGCCGATCCCCGACATTGCGACGACCACGCCGGAAACAATCAAAGTCACGATTTTCATGGCTGTCCTCGCCTGGATCACAGTAAGGAGCCGTCCGCGACACGCGCAGGCGACTGGTAATAGTTGTCGATCGCCTGTTTCAGCGGCGCGCGCGACATCTCCGTGTTGTAAATCATATGCCCGCCCTCAAACCATTTGATGGGAATCCGGTCGCCGAGGTTCACTCCTTCAAGGTCCAGCTCGGTCTGGAAGCCCGGCGTCGCAATATCCTCATAGCCGTGGAGAATCAGCAGCTTGGCGTCGGGGTTGGCTGTCAGGACTGCCTGGATGTCGGTAATGCTCTGCGGGTAATAATCCTTGCTGCCTGCCCGCTGCCATTTCCAATTGCCTATCGTCTCGTCGTTCAGCGGTTGGTAGCTCGACTTGGTCTTGTAGTTGACGAAGTCGGGGAAGTACGTTTTGAGCTGATTGAGGAAGGCGACGTTGATGTAGTCATCCGCCGCGAAGCTGTTTCCGTTCGGCACCTTCATGCGCGCATCATAGCGGCCGAGGGAATAGCCGGGAACCAACGCCGCCCTGAACGGCCGAGGCGTGTAGTTGAAACGGTTTTTCCAGGTCGCCGCCGGAATGCCGGTGTAGTCCGCCATCCGATTCAGGAGCGCCTGGCCCGCGGGGCTTGCCGCGTACGCGTTCCATTGGGCGTTCGGCCTGCCGTTCGAATCGAAGTACGTGCTGAACGTGGTTTGGAACGTCGTTCTCGCCAGCGTACGCAGCTCGCCGAGGTATTGCTCCTGTGTTTGCGTACCGCGCTTCACTGATTTCTTGAAGTAATCCGCCGTCATCGCATAGGACGGGATGTATCCCTCGCACGTTACCGCGCCGCCCATCATGTCGCAATTGGAGTTGTAGTCGACGAGCGGCGAGTTGAGGATGAATCCCGCCAGAACCTTGGCCGGCTTGCCGGACGGATCGGGTCGGTAGCCGCTGGTGCCCGCCTGCTCCAGCAGGTTGGCGACGATTGGCGTGCGGATGCCGCCATAGGATTCGCCGTACAGGTACTTGGGCGAGCTTTGCCGGTTGTACTTGTTCGTATAGCTGGTGATGAAGTCGGCGACCACTTGGGCGTCGTCGTCGGTTCCCCATAGATCGCCGTTCTTGGTCGGCGCGATTGCCGTGGACAGGCCCGTTCCGGGCGGATCGACGAACACGATGTCCGACTGGTCGAGCAGCGAGATCGCGTTGTCCTCGAACGGGAAGCTATCGGGCTGCTTCGTCGGGTCGGCCATGTTCGGCGCATCGGACTTGAGCCGCTTCGGCCCCCACGATCCCATGTGCAGCCAGATCGAGGCCGAACCCGGACCGCCGTTCCACAGGAACGTGACCGGGCGATTTTCCTTGGGCAGTGCATCCCGCGTATAGGCCGTGTAGAAGACCGCCGCCTCTGCTTTTTTGTTGGCTCCGTTGCCGCGATAGGCGATCAGGTGGCCGGCGCGGGCGACGTACGGCAGCACCTTGCCGTTGATGGTGATCGTGTGCCGCTTGACCGACGAATCCTCGTTGATCTTGGACAGTGCGATCGACCCCTCGCGAGTCGTATCGTAGGTGTTGGCGTCGTCCAGCACCTTGTCGGCCGGCGCAACCTTGGCGAACACGTCGAGTTCTGATTCCACTGTCGCCGTGGCGGGCGTCTGCGGCACGGCGGCCGGGGTATTCGCGGCATTTTGGACGGTTGCCGGTGCGTCGTCGCCGCCGCATGCGACCAGGGTCGCAGCTGCAAGTACTGCGATCGCGGTCCAGGTTGGCATCTTTTTATTCATTGAATAATTCTCCGGAATGATTCGATTCAGGCTAACTATGCTAAGTACTCCACATCATTTGGATCGAAGCGTGTCAAACAATTTCATCGCGAACGCCATCGGGCCGGACGGGAGCGGCTCAGCCTCCCAGGTGCCTTCTTTCCGGCAACGTCGCGTGCATCTTCCTGCCAAGACTGCCCGGCCAGGCGGGCTGCTGGCAGGGCGAACAAAATCAGAAGCCGGCTACTATGCATGAAAGATCGCCGAATTCCCACTCGTTGCGGGTTGCGTGTTTTTCAGAAGGATTGTTTATAAGAATTGCTAAACAAAATGAATCTAAAATCTGTAATTTTTTGAAATTCTTCAAGTCGGATGAGAGGGCATCCAAATTAAAGAATCAATGTCTTTTCACAAAAATTGACAAATAACCCGCCGGGATGTCGAGATGCGTATCGGGGCCCGCGATCATGAAATTGGCCGGCTGCGACAGTCGAAGCCCGCAAGACGAGCGGTATTTTCAGCACGCTGGGGATGCGTTTCGTTGCAATGCATCGAACGCGATGGCAAAGCTGCGTGCCGCGGCCGCCGATGGACGCAGGACGGATGGACCGCTCGCGCGCTCCGGCCGACAGGCCATTCCGATCAGGACGAAGCGGGCCGACGACCCATGAGTTTTTGACGAACGTCGCCTCGATGAAGGCGGCTGCGTGACCCGTCGCCCCAATTCGAGCCGGGCAGCGCGAATGCACCGATCGAGCGCGGGGCGAGGCGATCGAATGCGCACGCGGACTCAACTCGGGCGGTTCTGCCCTGATGGCGTGTGCGCGAACGGCGGCGTGCAGGCAAACCGCTTCCGCGGCTTGCCTGCATTCATCTACCTATTCCGTCGCTCAACCGCGCACGAACGCGAGCAGATCCGCGTTGATCGTCTCGGCGTGGGATGTCGGCATGCCGTGCGGGAATCCCGGATAGACCTTCAGCGTGCTGTTTCTGGCCAGCTTCGCCGACAGCAGGCCGGAATCCGCGATCGGGACGATCTGATCGTCGTCGCCGTGCATCACGAGGACGGGGATCGTGGTGCTTTTCAGGTCTTCGGTGAAGTCGGTCTGCGAGAACGCGACGATGCCGTCGTAATGGGCCTTGGCGCTTCCCATCATGCCTTGCCGCCACCAGTTCCAGATGACGCCTTGCAACGGGTTCGCGCCCGCGCGGTTGTAGCCGTAGAACGGCCCGGCCGGGACGTCGTAATAGAACTGCGCCCGGTTTGCCGCGAGCTGGGCCTGGAGATCGTCGAACACCGCCTTGGGCAGGCCGCCGGGGTTGCTCTCCGTATTGACCATCAGCGGCGGGACGGCGCTGATCAGCACGGCCTTGGCGACGCGGTCCTCCCCATGACGTGCGACGTAGTGAATAACTTCGCCGCCGCCCGTGGAATGACCGACGTGAATGGCCTTTTGCACGCCGAGGTGGTTGACCACGGCCGCCACGTCGTCGGCGTAGTGGTCCATGTCATGACCGTCCCAGACCTGGCTGGAGCGCCCGTGGCCGCGGCGGTCATGCGCCACGACCCGATAGCCGTGCGACAGAAAGAAGAGCATCTGGGCGTCCCAGTCGTCGGCGCTGAGCGGCCAGCCGTGATGGAAGAAGATCACCTGCGCATCGCGCGGGCCCCAGTCCTTGTAGAAGATCTCGACGCCATCTTTCGTTGTGACGTATCCCATGGTCTGTACTCCTGTTCGGTGTGTCAGATTTCGATCGGTGTCCTGCCTGGTGATCCTTGCTGTTCGGTACAGCTTTTCTCCTTTCGAGAGGGGAATAGGGACGATGCCGGCCCACGGACGCTTTCGTGTAATCGATCGGTCAAACCTGTCGAGTCGTTCGAGCAGCCGGCGAACGTTTGTTTGCCGAAACAATCCGGTGTGCCGCCGCGCATCGCCAGGGTCCAACTCTAGGATTAAAGACAACGTTGATGTCAATAGTCTTTCGGGATGCGCCGGAGCGCAGGCGACGCGCGGCGGCTGATCCGTTTGCACACCCATCAATGATCTGATCCCAACCCCCCGTTTTCAACGAGCGCGAATCAAGGGCTGCTGTAGAGGTCGATGCTGTCCATCCGCATCCGGGCGCTTGACCTTGAAGTCATATCGAGTCTTAGAGTGGGGGTTGCCGGCCTCTGCCCGGACGGGATCACGGACGCGCGACGGGGCCTGCATCCGTCGACTCGGCCGAGAATCTTCGATCCTGTCGGCGCATGACGATGGCGCGACGCGCAGGCCGGTCGGCCGCGCGGGCGCGTCCCGCACATTGAGCGAGGGCCATCGGGAACATGAAGATAGGAGAACTGGCGGAACGCACGGGCCTTACCCCTTCGCGCATCCGCTTCTACGAACGGATCGGTCTGCTGACGGCGGTTGAACGCCAGACGAACGGCTATCGGGCCTATTCGTCCGACGCGGTCCTGGGTGCTCGATCTGGTCGCGACGGCGCAGAAGACGGGCTTCAGCCTCGATGAAATTCGCTTGCTGCAGCCGCCCGATTGCGCGCGATGGCCGTGCGACGCGCTGAGCGCCGAGGTGCGGGACATCGAGGGGTTGGAGGCGCGGCTTGCCCAGAACAGGATGCGCCTGGTGTCGTTGATGGCGGAGATCGCGGCGAAGTCCGATGACGTCGACTGCGCGACCAACGCGACGCGCACGCTGGCGAGGTGGCGGGTGGGGGCGAGGAGCGGCCTCGAACCGGCGGCCGGCGTCACCCGGGCAAACCGACGCCGATCCCCCAAGTCGGGCTAACCGGCCCGCAGCGATAGAAGCGCCGCAACCTGCCTGGCCGTGGCTTTGGCCGATTGGGGATTCTGCCCCGTCACCAGCCGGCCATCCGCGACGACCTTCGGTACGAAGGGCAGCAGCCCTTTCGCGTAGCGTGCGCCGCGTCGAGCCATTTCCTGTTCCGCGTTGTACGGCACCTTCTTCGCCACGCCGGCCAGCACTTCCTCGATCCACGAGTACCCGGTGACCCGGCGGTTGGCCACCAGCAGCGCGCCGTCGCTCAACCTCGTGTTCAACAGCCCGCAATAGCCGTGACACACGGAGGATACGATCCCGCCGCGTTCATAGATGTCGCGCGTGATCCTTTGCAGTCCCGCGTCGTCGGGAAAATCCCACATGACCGCGTGGCCGCCCGTGAAATAAATCGCATCGAAGTCCGTCGGGTCGATCTGGTCGGGGCGAGCGGTGGCCGACAGGAGCGCCTGCCGGTCCTTGTCGGTCAGCCATTCCTTGACGGAGGCGTCGGCGAGCGGCCATTTGAGCGAACGCGGTTCGAGGGGGGATGGGCCGCCCTTCGGGCTGACAAGACGCTGGTCATACCCTTTCCCGGCAAAGACGTGCCAGGCGTGGGTCAACTCCGACAGCCACAAGCCCGTCGGATCGGACTGATCCGCGTAATGGGCGACATTGCTGACGACGTGAAGTATGCGCTTGGTCATGCTGGACACCTCTCCTTCATCGGTCACGGCAGGCAGTCGCGCAAACGCTGCCTGGCGTGCGGCGGACAACTGTTCCTTGCCGCGATGCGCCTGCCGTGACAAACCATAACCTTCGAGTGAGGTTCATGGTCAAGGTCTATTTGATGTCCTGAGTTTGGCTTTCGATGTGTTCAGCGCTCGATTGCCCGACAAGGGCGGCGGATGACAGACGACTTGTCGGCTGCCGCCCGTTCGTCAGTTCGACGCCGGGACGTTGAACGCCTTGGCCGGGTCGCGAACCCAGGTCGCGAGCACCTTTGCCCCGGCCGGGCCGGCGGTGGTCACGTGCATGACATGGGCGGGGAGCTGGAAGGTTTCTCCCGCGCGGACGATCTTCGGCGGCCGTCCGTCGACTTTGACCGTCACCGCGCCTTCGAGCACATAGCAAAGCTCCGGCCCCGTCGCACTATGCCGGGGCTTCTCGGCATTCGGCGGAAACTCGGCGATGCCCATCGCCATTTCCCGATCGGTTCCCGCCACGGGCACCCGTTGCAGCGTCACGGTTTCCTTGGTGGCGGGCGCGCGTTCCGCCGCCTCCGCGGCCTGCAGCGTGACGAAGGTCATCAGCAGCGCCGCTGCGCAACGAGAGAGATGCATAGGACTCCCCTGATTACCGCGCAGCATCGGCCAGCGCGGAGAAGATGCGATACGTGGCCTTGATCCGCTCGTCATTGGGAATGTTCTTGTTGGCGAGAATGACGATCCCCAATTGCTTCTCCGGAACGAACGCAACATAGGAGCCAAAGCCGTTCGTCCCGCCGGTCTTGTTGATCCAGACATCCTGACGCGGCTTGTGCGGCGGGTTCAACGCGACCACCGGCGTCGCCTCGAACGCCATCCTGGCCGAATTCCCTTCCAGCAGGGCGTCCAGCTTGGTGGGATACGGGTACTGCTCCCAGATCAGATCCTGGGTCATCGGCCCCGCCTGGAAGTAACCGGTGTGCGTATCGGTGATCGCCTGCTGGAGCTTGCCGTCGAGGTGGACGAGCGCCATGTTGGCCTGCACGAAGCGCAGCATGTCCGCCACCGACGATTTGACACCGTAGGCTTCCGCCGACAGCATGCCCGGCGCCACCCGGATCGGTGCGCCTTCCTTGGTGTAGCCCTGCGCGTAGCGACCCATTTGAGCAGCGGGCACGTTGATGAACGTGTTGTTCATCCCGAGCGCGGGAAACAGCCACTGCTCCATCAGCGCGGTGAAATCGCGCCCCATGCTTTTCGCGGTGATCACGCCGAGCATGCCGATACTCGGGTTGGCATAGGTCCGGTACGTTCCCGCAGTGTACGCAGGCCGCCACTCCTTGAAGTACTGCATCAGCTGATCGTCGGTGCCGATCCGCTCCGGCACCTGCAAGGGAAATCCGCCGGGCGTATGCGTACCCAGATTGAGGAGCTTCACGTCGCCGAACCGGGTGCCCTGCATCGCGGGCAGGTAGCGACGCGTCGGATCCGACAGGGACAGCTTGCCGCTCGCCTGCGCGTACGACGCCAGCGTCGCGGTCAGGGTCTTGCTCACGGAGCCGAGTTCGAACAAGGTGTCGCGCGTGACGGGCGCATGCGTGGCGGTCGACGCCACGCCGAAATTGAACACATGGGGCTCGCCGTCGACGATCACGCCGACCGCCATGCCGGCCACGTCGTACTTGGCCATCACCGGTCGTATGGCCTCGCTCACCACGCGTCCGAGTGTGTCCTGCGCATTGTCGGCGGCGTGGCTGGAAGTCGCGACGGCGCTTAGTGAGAAGGCGGCCGCCATCATGAGACTTCGGGTATTGAACTTCATGTGCTTGAATCCTTCGTTCCTGTCGGTTGATCGCCGTGCATGTCGTGGCAGGCGGGATGCGCCGCCGGTTCGCCGGGTTGCCGGCCTGAGCGTCACACGTTCAGGCATGCTGATTGACTGAGGGAGGCGGCATCCCAGGATATTTTTGAGGATTGCCCGAGGCGGGTATTTCGGCCAATCCCGGCCACATGCACGCGGAAACGGGAGCATCGGTCATTTTCATTTTTCTTACAATCGATGAAAATTTGACCGAGCAGAAAGAAAATATTGTGGCTGACCGATGATCTGCGATCGCCGCCACAGCGCCGCCGCTCGGTCGGGTCGGGAGGCGCGCGCGTCGACGCGCTGTCGCTCCGTGTTGATCGAGGCGGGGTAAGGGGGAGGGCGATTCGATGGCAGCGGATCGTCGGGAATCCGAAAACGATGCCGAGCAGGGCCCAGCCGGCGGCCGCGCGCCGGTCGCGCGGCCAAGCTGTGATTAAATCATTCCCTCGCTTCGCAAGCCGCTCCGTTCGAGGCATCGGCGCCCGGATCAGGCAAGACGACCCCGGATCGCACATTTTCGGCCGGCGCGCGTCGTTGCCCGGATGGCGTGGACGCCGGCAGCCGGGCCACCCGCCGGCGAACAGATATCCATGTCGACGGGGCGCGACGCGTGCCGGGAATGCGATCAGAGGAGGACGTCAGGTGATGCACGTTGTATCGACGAGGTGGGAACGGAGCCCGGTTCAGGTCGAAGCCGGATCTTCCACCTATTCACGCGCCCCGCGATGACCGGCGAACTCCCCGACCTTATCGACGCGCGCCTCAAGGTGCTGTTCTGCGGCATCAATCCCGGCATGACGGCCGCCGCGACGGGGCATCACTTTGCGGGAAGAAGCAATCGCTTCTGGCGCGTGCTGCACCTCGCAGGCTTCACCCCCAGGGAAATCCAGCCGGAGCACGATCGCACGATACTCGAATACGGATACGGTCTGACGACGGTCGTGAGCCGGCCGACGGCGAGCGCCGATCAACTCGCACGCGAGGAGTTCGTTGCCGCCGCCGCCGAGTTCGAGCGGAAGATCGAACGTCATGCGCCATGCCGGGTCGCCTTTCTGGGCAAGGCGGCGTACGCGGGGCTGTCCGGCCGGCGCGACATCGCGTGGGGACGGCAGGACGCGGACATCGCGGGCGCCGCCGTGTGGGTGCTGCCCAATCCCAGCGGACGGAATCTCGCGTTCAGTCTCGACGATCTGATCGAGGCGTATCGCCGTTTGCAGGCGGAGGTCTCGGCGGGCGATCGGAGCGCGACATGCTGAGCGTCGATCGGCATGCGCCGCGATGCTTTGCCGGCGGCGATACCTCGACGGGAGATGCCGGGTGACCCGCGCGCGCACCGCGATAACCTGGCCGGGCGCCGTGTTGCCCCGCGTGTTCTTCGACCGGACCGCGCCCACGGCGGCGCCGCAGCTGCTCAACAAGATCCTCGCTGCGGCGGACGGCCGCGCGGGCCGCATCGTGGAGGTCGAGGCGTATGCGGGCGCGATCGATCCGGCCGCGCATACCTACCGGGGCAGGACGGCGCGCAATGCGACGATGTTCGGTCCGCCGGGGCATATGTACGTCTATTTCACCTACGGCATGCACTGGTGCTGCAACTGCGTGTGCGGACCCGAGGGCGACGGCAGCGGCGTGTTGATCCGCGCGCTGGAACCGCTGTACGGGCTCGATCACATGCGCGCGGCGCGGCGTCTGCCCGCGCGCGACCGCGATCTCTGCCGCGGGCCGGCCCGGTTGACCCAGGCCATGGGCATCGACGGCGCGCAGGACGGGATCGATCTGGTTCGCGCCAAGCAGGGCTTCGCCATCGTGGACGACGGCATGGCGCCGCCCGACGACCTGACGGGCGGCCCTCGCATCGGGATCAGCGTCGGCCAGGATCTGCCGTGGCGGTGGCGTGTGCCCGGCAATCCGTTCGTGTCCGGGACGGCGGCGCAGCGAGGCTGAGGCGGGCGATCCCGGGGGCGAGCGAGGGGCCGCGCGCGTTCCTCTCGTGCGCATGAGACGCGGCAATCCGTTTGTTCGAGCGGTGCGGGATCGGACCGCGTCCCGTTTTTCCCGAGGCGCGAGTCGATTGCCGCCTCCACCAGGACGGCTTGTGGCCGTGGGGGCGCGCCGGTATCGCCGCCGCCTGCATCGAATGTCCACACGCATCGCGCGCTTGCGCGGAGGGTACGCCACCATGTCTTTCCTGATCGACGGCATCGACCACCTCGTCCTCAACGTCGCCGACGTGGAGGCGAGCGCCGCGTGGTATGCGCGCGCGCTCGGCATGACGCGCATCGACTTCGCGTCGCGCACCGGTTCGCGCGTCGCGATGCGCTTCGGCAATCAGAAGATCAACCTGCGCCCGAGGGACGCGGATACGGTTGCGTGGTTCACCGGCGCGGCGCCCGTGTCCGGCAGCGCGGATCTCTGTTTCGTCACGCGCGCCAACGCCGATGCCGTGAAGGCGCACTGGGTGGCGGAGGGGATCGCGATCGAAGCCGGGCCGGTGCAGCGCGAAGGCGCGCTCGGCGCGATGACGTCGGTGTATTGCCGCGATCCGGACGGCAATCTGATCGAGGTCGCGACGTATCCGGCCGAATGAGCGCGGGGCGTATTGCGATGGTCGCGCGCCGCGGCACTCGGTGATGGCGTCGCGTGCTGCGTGAGCGTCACGCGTCGGCGGGATCGAAAAGGGCGGGATTCCCGCGTACGGCGGCCGCCGATCCTTCTTCCACGATCAGCCAGGACATCCGCGGTCCGCCGGCGCGGTGGATGCCGATTCCGTTCGGTATCCTGAATCAGGCCGGCGGACACGGCGTCGTTCCGCATGCGGCGCGGGCGGATCTGGTCGCAGCCGATCCATGCGAGGCCGGTGACGGCCGGGGTGGAACGGTGTCCGTGCGGCATGCGCATCGACGGCGGCGCGTCCGGGGCTCACCGGCGCATCCCGGCGAAATCGCGCACGGTCACACTCAAACATCTTATGGCGTACCAGGTTGCTGCAATGCAATCAAACGCGCGTATGTCACGCGATCCATTCCGGTGCAGGGCCCGGTCACGCGCGCGGAACGGATGCCCGATCGAAACGTGAAAGGCTTTCCAGTAAAGGCGTGACGCGATACGCTCAGTTTTTTCAAGCGTACCCGAGCGGCATCCCGGCGATCATTGCGGCTTGAAGGCACAGCACAAAATATGACTTGACGTGCAAGAATTCGCTGATAACATGGTGTTTTATGCAATAAGTCGAGTGCTCATTCATCGCATCTCATGCGAGTTTGTGGATGGGGAGCAGTCGACCGCACACGGCCCGGATGTTCCGATTCACCGAGGGGGCCGGACGTGTCGTGCGCGGAAAAGGACAGAACCTTGCATCGTAGAGACCGAACCCGTTGGTCCGCACTTATTTGAGAGGTAAGTGAATGGAACGTAATCGAGGTATCACCGAGGCCGCCGGGCGCGCGCGGAGTCGATCCGCACGCGGCGGACGTCCCGCCGCTAGCGGGCGGATGCCGGTTCGCCGGCTGGCTGCCCGCGCAGCATTTCATTCGTTGTGATTCGCCGGTGGGCCGGCGTGCGCCTGCGCGTTTGCGCGCGGGGCTCGCGCCTGGCCGACGACTTGGCGCAGTTCCCGTCGTGCGTCGGAAGCGCCGCGAAATGTTGAGGACTGCGAATTCGTGTCGCCGTGCATGGCGCACCGGGCGCAAGCCGGCGCGACGGCCTGAAGTGCGCTGGTATTCAACCAGGGTCTGTACATTCGATGAAATGTATTTACATCTTGTCTTTTGCACAAGCGGGCCAAGATGATTCGAACGTTACTGGGCGACGAGGTATGGGCACAAATCAAATCGGTTTTGCCTGGCAAGGAAGGCGCTCCAGGACGAACGGCAGCCGACAATCATTGGTTTGTCGAAGCCGTTCTCTGGATCGGCTGAACGGGCTGCCGGTGGCGCGATTTGCCGAAGGAGTTCGGTGCATATGCGCTTCTCGCGGTGGCGTCGCAAAGGCGTGTGGGAGCGCGTGGCGCACGCAGTGTCCGATGAAACGGGCTGATCGACTCGACCCTCGTGCGTGCGCGCCAGCATTCCGCCAGTGGGCCCGCAAGCGCCCTGGCGTTCGCGCGGCGGACTGACGACCAAGCTGCATCTGGCTGTCGATGAAGCCGGACGTCCTGTGCGAATGATCATCACCGAGGGACAGGTTGCCGATATTTCGTGCGCGCACGAATTGGTCGAGCATCGGCGCACGGGCGCGGTGATTGCCGATAAAGGCGACGACTCGGATGCCTTCGCGAACACTATCCATGCTGCGCACGCCAAGGTTGCCGTCCCGCCACGTTCGAATCAAAAGACCAAGTGTCGGCACAGCCGCGCGCTGTACCGAATTCGGAACAGCGTCGAACGCTTCTTCAATCGCATCAAGCATTTTCGTCGCGTCTCCACTCGATACAACAAGCGCGCGGGCAACTATCTCGTCTTCGCGGCGCTGCCTGCGCCTTTGGGACGCTGGTGAGCATGTGAACAGAACCTAGGGCTCGGCGATGGTGGTGTTCCATGGAAGGCGCGCGCGGGCGCGGCTCAATTGCCGTGTGGCGGTATGCGCCTGCCGCGGGCGCGGCCCGCGCCGGGCGGGGCCGCCGGCCCGCTTCGGCGGCGCCTGCGCGCAGCCCTGCGATCCGCGCCGCAAGCCGCGCGGCGGCCCGGCGCGGGGAGCGGAAACGGCCCGGCGCGGGGGCGCCGACGGGGTGCTTGACGGGATCCTGAAATTTCTTGACGCGCAACAAGGTGTCGATATGATTGCATCGAATGCCATATTTTGCAGTGCAATGACCGGCGCGCGCTCGGCCGCGCGTCGCGTTCATCCTGGGATGGGGCGTGGCGTACCGCGCACGTGTCCGGCACTGCCGTCACCGCAGCTTCGCAACCAGGATCCCCGCATGTCCCACTTTCCGTCCGATGCGGCCGCCGCTGCCGCACCTGTCGTCGCGACCCGCGACAACCCGTTCGTCGGCGTCGGCCGCGAGTTGAACCGCCACGCCGAGCGGCGCGGCGACGCGGCGTGGCTTGACACGCTCGCCCGTTCGCCGGGCGCGCGCTACCTGTTGCTCGACGATGCGTTGCGCGCCTACCTGACGCCCGATGGCGAGGGCGTGCGCTGGCTCGACGCGACGCAGCGCGCCGAACTGCTGCCGGCCGACGCGCCGGCGAGCTTCCTGGGCGTCGTGGACGGCGCCGGCTACTTCGTGGTGCGGCTCGACGCGGCGCGCGCGATTGCGCCGGACCAGCTGGCCGCGCGCATCGAAGACTTGCGGCAGGCGGGCCCGCGGCTGTCGGCGTTCGACGCGGGCCTGTACGCCTACGCGAAGGGCTTGCTGCATTGGCAGCAGTCCACGCGCCATTGCTGCCGCTGCGGTTCGCCGCTCGCGCTGGAGCAGGGCGGCCACCGGCTGCAGTGCGTCGCGCCGGACTGCGCGCAACAGCATTTCGTGCGGACCGATCCCGCGGTCATCGCGCTCGTCGAGCACGACGGCGCGTGCCTGCTGGGCCGGCACAGCCACTGGGCGCCGGGGCTGTATTCGCTGATCGCGGGCTTCGTCGAACCGGGCGAGAGCCTGGAAGACGCGGTGCGGCGCGAGGTTGCGGAGGAAACGGGCGTCCGGGTCGGCGCGGTGTCGTATCACTCGTCGCAGCCGTGGCCGATGCCGGGCTCGTTGATGCTCGGCTTCTCCGCGCTCGCGCTGAGCCGGGAGATGGCCGCGCGCGATCAGGAACTCGAAGACGTGCGCTGGTTCACGCCGGCCGAGATCGTCGCGGGCATCGGCGGCGGCACGCTGAGCATGCCGACGTCGCTGTCGGTGTCGTACCGGATCATCGCCGACTGGCTGCGGCAGCGCGCGGACCTCGATCTGGACGCATTGCTCGCGCGGCAGCGCTGAACCCGCCGCGCGAACCGGCGGGCAAGGCGCGCGACCCAGGCTGACGGGCGCGCGCCGGAGCCGGTTCGCATGGCGCGAGCAGGACGGGAAGGGATAGACAACGGTGACGCCACGGTGTCATTTGATCAGTATTCCTATTTTAAACGGGGCTGCGCACGCCGCGCGCCGAACCAGGAGCCGAGCAACATGAGTGAGTCACGCACTTCGAGGAGCCGTCGGCCGCGCCCGGTCCGGCGGGCGACGCGCGGCCGGGAACCGACGCACCGGCGAACGAGGCACAGCAAGTCCGGGTCATCGATCCGGGCGGATGCGCGCCGCCTGTGATCGCGACGGGCGCGACGCGCGCACGCCCGGCGGAGCGCGGCCCGCGGCGCATGGTATAGGCGCGCGGCTCCGGTCGCACGCGTCGGCGGAGGCCGGCGCACGCATCAACGCATCACCAACCTGCGAACGGTCCGGCGATCCGGCCGACCGGTCACTTTGACTTAGGAAAAGCACATGATTCTGGTAACAGGCGGAGCGGGTTTCATCGGCGCGAACTTCGTGCTCGACTGGCTGAAGGAATCGGACGAGCCCGTATTGAATCTCGACAAGCTGACCTATGCGGGCAATCTGCGCACGCTGCGGCCGCTCGACGGGGACACGCGCCACGTATTCGTGTGCGGCGACATCTGTGAACGCGCGACGCTCGACGCGCTGCTCGCGCAGTATCGGCCGCGCGCGATCGTGCATTTCGCGGCGGAAAGCCATGTCGACCGTTCGATCGACGGGCCGGCGCAGTTCGTCGAGACCAACTTGATCGGCACCTTCACGTTGCTCGAGGCGGCGCGCGAATACTGGCGCGGGCTCGACGCGGCGAAGCAGGCTTCGTTCCGCTTCCTGCATGTCTCGACGGACGGGGTGTTCGGCTCGCTGTCGAGCGAGGAGCCGCCGTTCCACGAAGGCACGCCGTACGCGCCGAACAGCCCGTATTCGGCGAGCAAGGCGGGCTCCGACCATCTGGTGCGCGCCTACCATCACACCTTCGGGCTGCCGACGCTGACCACGCATTGCTCGAACAACTACGGCCCGTACCAGTTCCCGGAAAAGCTGATTCCGCTGATCATCGCCAATGCGATCTCGGGCAAGCCGCTGCCCATCTACGGCGACGGCAGCAACGTACGCGACTGGCTGTATGTCGGCGATCACTGCAGCGCGATCCGCGCCGTGCTCGCGGGCGGCGTGCCGGGCGAGACCTACAACGTCGGGGGGCGCAGCGAGAAGCGCAACATCGACGTCGTGACCACGCTGTGCGCGTTGCTCGACCGCGTGCTGCCGAAGCCGGAGGGCGTATACGGCGACCAGATCACCTATGTGGCCGACCGCCCCGGCCATGACCGCCGCTACGCGATCGATGCGCGGAAGATCGAGCGCGAGATCGGCTGGAAGCCGCGCGAGACCTTCGAGAGCGGCCTGGAGAAAACCGTGCGCTGGTACCTCGACAATCCGGGCTGGGTGCGCGAAGTCATGTCGGGCGAATACCTGAACTGGGTCGCAACCAATTACGCGCGGCGCGCTTGAGGAGGGCGTCATGGCACGCAAAGGCATCATTCTCGCGGGCGGTTCGGGCACGCGCCTCTATCCCGTCACGCAGGTCGTCTCGAAGCAGCTGCTGCCCGTCTACGACAAGCCGATGGTCCACTCTACCCGCTCGCCACGCTGATGTGCGCCGGGATTCGCGACATCCTGCTGATCTCGACGCCGCAGGATACGCCGCGCTTCTTCGCGCTGCCCGGCGACGGCAGCCAGTGGGGCCTCACTCTCCAGTACGCCGTGCAGCCATCGACCGACGGGCTCGCGCAGGCGTTCCCGATCGGCCGTTCGTTCATCGCGGGGCAGCCGTCGACGCTGATCCTCGGCGACAACATCTTCCACGGCCACGATCTGCCGAAGCAGCTCGAACGCGCGGATGCAAACGCCGACGGCGCGACGGTGTTCGCCTATCACGTGCACGATCCGGAACGCTATGGCGTGGTCGATTTCGATGCGTCGTTCCGTGCGCTGTCGATCGAGGAGAAGCCGGCGAAACCGCGTCGAACTACGCGGTCACGGGGCTCTGCTTCTACGACAAGCACGTGTGCGACATCGCCGCCGGCATCCGGCGGTCCGCGCGCGGCGAACTGGAGATCACCGACGTCAACGGCCGCTACCTCGCGGGCGGCAAGCTCGACGTCGAGATCATGGGGCGCGGTTTCGCGTGGCTCGACACCGGCACGCACGATTCGCTGATCGACGCGGCGCAGTTCGTCGCGACGCTGCAGAAGCGCCAGGGGCTCATGATCGCGTGCCCCGAGGAGATCGCCTACCGGCGGCGCTGGATCGACGCCGAACAGGTCGCGCGGCTGGCGCAGCCGCTCGCGAAGAACGGCTACGGCCAGTAGCTGCGCACCATCCTGACGGAGCAGATTGCATGAGCCCTCAGGTGACGCCCGCCGCGCTGCCGGACGTGAAGCGCGTCGAGCCGCGCGTGTTCGGCGATGCGCGCGGTTATTTTCTCGAAAGCTTCAACGCGCGCGTTGGCCGCGCAGGTGGAGCCGCACGCGATCTTCGTCCCGGACAATCATTCGCGTTCCGTGAAGGGCGTGCTGCGCGGGCTGCATGACCAGGTCGGGCAGGCGCAGGGCAAGCACGTGCGGGTCGTGGAAGGCGATGTGTCCGATGTCGCGGTCGACCTGCGGCGGCGCTGCCGGCCTTCGGCCGATGGGTCGGCGTGACGTTGTCCGCGGCGTCCCCGCGGCGATCGTGGATTCCGCCCGGGTTCGCGCACGGCTTCTACGTGCTGTCGGCCCATGCGCAGTTTCTCTACAAGACCACCGACTACTGGTATCCGGAGGCCGAGCGCAGCCTGCTCCGGCGCGATCCGGCGCTCGGCATCGGCTGGCCGCTCGACGGCGAGCCGATCGTCGCGGCCAAGACCAGGCGCCCTGCTCGCGGACGCGGACGTCTACGCGTAGTCGGTTCCCGTCCTGCCGGGCGCTCGGCAGGGCGGCGTCGCTTGCGCGACGCCGCCCGTTTCCTTTGCCGGTGGTTGCGCGCGCATCCGGATGCGCCGGTTTCGTGCAGGCATGCACCGGAATCCCGCATGCGGACACGTTCTTGAGATGGAATCGGTACCCATTGCTTGAATAATTGCGAATTGCAAATCAATGCGCTTATCGTGGCGAATGCTGAAAATATAAACCGGGATTCTAATTGGGAAATTAAAAAGTTTTTTATTTACTATGGTAACTTTGCCGGGTGTCTGGCGTCACCGCGGTTTTGCATTCCGCTCGGATGATCATGACCCGTTGTCTGGCTGTAACGCCGTGAATAGGTGGAGTTTCGTCAATTCAAATAAGCACGGCGTGATTGAGAAGAGCGGATTCGAATCGAATTAATCGCGGATTTGATCGAGGCACGGGGCGATGGTCATGTATTTGAGTGCGGAAGACGCGTTGACGAATCGCGGGAGTCTCGTCGGCGCCGCGGGCGAGGTGGTTGCGCCGTACGATCTCGAACAGCCGCCGCATGTTTCGCCGGCCTATCGCCCGCTCGCCGAAGCCGCCATCCTGAATGCCGCGCGCCGCCCGTTCCGCATCGACTACCGGGAGGTGAGCCGGTTGCGGGTCGTCAACGGCATGGGCGTCGCGCTCGGCGATTCGATCATCGGCCTGACCGCGCTCGACGCGCTGCGCATGCTGCATCCGCCGCTGCGCATCGAGATCTGCCGGCCCGCGCGGGCGCCCGCCTATGTCGAGGCGCTCTATCGCCTCGACGGCGGCCCGCTCGCCGAGGTGCGCGCGCTGCCGCAGCCGCTGGCGGCGCTGGGCGGGCCCGGCGTCAGCGTCGATCTCGGCAATCACCTGTTCTGGCCGGATTTCGCGACGCTGCCGATGATCGATTTCTTCCTGCAGGCGCTGGGCGTCGAGCCGGCCGCGGTCGACCCGGCGCTCAAGGCGAATCGCTGGCTGAAGCGGCTCGCGCTGCCGGCGCTGCCGCCCGCCTGGCGGC
>NZ_JBXAPG010000024.1:96938-109043 GCF_058803765.1 Burkholderia sp. GW821-FHT14F03
GACGGGTGGGGGCGGGGGGGGAGGCGGGAGGGGGGGGGGGAGCGGGGGCGTCCCCCCCCCCCCGCTACGTGCTGTTCTGCGCAACCGCGAGCACGCCGTTGCGCAGCATTCCGGCGCGCCTGCGCACGCACTGGGTCGACACGCTCGCCGCGCGCTTCGGTTGCGAGGTGCTCGGCTTCGGCCCGCTCGCGCATCCGCGCTACGTGGACATCGCGCCGCTGTCGCCCGACACGGCCCACTTTCTCGCGTGGGTCCGCGGCGCGCATCGCCTCGTCGCGTCGGACAGCGCGGCGGTGCATGCGGCGGCCGGCTTCGACGTGCCGACGCTCGCATTCTTCTCGTCCATTCCGCCCGGGCTTCGGGTGCGCGATTACCCGTCGTGCCGGGCGGTGGACCTGGCGATTCCCGCGTTGAGAAACCTGCATGCGAGCAGCCGCGAGAGCGACCTCGCGCTGGTGGAACACGCCTATCAATCAATCGCGCTACACACTCTTCTGGATGGCGACCATGAAACGCATAATGAGGGCTTGTGCGGTGCTCGCGCTTAGCCAGGCGGCGCTGGCGGCGCATGCATTCGACCTGACGGTGGCGGGGAAGATCAGCCGCTACACGGACGCCGAGCAGGCGGTCTATCGCTTCGCGCAGGCGGACCTGCTCGCGATGCCGGTGCGCCGCATCACCACCTCGACGGCCTGGACCGGGCGCGAGGTGTTCGAGGGCGTGGGCCTCGCCGACCTGGTCAACCGGGTGGGCGGCACGGGGACCACGCTCGAGGTGCGCGCGCTCGACGGCTACATGGTCGACATCCCGGTCGAGGATGCGCGCAAGTACGGCGTGCTGCTCGCCTACAAGGCCGACGGAAAATTCCTGAGCCTCGAGAATTTCGGGCCGCTGTTCATGGTGTATCCGCGCGACCAGGGCGGCGATGAGCTGAAAGGGCCCTTGTACAATTCCCGATTCATTTGGCAAATCAACCGGATCACCATTAAATGAAGCTGGGTCAAAAATTCAGCGGGAACGCCAGCCTCCTGTATTGCGCGGTGGTGGTCCTGTTGGCGGTGGCCGCGGTGACCGCCGTGTTTTGCTACAAGAACGTGGAGCCCAATTCGAGCCTGATTTCGGTGATCGGCACGCAGGAGAATTACGGGCTGTCGGTGGCGAAATACCAGATCCGCCTCAACGACTTCGAACTGACCGTCAATCAGAATCGATGGGGTTGTGTCGGGCCGTGCCGTGATCTGACGCTCGAATACGAGATCCTGAAATCGAAATTCGCGATTCTCGCGAATCACTCCGAATCCACCGCGCAGCTTTATGAAGAGGCGGGTTATCGCGATGCGGTGCGCGCGTCGGCCCAGTTGTTCGACGGGCTCGATCCGCAGATGAAGGCGCTGGCCGCGCACGCGGGCTCGACGGCCGAGGTCAACGCGCGCCTCGAGGCGCTGCGCGGCTACGCGCACGACATGGGCACGATCGCCGCGCAGACGGAATTCCGCCAGCGCGACAGCGCGTATCAGGAGTTCATGGAGACGCGCCGGATCATCTGCATCGGGCTCGCGGTGATTCTCGCCTCGGTGCTGGTGCTGAGCGCCGTCACGATCCTCAACATCCGGCGCGAACGGCGCGCGACGCGCCAGCACGCCAAGGCGCTGCTGGCCGAGCAGCAGGCGGCGCATGCGGCGCGCGCGGCGGTCAACGCGAAGAATGCGTTCCTCGGCGCGATCGGCCATGAATTGCGCACGCCCTTGCAGAGCATCACGTCGGCGATCGACGTGATCGCCGAATCGCCGCTCGCGCACGCGCAGGTCGACACGGTGCGCCGGCTCGAGGTCGCCGCGAAGCAGATCGAGGCGCAGATGCGCGACCTGACCGACTACGTCCGGCTCGACAGCGGCAAGCTCAGCCTGCACCGTCAACAGTTCGACCTCGCCGAGCTGCTCGGGATGGCCGCCGCCGACGCGGGCTGCCGCGCCGCGCGCAAGCGGCTTGCGTTCACGTGCGACATCGACGAACGGATCCGGGCCGCCCACTCGGATCCGGTGCGGATCCGCCAGATCGTCTCGAACCTGCTCGGCAACGCGATCAAGTTCACCGACGCGGGCACGGTCGCGCTGCGCGGCCGGCGCGCGCAGACGGCGGACGGCGAGGCGCTGGTGCTCGAGGTCGAGGATACCGGCGCGGGCGTGTCGAACCAGAAGCTCGCGTTGATCTTCGAGCCGTTCACGCAGGGCGACGAGGCGGGCGCGGTGACGCGCGCGCGCGATGGCGTCGGCATGGGGCTTGCGATCGTGCGCGGTCTCGTCGATCTGCTGGGCGGCTGGATCGCGGTGCGCAGCGAGTTGGGCAAGGGCAGCGTGTTCAGCGTCACGCTGCCGATTCAATACGTCGATACGCACGACGAGGCGCGCGCGCCCGCGAGCCCGGCCGAGCGCGACGAGGCGCTGCACGTGCTGGTGGTCGACGATCACGAGGCGGTGCGCGAGTCGCTCGCCGCGCTGCTCAGGCAGTTCGGCTACCAGTGCGACCTGTGCGATTCGGGCTTGCGCGCGATGCAGAAGCTGATGCGCCGTCCGTATGACGCCGTGCTGCTCGACGTGCAACTGCCCGACAAGGACGGCACGGCGATCGCGCGGGAGGTGCGCGACGGCCGCGGGCCGAATCGCCGCACGCCGCTGATCGGCGTGAGCGCCTATCAGCCGGACCTGCTCACGCCGGAGCAGCGGGGGCCCTTCGATGATTATCTGCTGAAGCCCGTGCGGCGACGGGATCTCGATGCGGCGCTCGCGCGCGCGCTGGCGGAGCGGGTCAGAGGTTGAAGCAGCGCTCGAGCGCGGCCTTGATCACGGAGAGCTTGACGGGCTTCTCGTAGGGGCCGAGCACGTCGAAGTCGCGCATCGCCGTGGCGATCTCGGATTCGCGCTCCTTGAGGTCGAGGTAGCCCGTCAGGATCAGCACGGGCGCATCCGGGTTCTCGGACGCGCGAATCTCCTCGATGCAGCGGCCCGCCGTTTCCTGGCCGATCAGCCAGTCGATCAGGAAGCCGTCGAACGCCTGCGTGCGCAGCGCGTCGAGGAACGAGGGCACATCGTAGAACGGGCTCGCATTGAAGCCGTGCGCCAACAGGTACGTCGACAATTCATCGGCGGTCTCGACGGCGTCGTCGAGCACCGCGATGCTCATCTTGTGCACCTCGGAACAGGTCGAGCGGATTTCAATCGTTTCGGCCAGATAGTGACGGCCGGGCGGCGCGCCGTCGCCGCGATGGATCTGCCATTCGCCGTCGCGTTCGAGCGCGATGAAATCGGCGCGCTGTCCGCCCGACAGCTCGGCGCCGAGATGCACGGTGCACGGGATGCGTTCGCGGCCGATGCTGAGGACCGCTTGACATATGCGCATGCGCGCCGGCGCATCGGCGCCGTCCATCGTGTCGAGCAGCGCGCTCGGCGACGCGTCGAACGCCAGCGCGATATCGCGGACCTGGTTGATCGCCCACGGGCTCTGCCCCTTCAGCTTGCGGTGCGCCTGGGAAAAGCTGAGACCGAGAATGCGGCTGACCTCGTTCGCGTGCTGCCGCTTGCCCACGCCGTGTTCGAGCAGGAGTTCCTTGATTCTGTTCGCGATCAATAATGCGTCCGGTTGTTGATCGTCGCTGTGCATTCTGCTCCTCGGGAGGACGGGTACGAACAGCCGCTATCTTAGATGGATCCGGGATCCCGCGCCATGATCGGGGCTGACCGGGGCGGGCGCGCGCGGCAGGATCGTATGACCGGATTGTTGCAACTTGAACAGTGATCGCACGATGCGCGCCCCGCGCGTGCGGCCGGCGGTGCGCGGCTTTGCTGGATAATGACGGGTTATCGGGCGATTCCGCCCGGTGTCTACGGTCCCGTGGCGTGAATCATCATGGAATATATCGACAGCCTGCGCATCTTCTGCTCCGTCGTCGACGCGCGCAGCTTCACGCGCGCGGCCGACATGCTGGGGCTGTCCACCCCGGTCGTGTCGCGCGCGATTTCGGGCCTCGAGCAGCGGCTCGGGGTCCGGCTGTTCAACCGCACCACGCGCCAGATCTCGCTGACCGAGGCCGCCGAGCAGTTCTATGAAGGCTGCGTGCGCGTGCTCGCGGATCTCGACGCGCTCGAGGAGCGGGCCTCGATGCAGGCGCGCGAGCCGACCGGCATGCTGCGGGTGATCGCGCACGCCACCGCGACCACCCATCGCTTGCTGCCGCTCGTATCGAGTTTCAAGCGCAAGCATCCGAAGGTGTCGCTCGACGTCACGCTCGCGGAGCGGCCGGTCGATCTCGTCGCGGAAGGTTTCGACGTGGGCTTGCTGCTACCGTTCATGCTCACCTCCGACACGGTGGTGACGCGCCTGATGGAGCGCATTCCGTTCACGATCGTCGCATCGCCCGACTATCTCGCCGCGCATCCGGTGCCCGCGCACCCGTCCGAACTGGACGCGCACGTGTTCGTTGCGATCTCGCCGGCGGTGCGCAAGCCCGAGCTGAATTTTCGCGTCGGCCGCGATACGCTGACCGTGCCGCTGCGCTACGAGATCGTGTCGAACAACGCCGTGTTCAATCTCGGGCTCGTGCTGCAGGGCTTCGGGATCGGCGTGCTGCCCGTCGCGATGGTGCAGGACGATCTCGCCGTGGGCCGGCTCGTGCCGGTGCTCGATACGTTCAAGATCATCGACGCGGGTACCGAACTGCGGCTCGCGTACAGCTCGCGCGCGCTGCTGCCCGCGAAGGTGCGGGCGTTCATCGATCATGCGGTGGCGTTTTTCGAGGAGCGAGCCGGCCAGGGGCAGGGAGCCGACGCCTGACGCCTGACGCCGGCCGACGGGCGGCGATGAGATGCGCCCCCGTTCGGCGCATGAACGCCGGACGGGGGCGCACGAGGTGGCGCGGCGGGCTGCTTAGTACGACACGGTGCCGCCGTTCCAGCCGATCAGCGGAACGTCGGCGCCATTGCCGTGCGCGGTGCTGCCGACGAACGAGCCGAAGTTGACGCCGGCGAGCGCGCCGTAGATTTGCCCGATGCCGCCTTGATACGCGACGCGGCTCGTGGTCGACGACTGGCGGACCGAACCGTAGTTGCCGCCGACCAGCCCGCCGAGCAGCGCCCGGCTGCCGCCGGAGACCGTGCCCGAAGACGACGATGCGGTGACCAGGCCGCCCTGGTTGCCGATCAGGCCGCCGACCCGGCTGCCGTCGCCGCCGTGGGCACTCCCGCTCGCGGAGGCGGCGTTGACGTTGGCCCGGTCGTTTCGGCCGAGCAGGCCGCCGACCTCGCTGGCGTGGCCGCCGCTGGCGTTGCCGCTCGCGGAGGACGCGCCGATCGCGCCTGTCTGGACGAGCGAGCCGACGAGACCGCCGACCAGGCTGCGCGCGCCGGCTACCACGTCGCCGGATGCGCTGGTGTTCCGGATCTGGCCGCGGCTCTCGCCGACGAGGCCGCCTGCCCGGCCGTCCGCGCCGAGCGTGACGCTGCCCGACGCATGCGACGCATCGATGATGCCGCGATCGGACCCGACGAGCCCGCCCGCGACCGCCGAATTCCCCGCGACGACGCGGCCGGCCGCGCTCGAACTCCTGATCGTGCCGGCGTTCATGCCCGCGAGGCCGCCTGTCATGCTGTTGGCGCCCGCCGTCACCGTGCCTTCCGCGTGCGACGCATCGATCAGACCGAGATTCGAGCCGACGAGCCCGCCGATGGTGGCGTTGCCGGTCGCCTGGACGTTGCTGCGGGCCGTCGCGCCGCGAACGACGCCGTCGTTGTGGCCGACGAGCCCGCCGAGCAGACTGGCGTTGCCTCCGGTCACGCTGCCGGCGCTCGACACGCGTTCGATCGAACCCCTGTTGAGGCCGACGAGGCCGCCCGTCGGCGCGCCGTTGACGGCCGTGACGCGCACGTTGGCGTCGCTGTCGAGGATCTGCGCGACACGGGCATTGGGCTCGAGGAAGGTGAGATTTTCGCCGGCGAGCCCGCCGATCGCCGCAGCCTGTCGATCGCCGTTGACCCGGCCCGAGACGCGGGCGTGCTGGATCACGCCGCTCAGATTGGAGCCGACGAGCCCGCCGACGAACGCGCTGCCGTGGGCGCTGACGGTGACGTCGTGCGCCGCGACGTTCGAGAGGGTGCCGGTGTTGAAGCCCGCGAGCGCGCCGATCGACAGCGGCGACTGGGCTTGCGCGACGCCGCTTGCGCTGACGCCGAGCAGCGTGAGGTTGGCGATCCGGCCGGCATTGGTGCCGAACAAGCCGACCACGTTGCTGCGGGGGTTCGTGATCGCGAGCCGGCTGATCGTGTTGCCGAGACCGTCGAACGTGCCCTCGAAGGCCCAGTCGTCCGAGCCGCCGATGCTGCGGAAGTTCGCGCCTTTGCCGTCGACGGCGTTGCCGAGTACGTAGCGGCCCTGCAGGTCGGCGTCGATGTTGCGCAGGTCGGCGACGCTGTGAACGACCGCGTAGTCGTGGCCGTTGGCGCGGAACGATGCGTGTTGACCCGACAGCGTGGCGACGGCCTTGTCGCCGTCGAAGGTGTGGCCGTTGGCCGCGTTCAGTTCGAGCCGGGCATTGCGGCCGGTGAGGCGCAGGGCGTCGCGCACGTTGATCCGGTCGCTGGCGTTGACGACGAGCGCCGCGTCGTTGCCGGAGGCGGACAGCGCCTGTTGCACGTTGACGCTGCCGTTTCGCGCGGTGAGCGTCAGGGCGCGGTCGGATGCCCAGGATACGGGGCCCGCGACGTCGAGATCGCCGCGGGTGCTCGCGAGCGTGACGTGATTGTCGGCGAGATTGTCGGCGAGCGTGTTCGCTTCGATCGATGCGCCCGCCGGGTAGAGGCTGTATCCACCCGCGCGGGCGACGCCGGCATTGGCGGCCTCGATGGTCCAGGTGCCGGCGGTGCTGCCGGCGTGCGTGTCGACCTTCGTGCCGTTCGCGATGACGACCTGCCCGCCGCGCGTGAGAACCGTGCCGGCCGGGGCGCTCGCATCGGCGGCGGAGGCGTCGAGCTTGCCCTCGACCACGACGGCGCCGCCGTCGAGGACGATCTTCCCGCCGCGCGCATCGAGGCCGCGCGCCTCGACCGTACCGGTCTGGTTGACGACGGCGTCGAGCAGTTGGCCCGCCGAGCGGGCGCTCATCAGCACCTGACCGCCGTCGGCCCTGAGCAGACCGCCGTTGCTGGCCTGGGCGTCGACCGCGCCCGCGTCGACCTGGACGTTGAGCAGGCCGCTGCCGTCGAAGTTGACCGTGAAGGCGTGGCCGGCCGCGAGCGCGACGGTGCCGAGTTTCGCCTCGATGACGCCGTGGTTGGCGACGCGCGCGCCGAGCAGCGCGATGCCGCCGCCCTCGGCGGCGCTGAGCGTGCCTTCGTTGATGACGCCCTGGGCGGAGGTGCCGGAGAAGCGATAGTTGCCGGCGAGGAAGTCGGTGTCGGCGAGATGCTGGGTGGAGGCGACGAGGCCGCCGACGTTGACTTGCGCGCCCGCGCCGAACAGGATGCCGTTCGGGTTGACGAGGAAGACGCGGCCGTTGGCGTCGATCTGGCCATCGATGCGGCTGCCGTTGTTGCCGATCACGCGGTTGAGCGCGATGGACATGGCGGTGGGCTGGTGGAACGACACGCGCTCGCCGCCCGCGACGCTGAAGTCCTGCCAGTCGGTGATGAGCTTGTCGGAATGCTGGTTGATCGAGAGGGTCTTGCCGTTCTCGGCGCGCGCGAGATCGGCCTGGCCGGAGATGAGGGTTTCGCCGGACGGGAGCGCGAAGGCGGGCAGGGCGGCGAGGCCGAGCAGCGAGGCCGCGGCGGCGAGGCGCTTGCCGACGGCGGATTTGCCGCGACGGCGCGCGGTTTCGCCGACCGCAACCCAGCGGCCCTGCGTCAGGTTCCATACCAATGCGTAGGTCTTGTTCATGCTGATTGGACTCCTCGGAATGCGTGACCGGATCGATCCGGAAATGGTTTGCATCGCTAATCAAGTGGGAGGGGCGGTCGGCCTGCTTGCCGCTCTTCCCGGGAACGCTCGTGGCATCCCCCATGAAGCCGCCCGCCGGGTCAGGCGCGGCGGCGGACTGCTCAGAAATACTGGGCGGCCTGCAACCAGACGCCGGGCGAGCGGCGGGACAGCGCCGCATGCTCGTTGCCGAGCGGCAGCGCGGCGGTGACGCTGAGCTGGCGCTTTGCGCCATACCAGTTGAGTCCGATTCCGACCGACGACAGCTGGAACGTATTGAGGTCGTCGGACAGGGGCTGCTTGTCGATCTGCGTGCGCCCGGTGTCGAGGAAGGTGCTCACCTGCCAGCCCGGCGCGGCCAGGTAGCGCAATTCCGCCGTGGCCTGCCAGCCCTGGTCGCCGCCGCTCGCGCCGAGCGCATACGCGCGCACGCCATAGGGGCCGCCGACGCTGAACTTTTCCGACGCGTCGAGATTGCGCGAGGCGAGTTGCGCGCTGAACTGCGTATACAGCTGCAGGCGCGCGCTGAGCGCCTGCAGGCGCAGCGCGCTCAGGTTCAGGCGCGCGAAGCGGCCCGGCGTGTTCGCGCGCCGGCTCGTGCCGAGCGGATCGTTGCTGCGCAGCCGGCCGACGCCGAGCGTCGCGGAGAAGCCGTTGCGCCCGCCGCCGAGCCAGTCGTCCTCGCTGCGGCCGCTGAGGCTGAACGACCACAGGCCGACGTTCTTGTCGGTGAGGATGTCGAATGCGCGCAAGCCGTCATGCAGGTTCTTGTTCTCGTACAGGATCTGCGCGCTGAGGCTCGTGTGCCGGCTGCGCAGCAACGGCTGCGTGACGGACACGCTTTGCACGTTGGCGCGGCCGTAGATGCCCAGTTCCTCGAGCGGCCCGCCGATGCGGTAGCGCATGTTGGAATAGCCGACGCCCAGGCGCGTCGACGCGGGGCCGACGGGCAACTGGTAGGCGGCACGGTAGTAGCGCTGCGAGCGCTCGCTCGTCAGGCCGCGCAGCGTGAGCTGGTCGCCGAGCCCGAGCGGTGTATTGACGTCGACGCTCGCGCTGAAGCGATAGCGACCCGTCTGCCATTCGCCGAAGTTGTCGAATTCGAGCCCCCCCGTCGCGAACGGGCCGCGCTCCGCGTCGATCAGGAGATCCGTGGTGCCCGGCTCGGCGCCCGCGCGCAGCGTGCCCTTGACCTCGACGCCGGGCAGTTCGTCGAGCAGCATCAGGCTGCGTTCGAGATCGGCGCCCTGCACGAGGGTATCGGCGCGCAACGCGCCGAGCGGCTGGCGCAGCACGGCGTCCCGCACGCGGCTGCGGTTGTGGAGTTCGATACGGCCGTAGCGGCCCTCGACGACGGCGATGCGCACCTCGCCGTCCGCGACCTCCTGCTGCGGCAGGTAGGCGCGGGCCAGCACGTAGCCGTGCGCGCGGTAGTAGTCGGTGATGCGCGCGGGAGCTTCGCGCAGTTGCGCGAAGCTCAACTCGCGGCCGACGAGGTCGGCGAGCAGCGCCTGCAGGCGCGCGGCGTCGAAGTGCTGATTGCCGCTCAATTCGAAGCGGCGTACGGCGACCCGTGGGCCTTCGTCGCTTGCGTCGCCGACGGGGGCGGCGGGCGGCAGGTCGAGATCGGGCTGCGCGGGGGCGGGGACGGTCGGGCGCGGGGTCTCGATGTCGCGCAGCGCCTGACCGGCGCGCGGCGCGTCGATGTGCGGCGCAGGCGCGGTCTGCGCCCAGGCGAGAACGGGCGCGAACAGCGCATAGACGAGGCAGTGAGCGCGGCATGCGGCGTTCGCGCGCCTCGGTTCATGGCGGGGGCGGCCGGCCGGCCGCGGCGCGTCTCGCGTCGGGTTCGCCAGCGGCAGGAAGGGAGCGTGGATGCCCACGTGGTTGCGCATGTTCAAACTCGAATGCCTCGTTTTTGGTCGGCCGCGTGCGCCTCCGATATTTCTCGAAGCGCGGACGGATATTACTGAGGGTTTTATTTCGATGACATTGAACAAGTACTAGCAAAGGTATCGTGGCTTTTTGTTTTGTCGGATTTTTAAATGTATTTTCAATAATCGGATGCCAGTTCGACGAAGCACGCAAGACGGCTTGATTGGCCGTGGTTAACGCCTGCCTTCACGATATGAAAATATGAGGCGGAGGAAGTGGTGGATTTGAATCTAATGATTGAGATAAATCTGAATTAAATGAATGAGAAAATCGCGGTATTTACCGAAGATGAAGTCCATTTGCAATGAGCTCGATGAGCACCGTGGTGCTTTTGGCCGTGTTCGCGCGACGTGATGCTCCTGATCGGACGGCTGCCGCGAACGGTGCGTGACCTCGATCCGGTATGGTCGCGCGCCGCCGATTCTTGCCGTCGCGGTTATTAATTGATGCGGCGCACGACGTTGATGCGCAGGTCGTGCGCCACTAGTCTGTGCGCATGCACACTCAGCCTTCCGTCGATGACGATTGCTTTGCCATTCGGCGGGCCGCGAGGCACCTCTCCCAGTTCTACGAAAGGTATTTGTCAGATGCGGGCGTGACGCCCGCGCAATTCTGCATCCTGCGCGCGCTGTCGACGGGCGAGGAGCTGTCGATGGTGGAACTGGCGCGGGCCACATCCACGGATCGCACGACACTCATTCGCACCTTGCGCCCGCTCCTGCGCGGCGCGTGGGTCGCGCGCCGCGTGACGGCGGAGCGCGGCCGCGGCTTGCGCTTCGTGTTGACCGGAGCGGGGCGCGTGAAGCTGTCCGATGCCGCGATGCGCTGGCGCGACGCGCAGCAGGCGTTCGAGTCGCGCTTCGGCGCGCGGCGGGCCGCGCGCCTGCGGCATGAACTGTCACAGGTGGTGCGCGATGTGGCGCGCGCGTGACGGCGCGCCGGAGCGGCGCGCATGACGCGGCCGGACGCGTGGGCGGAAGCGTCCCGGTGCGGGGACGACAGCCTGGGCGCCTTGCTGTCGCGGGCCGACGCGGCGTTCGCGCAACGGCTGTCGCAACGGACGCGCGCGGCGCTCGGCGTGACCGGCATGCAGGGCCGCCTGCTGTTCATGCTGGCGCGCCGCCACGAGGCGAGCGTGGTCGAGCTGGCGCGCGCGCATGGCGTCGACGCGAGTTCGGCCACCCGCATGCTCGATCGTCTCGAACATCGCGGCCTGCTGGCGCGGGTGCGCGGCCACGACGATCGGCGGATCGTGCGCGTCGCGCTCACGGAAGCGGGGCGCGCGCACGCGGCGGCCTTGCCGGCCATTTTTCGCGCGGTGCTAGGCGACCTGCTCGCCGGCTGCTCGCCGGAGGACGCGCGCCACCTCGTACGCCTGCTTGCGCGCATGCGGGCGAACCGGGGCGGCGTGCACGGAACAACATGACTTTCATCGGGGAATCACAGGCATGGACATCAGGGCAATGAAGCGCATCGCGCGGGAGCGTACGCAATGAGCGCGTCGATCCGAATCGCGCGGGGCCGCGCGGTCGTCGTCGCGGCGGCGGCCGCGTTCGCGCTCGCGGGTTGCGCGAACTACATCGGCATCAAGAGCGACAAGCAGATCGCGCCCGCGTCGCAGTTCGAGACCGCGCGCAGCCTGCCCGGCGAAGGGGCCCCGTGGCCCGCGCTCGACTGGGCCGGCCAGTTCGGCGATCCGCAGCTGCCGAAGCTGATCGACGAGGCGCTCGCCGGCAGCCCCTCGATCGCGCAGGCGCAGGCGCGCATCGCGAAGGCGTCGTCGTATATCGAGTCGTCGCGCGCGACGCTGCTGCCGAAGGCCGACGCGAAGTATTCGTGGACCCGCGAGCTGTATTCGGGCAACGGGCTGTTCCCGCCGCCGTACGGCGGCAGCTGGTACAGCGAGAACAACGCGCTCGCGAGCGCGTCGTGGGAGCTCGACCTCTGGGGCAAGAACCGCGCGCGGCTGGCGATGGCCGTGTCGCAGGAAAAAGCCGCCGAGGCGGACCTGCAGCAGGCGCGCGTGACGCTCGCGTCGTCGGTGGCGCGCACCTACAACCAGCTCGCGCAGCTGTACGCGCTGCGCGACATCGCGCAACGCGAGATCGGCAACCGCGAGACCGTGGGCAAAATCACCGACGGCCGGGTCGGCGCGGGGCTCGACACCAACGTCGAGCGGCAGACCGCGCGCGGCAACGTCGCGACCAG
>NZ_JBXAPG010000025.1:0-40390 GCF_058803765.1 Burkholderia sp. GW821-FHT14F03
GGGCGGGGCGGGGCGGGGCGGGGCGGGGCGGGGCGGGGCGGGGCGGGGCGGCCGGGCGCGCCGGCCGCGTCGCAGCGGGGCGCCTGGATTGGGTATGGCCGGTCGGTTGCGCGGGTAGTGGCGGTGCGGCTGGTCACAGGCACGGCCGGTCGGAAACACGGCCCGTGTCGCGGGCCCGTCCTCAGGCGGCGAGCATTTCCTTCGCGTGCTTGCGCGTGGTCGCGGTGATCTCCAGGCCGCCCAGCATCCGCGCGATTTCCTCGATCCGGTTCGCCTTGTCGAGCGGCACGACGGTCGACACGGTGCCGCCGTTCGCGTCCGCACCCTTCGCGACCTGATGGTGCTGGTCGCCGCGCGCGGCCACTTGCGGCAGGTGGGTCACGCACAGCACCTGGCGGATCTGGCCGAGCTGGTGCAGCAGGCGGCCGACCACTTCGGCGACGCCGCCGCCGATGCCGGTGTCCACTTCGTCGAAGATCAGGGTCGGCGTCGGGCTGGCCGCGCTCGCGATCACCGCGAGCGCGAGGCTGATCCGCGCCAGCTCCCCGCCCGAGGCGACCTTCGCGAGCGGCCGCAGCGGCACGCCCGAGTGGCCGGCGACGCGGAACTCGACCTGTTCGAGCCCGTGCGCGCCGCCGTCCGCGAGCGGCACGAGCGCGACCTCGAAGCTGCCGCCCGCCATCGACAACTCCTGCATGCCGGTGGTGACGGCCGCGCCGAGCGCCTTCGCGGCCTGCGCGCGCGCCTTCGACAGCCGTTTCGCATCGACCAGGTAGGCGTCGTGCGCTTTCGCGGCGACGGCCTCGAGCGCGCCGAGGTCGGCGGCCGCGTCGAGCGCGGCGAGCTGCGCGCGGCGCGCGGCGTGCTCGGCGTGCAGCGTGTCGGGCGGCAGGCGGAACTTGCGCGCCGTCGAATGCAGCGCGTCGAGGCGGGTCTCGACCTGGGCGAGCCGGTCGGGATCGAGGTCGAGCCGCTGCGCGTAGTGCGACAGCGAATACGCGGCTTCCTGCAGCTGGATCTCCGCCGGTTCGAGCGAGGCGAGCGCGTCGTGCAGCGCGGCGTCGTATTCGGCGAGCCCGCGCAGCTTCGAGACGATCGCGCCGAGCTGGGTCAGCATCGCGTCGTCCGACTCGGACAGCGCGCCGAGCGCCGCCTGCACGCCGTCGATCAGGTTCGCCGAGTGCGACAGGCGGCGATGCTCGGCGCCGATCTCCTCCCATTCGCCGGGCTGCGGCGCGAGCTTGTCGAGCTCGGCGAGCTGCCATGCGAGCTTCTCGCGTTCGAGCTGGCGCTCGCGCTCGTGCGCGCGCGCGGCGTCGATCGCCTGGGTCGCGTCGCGCCACACGCGCCAGCCGCGCGCGACGGCGGCCGCATCGGCGACGAGGCCCGCGTGCGTGTCGAACAGCTCGCGCTGCGCGTCCGGCCGCATCAGCAACTGGTGCGCGTGCTGGCCGTGGATGTCGACCAGCATCTCGCCGACCTCGCGCAGTTGGGCGAGGGTCGCGCTGGTGCCGTTGATGAAGGCGCGCGAGCGGCCGTTCGCGTCGACCACGCGGCGCAGCATCACGACGTCGTCGGCGACGAACGCATGCTCGTCGAGCCAGCGCACGACCCGGTCGTGCGGGGTGAATTCGGCGCTGATGTCGGCGCGCGTGCAGCCCGTGCGCACGACGCTCGCGTCGGCGCGTTCGCCGAGCGCGAGCGCGAGCGCGTCGATCAGGATCGATTTGCCCGCGCCGGTCTCGCCGGAGAAGACGGTGAAACCGCGCTCGAATTCGAGGTCGAGCGCGGCGACGATGACGAAGTCGCGGATCGAGAGATGACGAAGCATGAGGGGCTGTGCGGGAGAAGGCGTCAGGACGCCGGGTCGTCGTCGAGCGACGGATGTTCGTTCCAGTGCAGCTTCTTGCGCAGCGTCGCGTAGTAGCTGTAGCCGACCGGATGCAGGAACGGCACGGTGTGCTTCGAGCGGCGCACCTCGATCGAGTCGTTCAGCTCGAGCGCGGTGAACGACTGCATGTCGAAGTTCACGTTCACGTCGCGCCCGCCGATGATCTGGATCCGCACCCGGGAGTCGTCGGGCAGCACGATCGGCCGGTTCGACAGCGCGTGGGGCGCGATCGGCACGAGCACGATGCCCTGCAGCTGCGGATGCAGGATCGGGCCGGACGAGGACAGCGCGTAGGCGGTCGAGCCGGTCGGCGTGGCGACGATCAGGCCGTCGGAGCGCTGGTTGTACATGAAGCGGCCGTCGACCGACACGCGCAGCTCCGCCATCCCGGAGAAGCCGCTGCGGTTGACGACCACGTCGTTGAAGGCGAGCGCGTGGTAGATCGGCTCGCCGTCGCGCATGATGCGGGCCTCCAGCAGCGTGCGCTCCTCGCGCTCGAAGCTGCCGGTCAGCATCATCGGCACCAGCTCCTGCATGTCCGACGCGGAAATGTCGGTGATGAAGCCCAGCCGGCCGTGGTTGATGCCGATCAACGGGGTCTTGTAGGGGGCGAGCTGGCGGCAGATGCCGAGCATCGTGCCGTCGCCGCCCAGCACCACCGCCACGTCGGCGCGCGCGCCGATCTCGGCCGGGGTGAGGGCCGGGTAGCCGGTGATACCGGTTCCGTGCGCGGTGTCGGCCTCGAACACGACCTCGAAGCCGCGCTTCGCGATGCAGGCGGCGAGCGCGGCGAGCGGCTCGACGATGCCGGGCGTGTTGCTGCGCCCCACGAGCGCGACGGTATGGAACTGATTGCCGGTTTTCATGCCGGCATTACACCATAGCTCGATGACGAAAAGAACCGCTCGGCGCGCCGGCGCGCCGTTCGGCCGGGTTGCGCCGCGCTCGCGGCCGAGGCCGGGTTGCGCTAGAATTTTTCCCCATGCTAGATCCCCGCGCACGAACTCTCCTCAAGACGCTGATCGAACGGTATATCGCCGACGGTCAGCCGGTCGGCTCGCGCACGCTGTCGCGGCATTCAGGGCTGGAACTGAGCCCGGCCACGATCCGCAACGTGATGTCGGACCTGGAGGAGCTGGGGCTGGTCTCGAGCCCGCATACGTCGGCCGGCCGCGTGCCGACGCCGCGCGGCTACCGGCTGTTCGTCGACACCATGCTGACGGTCGAGGCGCCGGACGCGGTCACCCGGCTCGTGCAGGCCACGCTGCAGGCGGGCGAGCCGCAGAAGGTGGTGGCGGCCGCGGCGGGCGTGCTGTCGAGCCTGTCGCAGTTCGCCGGGGTCGTGCTGACCCCGCGCCGCAGCCACGTGTTCAAGCAGGTCGAGTTCATGCGGCTGTCGGACAAGCGGATCCTGCTCATCATCGTCACGCCGGAAGGCGACGTGCAGAACCGCATGATGGCGACCCAGCGCGACTACTCGCCGGCCCAGCTGACCGAGGCGTCGAACTACATCAACGCGCATTTCGCGGGTTTGTCGTTCGACGAGGTGCGGCGCCGGCTGCGCGAGGAGATCGACCAGCTGCGCGGCGACATGACCGCGCTGATGCACGCGGCCGTCACCGCGAGCACCGAGGTGCCGGACGAAGAGGATACGGTGCTGATTTCCGGCGAGCGCAACCTGCTGGAAGTGGCCGACCTGTCGTCCGACATGGCGCGGCTGCGCAAGCTGTTCGACGTGTTCGACCAGAAGACGAGCCTCCTGCAACTGCTCGACGTGTCGAGCCACGCGCAGGGGGTGCAGATCTTCATCGGCGGCGAATCGACGCTGGTGCCGATCGAGGAGATGAGCGTCGTGACGGCGCCGTACGAGGTCAACGGCACGATCGTCGGCACGCTCGGCGTGATCGGGCCGACCCGGATGGCCTACAACCGGGTGATTCCGATCGTCGACATCACCGCGCGGCTCCTGTCGCTGACCCTGAGCCAGCAGTAGCCGGGCGCCCGCCCGAGCCGGCCCGCTATAATGTGTTTCGTTCGATTTGGTGCTCCGGCACGTCCTGCCCATGCGTTTTGATCTCGAACCGCCGTCGCACGCCGCGGCGGCCCATCGCGTCGCGGTGCTGCTGATCAACCTCGGTACGCCCGACGAGCCGACGCCCCGCGCGGTGCGCCGCTACCTCGCCCAGTTCCTGTCCGACCCGCGCGTGGTCGAGATTCCCCGGGCCGTCTGGCAGGTGATCCTGCGCACGCTGGTGCTGCCGCTGCGCGGCCGCGCGTCGGCGAAGAAATATGCGTCCGTCTGGCTGCCCGAGGGCTCGCCGCTGCGCGTCCATACCGAGCGCCAGGTCGAGGGCCTGCGGCCGCTGTTCGCCGCGAACGGCTATCAGGTGCTGGTCGACTACGCGATGCGCTACGGCACCCCCTCGATCGGCACGGTGCTGTCGCAGCTGCGCCGCGCGGGCGCCGAGCGCGTGCTGCTGCTGCCCCTGTACCCGCAGTATTCGGCCTCGACCACCGCCACCGCGTTCGACGACGCGTTCGTCGCGCTGCGCCGCATGCGCAACCAGCCCGAGGTGCGCACGGTGCGCCACTACGCGGACCATCCGGCCTATATCCACGCGCTGGCCGAGCAGGTGCGCCACTACTGGGACGCGCACGGCCGCCCCGATTTCGCCGCCGGCGACAAGCTCGTGCTGAGCTTCCACGGCGTGCCGAAGCGCACGCTCGACCTCGGCGATCCCTATCACGACCAGTGCCAGCAGACGGCCGCGCTGCTGATCACGGCGCTCGGGCTCACCACGCTCGAATGCCGGGTCACGTTCCAGTCGCGCTTCGGCAAGGCGGAATGGCTGCAGCCCTATACGGAGCCGACGCTGCGCGAGCTGGGCGAGGCCGGGGTGCGCCGCGCGGACGTGTTCTGCCCGGGCTTCACCGCCGATTGCCTGGAGACGATCGAGGAGATCGGCATGGAGGTGCGCGACGCGTTCCTCGGCGCGGGCGGCAAGGCGTTCCACCGGATCCCGTGCCTGAACGCGTCGCCCGCGTGGATCGCGGCGCTCGGCGAGATCGCGGCGGAAAACCTGCAAGGCTGGCCGGTGCGGCCGGTCGCGCACACCGAGGCGATGGCCTGACGCGATGAACTACCGGATCTCGACCGAACCCGGCGCGCGGCTGCGCATCGACAAGTGGCTGTGGGCCGCGCGTTTCTTCAAGACCCGCTCGCTCGCGGCCGACGCGGTCGACAAGGGGCGGGTGCGGATCGGCGGGGCGGCCGTCAAGCCGTCGAAGGAAGTGCGGGTCGGCGACCAGGTGGAGATCGCGATCGAAAGCGTGGTCTGGCAGGTCGACGTGCTCGGGGTGTGCGACACGCGCGGGCCGGCGAGCGTCGCCCAGCAGCTCTACGCGGAAACCGCGGCGGGCCGCGAGCGCAGGCTCGCCGAGCAGGAGCGCCGCCGGAACTTCCGGGAACCCGCGGCGGAACTGCACGGGCGGCCGACCAAGCGCGACCGGCGGATCATCGACAAACTTTCGGGTGAGCGCTGAACATCTGGTCGAAGGTGGCGCGCGCGCTGCCGTATTCGGTGGTGCGCTCGGTCACGGCGCCGGACAGGCAGATGGTCGTGGTGCCCGCAATGAGTACCAGGGCGACCATCGAGATGGCAAAGGTCAGTTTCACGGTACTCCCCTCGAGAAGACGGGTGAAAACGCGGCCACGGGATCGATGTCAGGCATTCGTCAGGGCAGGGCATCCCTGCTCTTCAGGCTGCCTGACTGGAGTGTAGTGCAGGGGCCCGCCCGGCTGCTAGAGGCGGCCGCGTAAGGGTTGTTACCGCGGGTTTCCGCCCGCCGCACGGGCGTTCGGTCGCGCACCGGCGCGGTGACGGGCTGCCGGGAAACGGTGCGTCGCGCGGACAAAGACCCTCTTGAAATTGTTGTCTTGGGCCCCATTTGCACTATCGTTGTGCGGCCTCCGGCCGGCGTGGCTCGAACCGCGCGGCGGGACGCCGTTTTGGCTTTAACCTCTAACACGACTTTTCAGCGACATGGAAAACACGCAAGAGAACCCGGCTGGCCAGACGGCCGACGAAACCGGCCGCGACCCGGCCGCCGCCGAGGCCGCCCAGGCCGCCGACGCCGCGCCCGCTGCCGAAGCCGCGCTCGCCGAGGCCCAAGCCAAGATCGTCGAGCTGCAGGAAGGCTTCCTGCGCGCGAAGGCCGAGACCGAGAACGTGCGCCGCCGTGCGCAGGACGACGTGTCGAAGGCGCACAAGTTCGCGATCGAGAGCTTCGCGGAGAACCTGTTGCCCGTGCTCGACAGCCTCGAAGCCGCGCTCGGCGACACCTCGGGCGACCTCACGAAGGTGCGCGAGGGCGTCGACCTGACGCTGCGCCAGCTCCAGAGCGCGCTCGAGAAGGGCCGCGTGACGGCGATCAACCCGGTCGGCGCGAAGTTCGATCCGCACCAGCACCAGGCGATCTCGATGGTGCCGGCCGAGCAGGAGCCGAATACCGTCGTCGCAGTGTTGCAAAAAGGCTACACGATTGCCGACCGCGTACTGCGTCCGGCACTCGTGACCGTCGCCCAGCCGAAGTAAGCGCGGACGCAATGGCGGGCGTGGACGTCGACGCGACGGCATTTGCGGTGTTCGGCATGGCGCCGCTCGACGCCGCGAACTTCGACGCCGGCCTCGCCGCCGCGGGCGATGCGCTCGCGGTCGTGTTTTTCTGGGGCGTCGACTGCTTCAACTGCGAGATCGCCAAGAAAGCGATGCTCGCGCAGCCCGACGCGATCCGCGCGCTCGACCTTAAATGGTTCCAGAGCAATGTCTACGAACACCGCGAGCTGGCGCGCCGCTTCGTGCTGCACGGCGTGCCGACCTGGTTCTTCTTCCATCGCGGCAAGCGGCTCGGGCGGGCCACCGGCTGGCACGGGCTCGCGCAGTTCGAGGCCGCGACGGCCGCGGCGCGGGCGAAGGTCGCGGCCGCGGGCGGCGATTGAAAAAATAAATAGCCGCATCGGTTTCAGGGTCTTGAAAACGGCGCGGCAGCACTTATTTCGAGTGCAGAGTTGAATTTGGCGTGGGGAATCGGGTAAAAAGGCCGGTTTTCCGCAGCGATCAAGATTTCTGGAGATTGAAGAAAATGGGAAAGATCATCGGTATTGACCTCGGCACCACGAATTCGTGCGTGGCCGTGATGGAAGGCAACCAAGTCAAGGTCATCGAGAACTCGGAAGGCGCGCGCACCACGCCGTCGATCATCGCCTACATGGACGACAACGAAGTCCTGGTCGGCGCGCCCGCCAAGCGTCAGTCGGTGACCAACCCGCGCAACACGCTGTTCGCGGTCAAGCGCCTGATCGGCCGCCGCTTCGAAGAGAAGGAAGTGCAGAAGGACATCGGCCTGATGCCCTACGCGATCATCAAGGCCGACAACGGCGACGCATGGGTCGAGGCGCACGGCGACAAGCTCGCGCCGCCGCAGGTGTCGGCCGAAGTGCTGCGCAAGATGAAGAAGACGGCCGAGGACTACCTCGGCGAGCCGGTCACGGAAGCCGTGATCACGGTGCCCGCGTACTTCAACGACAGCCAGCGCCAGGCGACCAAGGACGCCGGCCGCATCGCGGGCCTCGAAGTGAAGCGGATCATCAACGAGCCGACCGCGGCCGCGCTCGCGTTCGGCCTCGACAAGGCCGAGAAGGGCGACCGCAAGATCGCCGTGTATGACCTCGGCGGCGGCACCTTCGACGTGTCGATCATCGAGATCGCGGACGTCGACGGTGAAATGCAGTTCGAAGTGCTGTCGACCAACGGCGACACCTTCCTCGGCGGCGAAGACTTCGACCAGCGCATCATCGATTACATCATCGGCGAGTTCAAGAAGGAGCAGGGCGTCGACCTGTCGAAGGACGTGCTCGCGCTGCAACGCCTGAAGGAAGCGGCCGAGAAGGCGAAGATCGAGCTGTCGTCGGGCCAGCAGACCGAAATCAACCTGCCGTACATCACGGCCGACGCATCGGGTCCGAAGCACTTGAACCTGAAGATCACGCGCGCCAAGCTGGAAGCGCTGGTCGAGGAGCTGGTCGAGCGCACCATCGAGCCGTGCCGCATCGCGATCAAGGACGCGGGCGTCAAGGTCTCGGACATCGACGACGTGATCCTGGTCGGCGGCCAGACCCGCATGCCGAAGGTCCTGGAGAAGGTGAAGGAGTTCTTCGGCAAGGATCCGCGCCGTGACGTGAACCCGGACGAGGCCGTCGCCGTCGGCGCGGCGATCCAGGGCCAGGTGCTGTCGGGCGACCGCAAGGACGTGCTGCTGCTCGACGTGACCCCGCTGTCGCTCGGCATCGAGACGCTCGGCGGCGTGATGACGAAGATGATCAACAAGAACACCACGATCCCGACCAAGCACGCGCAGGTGTACTCGACCGCGGACGACAACCAGGGCGCGGTGACGATCAAGGTGTTCCAGGGCGAGCGCGAGATGGCGGCGGGCAACAAGCTGCTCGGCGAATTCAACCTGGAAGGCATCCCGCCGGCGCCGCGCGGCGTGCCGCAGATCGAAGTGACCTTCGACATCGACGCGAACGGCATCCTGCACGTCGGCGCGAAGGACAAGGCGACCGGCAAGGAAAACAAGATCACGATCAAGGCGAACTCGGGCCTGTCCGAAGCCGAGATCGACCAGATGATCAAGGACGCGGAAGCGAACGCGGCGGAAGACCACAAGCTGCGTGAGCTGGCCGATTCGCGCAACCAGGGCGACGCGCTCGTCCACAGCACGAAGAAGGCGGTCGCCGAGTACGGCGACAAGCTGGACGCGGGCGAGAAGGACAAGATCGAGGCCGCGCTGAAGGAGCTGGAGGACGTGCTGAAGAACACGTCGGCCGACAAGGCGGCGATCGATGCGAAGATCGAGGCGCTCTCGACGGCGTCGCAGAAGCTCGGCGAGAAGATGTACGCCGACATGCAGGCGCAGCAGGCCGGCGCGGCGGGTGCGGCCGGTGCGGCCGGCGCGGCGGAAGGCGCGGCGCACGGCGGCGCGCAGCAGGCCGACGACGTGGTCGACGCGGACTTCAAGGAAGTGAAGAAGGACTAAGCCGGGTTGCAGTTGAACCGCGAGCCGCGCGCGGCGACGCGCGCGGCGCGGCTGACTCGGATCCGTCTCCGTCGCCGGAAGCACGGATCACCCCTAGCCTGGCGGGCCTCGCGGCCCTCCGGGCGCATTTGTTTTATGGCGGGCGGCGCCGGCACGACGTGTCGGCGCCGCTCAACAAGTCGCAAGACTTTACTGGAAGCGAGAGGAGCCGCCGCGCGCGTTGAGCGGCGGTATTGAACCGATATGGCGAAACGGGATTACTACGAGGTTCTGGGCGTCGCGAAGAATGCGAGCGACGACGAAATCAAGAAGGCATATCGCAAGCTCGCGATGAAGTACCACCCCGACCGCAATCCGGACAGCAAGGATGCGGAAGAGCATTTCAAGGAAGTGAAGGAAGCCTATGAAATGCTGTCGGACGGCCAGAAGCGCGCGGCGTACGATCAGTACGGCCACGCCGGCGTCGATCCGAACGTGGGCGGCGCGGGCGCGCAGGGCTTCGGTGGTTTCGCCGATGCGTTCGGCGACATCTTCGGCGACATCTTCGGCCAGGCCGCGGGCGGCGCCGCGCGCGGCGGCCGCGGCGGCCCGCAGGTGTATCGCGGCGCGGACCTGCGCTACAGCATGGAAATCACGCTGGAGCAGGCGGCGCACGGCTACGACACGCAGATCCGCGTGCCGAGCTGGGCGTCGTGCGACATCTGCCACGGCTCCGGCGCGAAGCCGGGCACCAAGCCCGAAACCTGCCCGACCTGTCACGGCCAGGGCACGGTGCGGATGTCGCAGGGTTTCTTCAGCATCCAGCAGACCTGTCCGAAGTGCCACGGCACCGGCACCTACATCCCGGAACCGTGCGTGCATTGCCACGGCTCGGGCAAGGTGAAGGAAAACAAGACGCTCGAGGTGAAGATCCCGGCGGGCATCGACGACGGCATGCGGATCCGCTCGGCCGGCAACGGCGAGCCGGGGATCAACGGCGGGCCGTCGGGCGACCTGTATGTCGAGATCCACATCAAGCCGCACGCGGTGTTCGAGCGCGACGGCGACGACCTGCACTGCCAGATGCCGATTCCGTTCACGACGGCGGCGCTCGGCGGCGAGATCGAGGTGCCGACGCTGGCGGGCCGCGCGAGCTTCACGGTGTCGGAAGGCACGCAGTCGGGCAAGACGTTCCGGCTGCGCGGCAAGGGCATCAAGGGCCTGCGTTCGAGCATCGCCGGGGACCTCTACGTGCATGTGCAGGTGGAAACGCCCGTGAAGCTCACCGAGCAGCAGCGCGACCTGCTCAAGCAGTTCGAGAAGTCGCTGGCGGAAGGCGGCGGGCGCCACAGCCCGCAGAGCAAGAGCTGGTTCGATCGCGTGAAGAGCTTCTTCGAGTGACGGGCCGATAAGGTGAAGCGGGATGGCTGAGCTTGACGGGAGCGCGGTCTTCGCGCTCCTCGACGATTGCGACTCGACCGCGGCGACGCGGTCGAGTCGCTTGTATACCGGGTTCTCGCACGAACGCATGTGCACCGATCCGGCGACGCTCGATGCGGTCTGCGACGCGGTCGCGGCCGATGCGCGGCGCGGGCTGCACGCGATCGTGCTCGGCGACTACGGGTTCGGGCGGAATCTGCAACTGGCGCAGCCAGGCGATGCGCCGCTGCGTTTTCTGTTGTTCGACCGGGTCGAGCGCTTGTCGCGCGAGGAGGCCGACGGCTGGCTCGCGCAGCGCGACGGCGGCGCGGCGACGCCGTCGGTCGCGGGCGTCGCGCGGGTGCGCAAGAGCGTCACGCGCGCGGCATTCGACGCGGCGCTCGCGGCGGTGCAGCGCGCGCTGCGCGACGGCGATTCGTATCAGGTCAACTACACCTACCGGCTCGATTTCGATGCGTTCGGCGCGCCGCTCGCGCTGTATCGGCGGCTGCGCGCGCGTCAGCCGGTGCGCTACGGCGCGCTGATCGCGCTGCCGGACGACGGCTGGATCGTGTCCTGCTCGCCCGAGCTGTTCATCGAGAAGGCGGGCGCCCGGCTGCGCGCGCGGCCGATGAAGGGCACCGCGCCGCGCGCGGCCGAGCCCGCGGCCGATGCGGCCATGGCGCGGCTCCTCGCGAACGATCCGAAGAATCGCGCGGAAAACGTGATGATCGTCGATCTGCTGCGCAACGACGTGTCGCGCGTCGCGCGCACCGGCAGCGTCCGGGTGCCCGCGTTGTTCTCGGTGGAGCCGTATGCATCGGTATGGCAGATGACCTCGACGGTCGAGGCCGAGCTGCGCGACGGCGTGCGCTTCGCGGACGTGCTGCGCGCGCTGTTCCCGTGCGGCTCGATCACGGGCGCGCCGAAGCACGAGACCCTGAAGCTGATCGACGCGCTCGAGAGCACGCCGCGCGGGCTGTATACGGGCGCGCTCGGCTGGCTCGACGCCGCGTCGGACGACGGCGCGCATCCGTGCGGCGACTTCTGCCTGTCGGTCGCGATCCGCACGCTGACGCTTGCCCCGGCCGACGCCCAGGGGCGACGGCGCGGCGTGATGGGCGTGGGCGCGGGGATCGTGCTCGACAGCGTCGCGGCGGACGAATACGCGGAGTGCGAGCTGAAGGCGCGCTTCCTCACGGGCGCGGAGCCGGGCTTCGCGTTGTTCGAGACCATGCAGGCGACGCGCGCCGACGGCGTGCGCCATCTCGATCGCCACCTCGCGCGGCTGCGCGCGAGCGCGGACGCATTCGGTTTCGCGTACGACGAGGCCGCCTTGCGGGCGGCGCTCGCGGCGCGTTGCGCGGCGTTCGACGAACCGGGCGCGCATCGCGTGCGACTCGCGCTGGCCAAGGACGGCGCGCTCGAACTCACGGGCGCGCCGCTCAAGCCGCTCGCGGACGGGCCGGTGGGCGTGATGCTCGCGTCGGAGCACGGTTTCGCGGCGGTGCCGTCGGGCGATGCGCTGCTGCTGCACAAGACCACGCGGCGCGCGCACTACGATCGCGCGTGGCAGCAGGCGGAGCAGCAGGGCTGCTTCGACATGCTGTTCGTCAACGAGCGCGGCGAGCTGACGGAAGGCGGGCGCTCGACGGTGTTCGTCAAGTTGGATGGACGCTGGTATACGCCGCCGCTCGCATCGGGCGTGCTGCCGGGGGTGATGCGCGGAGTGCTGCTGGAGGATCCGCTGCTCGCCGCGAGCGAGCGGGTATTGACGCAGGACGACCTGCTGCGCGCGGAAGCGCTGATGCTGAGCAATGCGTTGCGCGGCGCGGTCGCGGCGCGGCTGGCGCGCGCGCCCGGGGGCTGAGCGGGCCGCGTCGTCGGCGGGGGCGTTCCGGTCGCAGTCGCCCGCCGCGCGGGCCGCGATCACGTTGCTCGTTTGCGGACGGCGCGTTCGCGCCCGCCCGCATCACCCGCCGTTCAGGCGTTCAGAACGAATGCTCGGGCCCCGGGAAGCTCCCGTCCTTCACCGCGTGCACATACGCCTCGACCGCGGCAAAGATGCCGCCCGGCTGGCCGTGCATGAAATCCTTCACGAAGCGCGGCCGCTTGCCGGGGAACACGCCCAGCATGTCGTGCAGCACCAGCACCTGTCCCGAGCAGTCGACGCCCGCGCCGATGCCGATCGTCGGCACCCGCAGCAGCTGCGTGACCTCGGCCGCGACCAGCGTCGGGATCGCCTCCAGCACGACGAGCTGCGCGCCCGCCGCTTCGATCGCGCGCGCGTCGCGCAGCAGCTGCGCCGCGCCCGCCTCGGTCTTGCCCTGCACCTTGAAGCCGCCGAACGCATGCACCGATTGCGGCGTGAGGCCGAGGTGCGCGCACACCGGCACCGAGCGCTCGACCAGGAAGCGCACCGTCTCCGCGAGCCATTCGCCGCCCTCCAGCTTGACCATCTGCGCGCCCGCGCGCATCAGCTTGACCGCGCTCGCGAACGCGTCGGCCGGCGTGCCGTAGGTGCCGAACGGCAGGTCGGCGACCACCAGCGCGCGCGGCTGCGCGCGCGCGACGCTGGCCGTGTGGTACGCGATCTCGTCGAGCGTGACGGGCAGCGTCGTGGTCTGCCCTTGCAGCACGTTGCCGAGCGAATCGCCGATCAGCAGCACGTCGACGCCCGCGCGGTCGAGCAGCGCGGAAAAGCTCGCGTCGTAGCAGGTGAGCATCGCGATCTTCTCGCCGGCGTCGCGCATGGCCTGCAGCTTGGGGACCGTCACGGCCGGCCGGCTCGATTCCTGGAGATAGGTCATGGGTGTTCCGATTCGATGGGTGAAGGAAAGGGCGCGCCGCCTCAACGGGCGGCGCCGCCCTTGACGAAGTATTCCTTGCGGCCGCGCATCGTCTCGATCCGGTCGACGAGCAGCGCAAGGTCTTCGGGGGATTCGAGCGGATTCAGGTGTTCCGCCGCCACGGTCAGCACGGGGGTGCGATCGTAGTGATAGAAGAATTCGTTGTACGCGTCGGAGAGCGCGCGCAGATAGCTGTCGCTGATCTGCTGCTCCATCGCCACGCCGCGCTTCTGGATCCGCGCGTACAGCACCTCGGGCGTCGCCTGCAGGTAGACCACGAGGTCGGGCGCGGGCGCGCTCGTATCGACCTGCGCGGCCAGCGCGCGATACAGCTGCCACTCGTCGTCGGGCAGCGTGAGCCGCGCGAAGATCTCGCTCTTCTGCAGCATGAAATCGGTGACGAGCGGCGTGCCGGCCGCGTAGGCGGCGGTGATCTCGCGCGCCTGCTGCGCGCGCTGCAGCGTGAACGACAGCTGCGCGGGCAGCGCGTAGCGCGCGGTGTCGCGATAGAAGCGTTCGAGGAACGGGTTGTCCTGCGGGCGTTCGAGCAGCGGCTGGGTCGACCAGCGCGCGGCGAGCCGCTTCGCGAGCGAGGTCTTGCCCACGCCGATCGGCCCCTCGATCACGAGGTGGCGGCACGGCGGCCGCGAGTCGGGCGGCGTGACGGTCAGGGGTGCGGCGTTCATTGGCAGGTGGGTTTGCCGGGCTGCGCGCCCGCTTCGTCGGCGAGCGTGCGCAGCAGTTGGCATTGGCAGGACTGGACCTTCTCGATGCGCTGCGACGCGACGGCGGCGAGGAAGGCGTCGGCGCGGCCGAGCGCGGGGATCTCGAGCGCCGGGTCGATCTCGACGAGCGGCACGAGCGCGAACGCGCGTTCGGTCAGGCGCGGGTGCGGCACCACCAGGTCGGGGCTGTCGATCCGGTGCGCGCCGTACAGCAGGAGGTCGATGTCGAGCGTGCGCGGGGCGTTGCGGTACGGGCGCTCGCGGCCGAAGTGATGCTCGATCTTCTGGCACAGCGCGAGCAGCTCGTGCGCGTCGAGCGGCGTGTCGATCTTGACGACGCAGTTGTAGTAGTCGTCGCCGCCGGCGTCGATGGGCGCGGTGCGGTACAGGCTCGACTTGCCGCACACGGTGACCGTGTGCTGCTGCGCGAGACAGACGACCGCGTCCTTCAGCGCCTGGCGCGCGTCGCCCAGATTGGCCCCCAGTCCGAGATAAGCAACCGTCATGGCATCACTTCCTGCATCGTTCGACCGCGTGCGCGTCAGTCGCCTTGCTGCGGCGTCTGTTCCGTGCCGTCGTCCGGCGTGCGATTGCGCGCGCCGCCTCGGCGGCGACGCTTGCGCGGTGATTTCTCCTTGGTGCCGCCCTGCGTGAGCAGCGCTTCACGCTGCGCGATGTCGCCGTCGATGAAATCCGTCCACCATTGGCCGACCTCGCCGTCCAGCTCGCCGGACTCGCAGCGCAACAGGAGGAAATCATACCCCGCTCTGAATCTTTGGTGTTCCAGCAGCCGCAGCGCGCCGCGGCCCGAGCGTTTCTCGAGGCGCAGCTGCAGCCCCCAGATCTCGCGCATGTCGGCCGAGAAGCGCTTGTGGATCGCGAGCTTCTCGGTCTGCATGTCGAGCACGTCGTCCATCGCGCGGTTGAGCGCCGGCACCGGGAATTCGCCCTCGGCCACGTATTGCTCGTAGCGCTGGCGCATGTCGTGCCACAGCAGCGTCGCGAACAGGAAGCCCGGCGACACCGGCTTGCCCGCGCGCACGCGCGCGTCGGTGTTGTTGAGCGCGAGGCGGATGAATTTTTCGCCCTGCGGCTGTTCGAGCACGACGTCGAGGAGCGGCAGCAGCCCGTGGTGCAGCCCTTCGGCGCGCAGCCGCGTGAGGCAGGCGAGCGCGTGGCCGGACAGCAGCAGCTTCAGCATCTCGTCGAACAGGCGCGCGGCCGGCACGTTGTTGATCAGGTCGGCCAGCTCCTGGATCGGCGCGCGCGTATGCGGCTCGATCTCGAAGCCGAGCTTCGCCGCGAAGCGCACCACGCGCAGCATCCGCACCGGATCCTCGCGGAACCGCGTGGCCGGATCGCCGATCATCCGCAGCAGGCGCGCGCGCATGTCGGCCATGCCGTCGTGGTAGTCGAGCACGGACTGCGTGGCCGGGTCGTAGTACATCGCGTTGATCGTGAAGTCGCGGCGCGTCGCGTCCTCGTGCTGCTCGCCCCAGACGTTGTCGCGCAGCACGCGGCCGCTCGCGTCGACCGCATGGGTGCGGCGGTCGAGCTCGTCGCGCTTGAGGCGCTTGGCGGGCGGCGGCGGCGCGTCGCCGGCGGCCTGCGGGTCGACCAGCGCGCGGAACGTCGACACCTCGATCAGTTCCTGGCCGAACTGCACGTGCACGATCTGGAACCGGCGGCCGATCAGGCGGGCGCGGCGGAACAGGCGCTGCACCTCGGTCGGCGTCGCGTCGGTGGCGACGTCGAAGTCCTTCGGCGCGATCCCGAGCAGCAGGTCGCGCACCGCGCCGCCGACGATGAACGCGCGGAAGCCCGCCTGTTGCAGCGTGTCGGTGACGCGCACGGCGTTCTTCGAGATCAGCGCGGGATTGATGCCGTGCACGCCGGCCGGCACGATGGTCGGCTCGGTCCGGCGGGCCGGGGCGGCGGCGCGCGCGGCTTGGGCGCCGCGCGGGGCACGGGCGGGGGTGTCGGTTGCCTGGGCCGCGTCGGCGGCCTCTTGTCCGAGCAGCTTGCGGATGAGTTTTTTGATCACGACGGTTGGAAAAGATCGAGGATGCGCCAGCCATGCGTTTGCGCATGCGCGCGCAGGGTGGCGTCGGGGTTGGTCGCGATCGGGTCGGTGACCTGTTCGAGAAGCGGGATGTCGTTGTGCGAGTCGCTGTAGAAGTAGCTGTGCTCGAAATCGCCCAGCTGCTTGCCGAGCGACGCGAGCCAGGCCTGCGTGCGGACGATCTTGCCTTCGCGATAGCTCGGCGTGCCCGTCGGGCGGCCGGTGAACGCGGAGTCGGGATGGCCGTCGACGGTCTCGACCTCGGGCGCGATCAGCGCATCGATGCCGAATGCGGCGGCGATCGGCCGCGTGATGAATTCGTTGGTCGCGGTGACCAGGCAGCACAGGTCGCCCGCGTCCTGGTGGCGGCGCACGAGTTCGAGCGCCGCCGGCAGCATCGCCGGCCGGATCACCTCGTGCATGTATTGCGCGTGCCATTGCGCGAGCTGCGCGCGCGAATGGCGCGCGAGCGGCGTCAGCATGGCGATCAGGTAAGCGTGGATATCGAGTTTGCCCGCCTTGTAGTCGGCGTAGAAACGATCGTTCTGCCGCGAGAAGCTGTCCGCGTCGACGATGCCGAGTTTCACCATGAAACGACCCCATTCGTGGTCGCTGTCGGTGGGGATCAGCGTGTGATCCAGGTCAAAGAGTGCCAGATTAGTCATGGAAGCGCATTTTACTTGAAGCTACTTGAGCCGGCCGGAAGCGCCGTCGTCGTGCTCGGGCGTGGCCAGCATCGTGCGCAGCAGCGGCAGCGTGACCGCGCGCTTTTGCGCGAGCGAGAACCGGTCGAGCGCGTCGAGCAGCGCCATCAGGCTTGGCATGTCGCGGCGGAAATGGGTGAGCAGGTAGGCGGGCACGTCGTCGGCGAGCGCGATGCCGCGTTCCTTCGCCGCCCGCTTGAGTACGGCCGCCTTGCCCTCGTCGGACAGCGGCGCGAGATGGAACACGAGCCCCCAGCCGAGCCGGGTGCGCAGGTCTTCGCGCACGTCGAGCGCGAGCGGCGCGGCAGGGCCCGTCGCGACCAGCGCGCTCGACGGATGCGCGCGCACCTCGTTGAACAGGTTGAACACCGCGATCTGCTGGGTGTCGCTGAGCGCGTCGCAGTCGTCGACCGCGTACAGCGACACGCGCGGCTCGAAGGTGAAATCGCCAAGCCCGCTTTGCGGGCCCAGGTAGCGCGCGCAACCGTACGAGGTGTCGTGCACGAGCGCCTGCAGCAGGTGGCTGCGGCCGCTGCCCGGTTCGCCCCAGACGTAGAACGTGCGGTCGGCCACCGGGCCGGCCGCGAGCGCGAGATCGAGCCGGCGCAGGCGCGTGACCAGTTCGTCGTTCGCGCCGATGTAGAAGTTGTCGAACGTGGAGGGCGGCGGGGTGCCGAGATCGAGCGTCAGTTGCCGGGTAACAGTCACGGTTCGAATCGGGTCGGGTGAAGCGGGCCGGGCATGCCGCGTCCGGCCGCCCGACGCGCGCGGCCGGACGCGGCGCGAAGCCGGGCCGGGCGCGGAGCGGGCGTCAAAATCGGGGACGAATTCGGCAAGATGCTTTCCCTGGTGGATCGGTGCGGGGAATTCCGGCCGGGCGTCCGGCTTCGGGTAAAATCGCATTTTACCGACCTTCTTGCCTTTCCCCATGAATCCTCCGAAATCCGCTCCTGGCGCCCAGGGTCTCTCCTATCGTGACGCGGGCGTCGACATCGACGCGGGCGACGCGCTCATCGACAAGATCAAGCCGTTTGCGAAGAAAACCCTGCGCGATGGCGTGCTGGGCGGCATTGGCGGATTCGGCGCGCTGTTCGAGGTACCGAAGAAGTATCGCGAGCCCGTGCTCGTGTCGGGCACCGACGGCGTCGGCACCAAGCTCAAGCTCGCGTTCCACCTGAACCGCCACGACACGGTCGGCCAGGATCTCGTCGCGATGAGCGTGAACGACATCCTCGTGCAGGGCGCCGAGCCGCTGTTTTTCCTCGACTATTTCGCGTGCGGCAAGCTCGACGTGGACACGGCGGCCACCGTCGTGCAAGGCATCGCGACCGGCTGCGAGCTCTCGGGTTGCGCGCTGATCGGCGGCGAGACGGCGGAAATGCCGGGCATGTATCCGGACGGCGAGTACGACCTCGCGGGCTTCGCGGTCGGCGCGGTCGAGAAGAGCAAGATCATCGACGGCAGCACGATCGTGCCGGGCGACGTGGTGCTGGGCCTCGCGTCGAGCGGCATTCATTCGAACGGCTTCTCGCTGGTGCGCAAGATCATCGAGCGCGCGAACCCCGACCTGTCGGCGGATTTCCACGGCCGTTCGCTGGCCGACGCGCTGCTCGCGCCGACCCGCATCTACGTCAAGCCGCTCCTCGCGCTGATGCAGAGCCTCGCGGTCAAGGGCATGGCGCACATCACGGGCGGCGGGCTCGTCGAGAACATCCCGCGCGTGCTGCGCGACGGCCTGACCGCCGAACTCGACCAGGCGGCCTGGCCGCTGCCGCCGCTGTTCAAGTGGCTGCAGGAGCACGGCGGCGTCGCCGACGCGGAAATGCACCGCGTGTTCAACTGCGGGATCGGCATGGCCGTGATCGTCTCGGCGGCGGATGCCGACGAGGCGGTGCGCCAGCTGAGCGCGGCAGGCGAGCAGGTGTGGAAGATCGGCGTCGTGCGCGAGAGCCGCGAAGGCGAGGCGCAGACCGTCGTGGTCTGACGCGCCGCGCGGGCCCGTGCGGTCCGCTTCCATATCAAAAAAGCCCGGCTGTATCAGCCGGGTTTTTTTGCGTGCGCAATTCGCGCTGATTCACGCGCGCCGGTCGGGCGGCGCGTCGAGCAGCCGTTCGAGCGCATCCACTGCGCGCGCGGTCGCATCGTCGGCGCAGCAGTCGACCACCACGCGCTCCGGCATCGAGCGCAGCCACGTGAGCTGGCGCTTGCACAGCTGGCGCGTGGCGAACACGCCCTTGTCGCGCATGGTCCGGTGGTCGGTGAGCCCGTCGAGGAATTCCCAGGCCTGCCGGTAGCCGACGCAGCGCATCGACGACAGCCCGAGATGCAGGTCGGGCCGCCGGCGCAGGTGTTCGACCTCGTCGATGAAGCCCGCCTCCAGCATCGCGTCGAAGCGCTCGGCGATGCGCGCATGCAGCACCGCGCGGTCGGACGGTTCGAGCGCCACCGGCATGAAACGGTAGCGGGCGGCGTCCGCATCCGCGCGCGGCGGGACGGCGAGCAGCGCCGACAGCGGCTGCCCCGTCAGCATCAGCACCTCCAGCGCGCGCTGGATCCGCTGCGCGTCGTTCGGCGCGAGCCGCGCGGCCGTGACCGGATCGGCGGCCGCGAGCCGCGCGTGCAGCGCCGGCCAGCCGTCGCGCGCCGCCTCGGCGTCGAGCGTGGCGCGCAGGTCGGGATCCGCGCCGGGCAGGTCGTTCAGGCCCTGGGTGAGGGCCTTGTAGTAGAGCATCGTGCCGCCCGCGAGCAGCGGCGTGCGGCCGCGCGCGATGATCGCGTCGACGAGCCGCAGCGTATCCGTGCGGAATTCGGCGGCCGAGTACGCGTCGGCCGGGTCGAGGATGTCGATCAGGTGGTGCGGGACCTGCGCGCGCTCGGCGCGGCTCGGCTTCGCGGTGCCGATGTCCATGTCGCGGTAGACGAGCGCCGAATCCACGCTGATGATCTCGACCGGCCGCCGCGCCGCGAACGCCAGCGCGGCGGCCGTCTTGCCCGATGCGGTCGGGCCGAGCAGGCAGGCGACCGTGCGCGGCGCGGCGAGAGGCGGCGCGCTCATTGGCCGCGCATGAAGAGACGATCGAGGTCGCCGAGCGTGAGCTGGTACCAGGTCGGCCGGCCGTGATTGCACTGGTCCGCGCGCTCCGTCGCCTCCATCTGGCGCAGCAGCGCGTTCATCTCGTCGAGCGTGAGGCGCCGGTTCGCGCGCACCGCGTGATGGCAGGCGAGCGTGCCGAGCAGTTCGTGCTGGCGCTCCGTCAGCACGCGCGAGCCGCCGAACTCATGCAGGTCGGCGAGCACCGCGCGGGCCAGCGCCGTCAGATCGGCGTCCTTGAGCAGCGCCGGCACCGCGCGGATCGCGAGCGTGGTCGGCGACAGCACGGCCAGATCGAAGCCGAGCGCATCGAGCGTGTCGCGTTCCTCCTCGACCGTGCCGATCTCGACCGCCGTCGCGTTCATCGACACCGGCAGCAGCAGCGCCTGCACCGCGATCGACCGGTCCGCGAGCGCGCGCTTGAATTGCTCGTAGAGGATCCGCTCGTGCGCGGCGTGCATGTCGACGATCACGAGGCCGTGGGCGTTTTGCGCGAGCACGTAGATGCCGTGGATCTGGCCGAGCGCGAAGCCGAGCGGCTGAGCGTCGTGGGCGTCCTGCGCGGCCGCGCCTTCGCCTTGCCAGGCCGGCGGCGCGGCGAACGGCGCGCGTTCGCCGGCATCGGGCGCCGCCTCCGCGCCCGTCGTGCCGGGCAGCGTGCCGGCGCCGCTGTCCTTGCGGCCGAACAACGCGTCGTACAGCGCGAGCGGCTGCGCGACCGGCAGCGTGCCCTGGGTCATTCGCGACTGGCGCTGCCAGAGGCTGCCGCCCGCGCCGCCGCCCGACAGCCCGCCGCCGCCCGTCGGTCGCGCGAAGCCGCCGGACTGGCCGAGCGGCGTGGCCTGGAACGAGGCCGGCGCGGCGCCGGGCGCGAGCTGCGCGGCGTGGCCGCCCGCCGTGGTGTCCGGCGAGGCGCCCGCGTGCCGCGCGAGCGAGCGCTGCACCGCGTGGAACACGTATTGATGGATCGAGCGGGAATCGCGGAAGCGCACCTCGATCTTCGACGGATGGACGTTCACGTCGACCGCCTCGGGCGGCAGGTCGAGAAACAGCACGTAGGACGGGTAGCGATCACCGTGCAGCACGTCCTCGTAGGCGGCGCGCACCGCGTGGGTGAGCAGCTTGTCGCGCACGAAACGGCCGTTCACGAAGAAATACTGCTGGTCCGCGCGGCCGCGGCTCGCGGTCGGCAGGCCCGCGCAGCCGTAGACCGCGAGCGGCCCGGCGCGTTCGTCGAGCGGCAGGTGGGCGGTCGCGAACGCGTCGCCGAGGATCTTCGCGACGCGCTGCGCGGGTTCGCTCGCGTTCCAGTGCTCGACGGCCTTGCCGTTGTGAAGCACCGAGATCGCGACGTCCGGCCGCGCGAGCGCCGCGCGGCGGATCATTTCGAGGCAATGGCCGAATTCGGTCTGCTCGCTTTTCAGGAACTTGCGGCGCGCGGGCGTGTTGAAGTACAGCTCGCGGACCTCGATCGTCGTGCCGCGCGTGCCGGCGGCGGGCGACAGCACGCCCGTCTGCGCGTCGATCCGGGTCGCGTGCGCGGCTTCCTCGGTGCGGCTCGTGATGAACAGCTCCGCGACCGAGGCGATCGACGCGATCGCCTCGCCGCGGAACCCCAGCGTCGCGACCGCCTCCAACTCCTCCAGCGAGCGGATCTTGCTGGTCGCGTGGCGCATCAGCGCGAGCGGCAGCTCGTTTTCCGGGATCCCGCAGCCGTCGTCGGTGATCGCGATGCGCTTCACGCCGCCTTCCTCGAGCACGATGCGCAGCGTGCGCGCGCCGGCGTCGAGCGCGTTCTCGAGCAGCTCCTTGACGACCGACGCGGGCCGTTCGACCACTTCGCCCGCGGCGATCTGGCTGATCAACTGGTCGGGCAGCGGCTCGATCGCGCGCAGCGGGCGCGGGGCGGAGGGCGGGTCGCCGGGCAGGTCGCCCGCGGCAGTTTCGGAGATATCGGACATGACGGAATTATAACGAGGCCGCGCGTCGGCCGCGGAGCGCGCGAACGTGGGCCGGCTCACGCCGCGCGCCAAAATTTCACGGCCGCGCAGAGTACTTTCTGTATGATTACGCGTGGTTTTTTGCCGTCGGGCGCGGTGCCCGGCGGGCGCACACATCCCCTGGAAAGAAGGAAACGCATTGGATACGCTGCTTCATTTCGTCAATCTTGTTCTGCATATCGATGCATTCCTCGGTGATTTCATCCGGCAATACGGCGCCTGGGTCTACGTGGTGCTGTTCCTGATCGTGTTCTGCGAAACCGGGCTCGTGATCTTCCCGTTCCTGCCCGGCGATTCGCTGCTGTTCATCGCGGGCGCGTTCGCCGCGACGGGGGAGATGGAACTGGCCGCCCTGATCCTGTTGCTGCTGGTCGCGGCGATCGGCGGCAACACGGTGAACTACCTGATCGGCCGGAAGATCGGGCCGAAGGTCTTCAATACGCATATTCCGGGGCTGGAACGCTTCCTGGATCGCGCCGCGCTGCAGAAAACCCACGATTTCTACGAAAAGCACGGCGGCAAGACCCTGGTGCTCGCGCGCTTCATCCCGGTGGTGCGGACCTTCGCGCCGTTCGTCGCGGGCGCGTCGTCGATGGAAGTCGGCAAGTTCCAGCTGTTCAACGTGGTGGGCGCGCTGATCTGGGTGCTGCTGCTCGTGTTCCTCGGCTACTTCTTCGGCAACATCCCGTTCATTCGTCACTACCTGAACGTGATCGTGCTGGTGGGGATCGGCGCGGCGATCATCCCGCTGCTGCTCGGCGGGCTGTGGAAGCTCGTGCGCGGCAAGGGCCAGAGCGGCAAGGTCGAACGCCGCTGAGCGATCGGCCTCGCCAGGCTGAATCCGGCGTGACCCGCGGGCCGCGCTTTTTACGTGCGCGGCCGACCGTGCGATCGAGGTCGGTTACGACGCCGTGCGATGTGCGACCGGCGTTTCCGGCGTCGGATAGTGCGCGTCGCGGAACGTGTCGAGGATCACGCGGTTGGTGTCGCAATACACCTGCCAGTAGTTGGCCGGTTGCGTCGACGGCCGCACGAACAGCAGCGGGCCTTCCGGCGTGAACTGCAGCACGCCGACGTCGGGCGCCGGTTCGGCGATGACGTTCGGGACCTGCGCGATCGCGGTTTTCAGGCGCGCGATCGCGTCGACCGCGTCCACCCCGTTGGCGATCTTCGCGGTCAGGTCGACACGCCGGTACGGCATGATGCTGTAGTTGGTGATGTTGTCGGAGAAGATCTTGTTGTTGCCGACCAGCGTGACCAGGTTGTCGGGCGTCAGGATCGTCGTGCCGAACAGGCCCAGCTCCTGCACCGTGCCCGTCACGCCGCCCGCCGAGATCACGTCGCCGACCTTGAACGGGCGCAGCACCTGCATGAACACGCCGGCTGCGAAATGCGCGAGCAGGCCGCCCCACGCGGTGCCGACCGCGAGGCCGAGGCCGGCGAGCAGCGCGGCGAACGAGGTGGTCTGCACACCGAACACCTGCAGGATCGCGAGGACCAGCAGCATGGTGAGCAGCACGCCGACCACCGAGGTCAGGTAGCGCGACAGCGTCGGATCGACCTTGCCGCTGCGGTTCACGATGCGGCCGAGCAGATGGGTGACGAGCTTGATCGCCCAGCGGCCGATGATCCACAGCGCGATCGCGGCGAGGACCTTGAGGCCGAAATCGAGGCCGCGGGTCAGCAGGAATTCATGAACGGAAGCCAGATCCAAGATGGGTTCTCCGAAGTGAGGGGAAAGAGGGCGATGCGGTTGCCCGCGGCGCAGGCGCTGCGCCGGATGCGGCCGGGGCGCGCTGCAAGGCTTCGGCCGGGCGCGGCCCGATTCGTTCCCGCGGGCACGCTACACGCGGTGCTGCGGGGCAAAGGCGTGCTGGGTGATGACGCCGCGATGCGCGATGATCGCCGTGCCTTCCGGCACTTCCTCCCACGCTTGCGGCAGGTCGACGAGCGGCTCGGACAGCACGAGGAACGCGTCGTCGCCGACGGCCGCGATGCGCGGATCGTGCGGGTAGAGTTCGTGCAGATGGCGGAACGACGTGCTGTGAAACAGCGTGCGGGATTGCCGCTCGCTCGAATAGCGGACCGCGACGATCCGCTCGCCGTCGGTCGCGCAGACCGTCATGTTGAGCGGTGCATCGACGCCGTGCTTCGCGGCGGTTTCCTCGATCGTCGCGACCATGCGTGCGAGCGCGCGCACCGGATCCTGGGTGAGCCCGAAGGTCAGCGCGAGATGGAACATCACCTCGGAATCGGTGGAGCCCTCGATCGACGCGAACAGCGCGGGATCGATGCGCATCATGAGGTCGCGCCGCAGCGTCTGATAGCGGCGGATCAGGCCGTTGTGCGCGAACAGCCAGCGGCCGTGGCGGAACGGATGGCAGTTGGTTTCCTGGACCGGCGTGTCGGTGGCCGAGCGGATGTGCGCGACGAACAGCGGCGCATGGATCGCGCGCGCGGCTTCATGCAGGTTGCGGTCGTTCCAGGCCGGGTTGACCGAGCGGTAGCGGAACGGCAGTTCGTCCGGACGGCCGTACCAGCCGATGCCGAAGCCGTCGCCGTTGGTGGTGGTCGCGCCCAGGCGCGCGTGAAGGCTTTGATCGATCAGCGAATGCTTCGCGCGGAACAGCACGGTTTCGAGCTGGATCGGGTTGCCGGTGTAGGCGAGCCAGCGACACATGGTGCGCCTCCGGAGGCGGTGAGGTCTGCCAAGGATAGCGGATTTCGGCACGGGCATACGAAAGCGGAAGTTGCCGCGCCGCGCACGCGGGGCGACCGCGATCGTCTGCGTCATGAACCCGCGACGCATCGTCGGCTGGCATGCGACGCGCATGGAACCGGTAAGCTGTGCGGATGCGCGTATTCGCCGAGCAAACATGGGTGGGGCAAACGCGGGCGGCGAATTCGTCGGGATACGCCGGCCCCATGGCAGCCGGTCCGCGTATGCGGCGCCCTCGTCTGCGTGCGTGCCGGCCGCGTCGACGGCCGGGCCGTGTATCGTGGGGAGATTGCGCCGGCAATGCATGCCCCGTGGATACGCTAATTGAGCCGCGCCGAAATCAACGGGTAGCCTTCATGCATCCGGGATACGGCGCAATGCGATCGGCAGGTCGGATATCGATATGATTATTCGCATGCGCGCGCATCCATAAAGCTGAAATGCCGGCGCGTTCGTTGAACCGCTTGAAATCGTGCCGGCCTGGAATTGCATATCGTGATAAAGGCTGGAAGAACAGGTTGCGCGACGCGATATAGGTGAATCGGCCTACCTGCGAATACGCGTCATTTTCGCGAGAAAACCTGTCAAGTCACTGTAAAATTCCCCCACTCTCTGTCCATCGAATCACTATGAGTACCAACAACATTCGCGACCTCCAGAAACAGCTTGGTGAGGTCAACCTGATGCTGGCCGAGGCCAAGAAGAAGGAACGGGTGACCGCGCTGGTCGCCATCAAGGAACTGGTTGCGGAACACGACATCACCGAACTGGAATTGCTGCGCGCCGGTGGTTTCCTGAAGGAAAAGAAGAAGCGTCTGCCCGCGAAGTATTACGATCCGTCGTCAGGCAAATCGTGGTCGGGTCAGGGCGCGTGCCCGAAGTGGCTCGCCGACAAGAATCGCGACGATTTCCTGATCCGCGACGAACCGAAGGCGTGGTGGCCCGGGGAGGATTGAGCGTCGTCCGGCCCGTGCGGCCGCGCGGGCGGGAAGGGCCGTGGGTTCGCCGCCGTGTGCAGCGTACGCGTGCTCAATGCTCCACGCAGGCGGGCCACGACAGCGCCGCGTCGCACAGCCCGACGCCGAGCGGGGCGGAAATGTCCGGCGGATAGGCGTACTGCGTCATCAGCATCCACGGCAGGCCATAGCGGCCGCCGTTGTCCCATTCGTAGATATCGAACAGCGAGCCCGTGAACGTACCGGTCACACGGTCGTCGTCGTCGGTTTCGCGGACCAGCTCGCGCGTCGTGCCGGGCAATTCGCCCCACAGGATGCGGTTGCCGTGCTCGTCGAACAGGGACAGCAGCACGAAGCCGTCGTCGAGCGTGCGCTGCTCGCAGCGCTGGATGCCTGAGCCTGCCGCGCGCCCGTCCTGGGTCGCGAGGTCCTGAATGTGGTGAGCCGCGAAAATCTCCGATTGTTCGCCGACCCAGAAAAAGCGTACGCGTTCGCTGTCCATCGATGCCTCTGAGGTAAAAAACACCGGCCCGTACTGGCACCGGCCAAAAATGCCGCGATCCGAGGTTAATGCCTTCGCGGCTTAGGCTGAACCGTGACGACGCTGCGCGCCGTCACGTCAATCCGTGATCCTGATCGCCGCCCGTACGGCGGCGAGGCGGATCGGGTCATACCCGTGCGTCTCGATGACGGCGGCGTCCGCCGCGCGCCGTCTCCGGCTCGCCCGTCGCGAAGCCGGCCGCGGGTCCGCGGCGCGGGCGAGAACCGCGAGCCCCCATGCATAAGGCACGGCGAGCGCGGCGGACATGGCGAGAAAACACGTGTACGACATGGTCCCCTCCACCTGGCTGACCCGCCCGCAAGCGGCGGCTCGATGACGAGCCCGGCCGTGGGCGCCGGGGTGGAACTGCATGCGCAGAGCCTCTTCTCGTGTCGCTTTGAATAGAGGACTGCGAATCAACTGCCGGGCTACCCCAGCGGGATAGCCGTGCTGCTTACTACGACTGACTGTCGGTCAACGATCTCCCGCCGGGCGCCATGCGAGCGACGCGATCAGGCTCAACGAAGCCGTGAAGATCACGTAGAACGCGGGTGCGAGGTTGTTCTGGGTCGTGGCGATCGCCCAGGTGATGATCGCCGCGGAAAAGCCGCCGAACGTGATGACCGCGAGGTTGTACGCGATCGAGATGCCGGTCGACAGCACGCGCGACGGGAACAGCTCGCTGACGGCCGCGAGGATCGGGCCTTCGTAGCAGGCGATCACGAGACCGAAGAACAGCTGGAACACGATCAGCGACGCGAGCCCCGGGTGCAGGTTGATGTACGCGAACAGCGGATAGGCGAAGGCGATCGCGGCGAGCACCGCACCGATCAGGAACGGGCGGCGGCCGTAACGATCCGACAGGTGGCCGATCACGGGCGTCACGACGAGCACGATCGTCGCGCCGACCAGCACCGCGATGAAGCCCGCGGACGACGCCAGCTTGAGCACCTTGACCGCATAGGTCGGAATGTAGAACAGCAGCACGTACGAACAGACCGTCCAGAACACCACGAGCCCGAAACCGACCAGCACTTGCGGCAACCGGTCGCGGAACACCTGCACGACGGGGGCCGATTCGCGCGTCGTGTGGCCGGCCGCGTCGGATTCGGTCAGGTTGCTGCGGATGTACATGCCGACCGGTCCGAGCAGCAGCCCGAGCAGGAACGGGATGCGCCAGCCCCATGCCTCGATCTGGTCCTGGCTCAGGTAGTTGACGATGAAGGTGCCGAGCGCGGCGCTCAGGATGATCGCGAAGCCGATGCTCGCCTGGATCCAGCTCGTGTAGTAGCCGCGCCGCTCGGCGGGCACCTTGTCCATCAGGTAGGCGGTCGCGCCGCCCATTTCGCCGCCCGCCGAGAAGCCTTGCAGCAGGCGCGCCAGCACGATGATCGCGGGCGCGAGTAGCCCGGCCTGCTCATAGGTGGGCGCGAAGCCGATCAGGGCGGTGCCGACCGTCATGAGCAGGATGGTGATCGCGAGCGCGAACTTGCGGCCCGCCTTGTCGGCCAGCCCGCCCAGCACGATGCCGCCGACCGGCCGCATGAAGAAGCCGACGCCGATCGTGGACACCGACAGCAGCAGCGAGATATTGCTGTCGCCCGCCGGGAAGAACAGCTTGGCGATGATGATCGAGAAAAAGCTGTAGGAAATGAAGTCGAACCACTCGAAGCCATTTCCGATAATCACCGCCAATACCGCGCGCCGGCGGGTGGCGTCGGTTGATTCCGAAAAATCATTGAACAATACGGACTCATTGTTCATAAAAATGTCCCGTTTCTCATAAACCGATATAGTGGAATACCCGTTCTCCCGGGTAATTTGAATTGGCAAGATGCTATGGCATTAACGGCATTCCTTTCCCGGAAATATTTTCGGCCTGCCCCGACCAAACGGAATGCCTGTGTCAGATGCGCGTCAGTGTTTCATTTTTCGTCGAGTATCCATTGCTTGAAGGCGAGGACCGCGGCGGTGTCGCGGCGCTCCGCGGGCCAGAGCAGGTGATAGGCGCCGCCGAACGTCGCGGTGGCGTGGGAGGCCTTGACGAGCCGTCCCGCCTCGACGAGCGGGGTAACCATCTTGTCCCAGCCGAGGATGATGCCCTGACCCTCCAGCGCCAGATTGAGCAGCAGCGGGTAGCTGTTGGCCGTGATTGTTTGCTTCGGGCGCAATGCTTCGGCGCCCGTGAGCTTCAGCCAGGTGTGCCAGTCCATCCATTGACGCTGTTGTTCATCCGCCACGAGCAAGGTCTGGTCGAGCAGTTCGTCGGGCGCGAGGATGCGTCCCTCCAGATAAGTGGGCGAGCAGTACGCGCCGACTTCCTCGTCGATCAGCTTGGTGCCCGTGATGCCGGGCGGCAGGACTTCGCGGATGTAGTAGATGCCGACGTCGAATTCGGCGGGATTCAGGTGCAGCACGCCGTCGCGTACCAGGATGCGCACGGTGACGTCCGGATACGCATTGCAGAACGAGGCGACGCGCCGCGCGAGGAACAGGTTCGCCGTGCCGGCCGCGCACGCGATCGTCAGTTCCCGGGGGCCGGGGTCTTTCATCAGGTCGGCGGTGAATTCGGCGCAATCGATGAGCAGTTCGTGCACCCGTTGCGCATATTGTTGGCCGGCCATCGTCAGGCGCAGCGAATGGCCGTCGCGGATGAACAGCGTGGCGCCGAGGAAGGTTTCCAGCTTGACGACCGATTTGCTGACGGCGCTTTGGGTGACGCTGAGTTCCTCGCCGGCTCGGGTGAAATTGCCGAGACGCGCGGCGGCGTCGAAGTAGACGAGGCATTGAAGCGGGGGGAGGGGGTGGATGCGCATGGCTGGGGATTGGGGCGGATGGGGGCTCGGGTTGATGCAGGGCGGTGATCGGACGCGGCGCGGAGAAGGATGCGATTCGCGCATGCGTCCTGGACCGTTGTCGGACATGGCTTTTTGTCGTTGCCGGTGGTCATGCCGAAATTCATATTCGATGGCGGGGTTGCGTTTTCGGGGCGGGACCGCTGTTTATATCATGTTCCAATTTCGCCGGATTCGTTCCGGGGCGACGGTGTGCGGTGTGCACGCGGCTGGAGAGCGGCTCGGTGGACCGTGTCGGAAATGACGGTCGTCGGGATTTGAAATGTGCGTGGCGGGCGACATAGGTGGATCCATCGCAGAGCGTCAATGGCATATCGACGGCGACATCAAGAATCCGATAACAAGGTCGAGATACGGGCGCGCAGGGTATGGACGCGACTTTCGAGGAGGAAGCAAGCGTGGTGGAGGCGGGGATGCCGCGAGCATCATTGCGAGACCTGGAGGGCGCCGCGATATGATGTTGAAAATGGCAATGCCATTATTGGATTGCGTATTCGTAAAAATGAGATTAGGCGACTTTCTTAAAAAGACATGCCTCTAATAAATTATTTTTACTCGTGAGTCGCCGGCTGGCATTGCTCTGTTTTGCCGACCGAGCTGTCGTACTGGATGCCAGGCGTGTCGTCGAAGCGGGCTGATGCACTGATCCGATATCACGGAAGGTACGCGAGGACGTTCGAGAGTCGGGCGATGTTTTATCGCCGCGGATCCCGATACGGTGACGCTTTATGCTGAAACGGAGTCCGGTTCGGATGTCGAAATCGTCGCTTATTCGTCGATTGTCTGAGGAGTTCAACCATGACGATCGCGCAAAGCAAAAAGCCCGGTCTTGCGACCGGGCTTTCTGTTTGATTCTTTGGTAGGCCGTACGGGATTCGAACCTGTGACCAACGGATTAAAAGTCCGCTGCTCTACCAGCTGAGCTAACGACCCAAAGAGGCGAAATTATAGCGGGCAGTTTTCATTCCTGTCAACAACCCGCCCAATCATCGCTTACTTGATGGCATCGAGCCTGTTCTGCGCGGTCTGCGCGGCGCTCGAGCCCGAGAACTGCGCGACCACCTGCTCGAAAGTCTTCTTCGCCGCGCCCTTCTGGCCTTGCTCGAGCTGGTTGGTGCCGATCGCGACCAGCGCGTCGCCGGCCCGCTGATGCTGCGGGAAGTTCTTCACGAGGGCCTGCCAGGTCGCCGTCGAACCCTTGTAGTCGCGCAGCGCGTACTGCGCGTTGCCGAGCCAGTATTGCGCGCTCGGCTGGTACGGGCTCTGCGGATACTTCGAGATGAACGAGCGGAACGACGCGGCGGCGCCCTTGAAGTTGCCGTCGCGAAACTGCTGCGAAGCCGTGTTGAACGCGTCCGTTTCCCCCGGCTGGACCGTGCCCTCGACGCCGTCCACCGTCTTCTGCTGCGGCTCGAACTTCTTGAGACGCGAATCGAGATCGGTGTAGTACTCCTTCTGCTGGCGTTCGAGCATCGTGAGCCGGTTCGTCAGGTCCTCGTTTTCGCCGCGCAGCGTCGCGACCTGTTGGTTCAACTGATCGAGACGGTTGGTTTGATCGAGGATCGTCCGCTGCGCGGCGGACAGCTGGTTCGACAGGCTGTCGCTCTTGCTGCGCAGGTCGAGCACGGCGCGGCGCGCTTCGTCGTCGTCAAACAAGCCCGCGTGGGCGGGCATGGACGACCATGCCGCCCCCGCGACACAGAGGGCGGCGGCCACGCGCAGCCAGGAAAAACGATGCGTCATTCAGCGGACCTTCCGTACTTACTGTTGATAGACGAGGTCGGCGCGACGGTTCTGCGCCCACGATGCTTCGTCGTGACCGTTCGCGAGCGGCTTTTCCTTGCCCAGGCTCACCGCTTCCATCTGGCCGTCCGAGACGCCCATCAGCGACAGCGCGCGACGCACGGCTTCAGCACGCTTCTGGCCCAGCGCCAGGTTGTACTCGCTCGTGCCGCGTTCGTCGGTGTTGCCCTGGATCAGGACGTGACGTTGCGGGTGGCTCTTCAGGTATTGCGCGTGCTGTTGCAGCAGCGACTGGTATTGATCCTGCACCGAGTAGCTGTCGAAATCGAAGTAGATGCTGCGCTTCGCGAGCGGGCTGTTCGGGTCGTTCAGCGGATCGACCGTCACTTGCGCGACATTGTCGGCGCTCGGCTGCGTCGGCACCGCGGCGCCCTGGTTGCCCTTGTCTTCGAGCTTGACGCCCGACGAGCAGGCGGCGAGGGCGCCGACCATCAGAACGGCAAAGGCCAGACGAATCTTCTGCGAAATCATGGTAACTCTCCTTTTGGTTATTGCATGAACGGTCCCCAGGAGGGCTCGCGGACCGAGCCGCCCTGAACGGACAGAATCTGCGGCGGCGTACTGCCGTCAGACGGTACGGCCGCGAGCACGTTGCGACCGTTGGCCTGGGTTGCGTACAGAAGGTACTGGCCGTTTGCCGCGAAGCTGGGCGATTCGTCACGCGTCGTATTGGTGATCGCGTTGGCGGCGCCCGTCTGCAGATCCTGAACGTACAGCTTGAAACCGCCACCCGTGCGCGAGATGTAGGCGAGCAGCTTGCCGTCCGGACTGACGCGCGGGCTCGTATTGTAGCTGCCGGTGAAGGTCACGCGCTGCGCCGTGCCCGCGCTTTCGCCCTGGGCCGGCATGCGATAGATCTGCGGCGCACCGCCGCGATCGCTCGTGAAATAAATCCACCGGCCGTCAGGAGAGTAGAACGGCTCGGTGTCGATCGAACTGCTTTGCGTCAGGCGCCGCAGCCCGGTGCCGTTCGCGCTGACGGAGAAAATCTGCGTATTGCCCGTCAGCGACAGCGCGACGGCCAGCGTCTGGCTGTCCGGCGACCACGCCGGCGCGCTGTTGTTGCCCTTCTGGTCGGACACCATGTAGCGGCGGCCGGTCGGCAGGTCGTGGATGTAGACGATCGGCTTCTTGCGCTCGAACGACACGTAGGCGACCTTGGTGCCGCTCGGCGACCAGGCGGGCGAGATGATCGGCTCGGTGCTCGACAGCGCGATGCGCGCGTTCTGGCCGTCCGAGTCGGAAATCTGCAGCTGGTAGCGGCCGCCCGTGCGGATCACGTACGACAGGCGCGTCGCGAACACGCCGCGCGTACCCATCAGCTTCTGGTAGATGTAGTCGGCGATCTTGTGGCCGGCCATCCGCAGCGTGCCGTCGTTGGCCGTCAGCGACAGCCCGCCGAGGCTCTGCTGCTTCACCGTGTCGTACAGGATGAAGTTGACCTTGTACTGGCCGCTCGCGTCGCGGTTCACGCTGCCCGCGACGAACGCGTTCGCGCCCTTGGCCTTCCATGCGCCGAGGTCGACCGAGGCCGTCTCGGGCACGGGCGTGCTGCCCGCGTCGATGTTGGTGAACTTGCCCGTGCGCGCCAGATCGGCGCGCACGACGGACGTGACCTGCTGAGGCAGGCTGCCCTCGTTGGCGAAGTTGGCGGTGGCGATCGGGAACTGGGTGGCGCCGACGCCGGTGATCAGCACGTCGACCTGTGCGTGGGCCGTACCGCCCGCGGCGATGAGACATGAGGCCACCAGTGCCCTGAAACCTAGCTTCGTCATCAAACTCATGCTTCCTGATTCCCTATGTAGCGCTGCGCAACCGCAGAGACTCGAAAATAACCGATTCGTTCCCGTTGCGACGGCGGGAGTGTAAGCGCAAACCCGCTCACTCCGCCGCCCTGAAGGTAATCGTAATTTTTTCCGGGGTGCTGCCGTTGGTGTCGCGCGGCAGCGGCACCGACGCCTGGATCGCGTTGATCACCGCCTGATCCCACCCCGAATTACCGCTCGAACGCTGGACCACCGCGCTCAATACGTCGCCCGACGGCGTGCAGCGGATCTGGACGACCGTGACGAGCCCTTCGCGCTCGCCGGCCCACACGATGTTGGGCTTCACGCGCCGCTTGACCTTGTCCGCGTAGCCCGGCGACGCGGCGTTGCCGCCCGAGCCGGTGCCGGTGCCGCTCTTCGCGAGACCTTCGCCGCCGCCCGTGCCGCCGCCCGCCATGCCTTGCAGCTGCGACAGGCGCGCCAGCCGCTCCTTGTCCAGTTTAGCCTTCGTGGCGGCGTCCGCCTTGGCTTTCGCGGCCGCCTTCGCGGCGTCCGCCTTCTTCTGCGCGTCGGCCTGGGCCTGCTCTTCCTTCTTCTGCTGGTCGAGTTTCTGCTGCTCCAGCTTCTTCTGCTGGTCGGCGAGCTGCTGCTGGCGGAGTTTTTCCTGCTTGTCCGCCTGCTTCTGCTTCTCGCGCTCGGCCGCCTTCTGCGCGGCGAGCTGGGCGGCCTGCTGGGCCGCGAGCTGCTGCGCGCGCTTCGCGTCGGCTTCCTGCTGCGCCTTCAGCTGCTGGCGGCGCTGCTCCTCGAGCTGCGCCTCGCGCGCGGCGGCTTCCGCCTGCTGGCGCTTCTTTTGCTGCAGGGCGATCTCGGCCTGGTCGTCCTTGACGGGCGGCGCGGGCGCGACCTTGATGGGCGGCGCGGGCACGGGCGGCGTCGGGGTGGCGACGTCGACCGCGGTCCACAGCTCGGCCTCCGCGCCGGCGGGCGTGCTGTTCTGCCATTGCACGCCGTGATACAGGAACAGCCCGAGCAGCACGTGCATCAGCGCGGCGAGCGCGAACGCGCGGCCCGTGCCGCGCTCGCGCGGCGGCTGAAGCGGGGAGGCGTTGCGCGGAGTGCGTTGGTTCATTGCGATTTGACGAGGAGACCGACGCGCTTCACGCCGCGCGCCTTCAGGTCGGACATCACGGTCATCACGACGTCATATTGCACCGTCTTGTCGGCGGCGATCACGACGGGCTGGTCCGGGTGGTCGGCCTGGCGCGACGCGATGAAGCCGTCGAGGTCGGCCTTCGTCATGGTGTCTTCCTGCGACGCGCCCGCGTCGTTCTTGTAGCGCACGCTGAGCTTGCCGTTCGCCTGGATGTTCACCACGACGGGGGGCGTCTGCTCCTGCGGCGCGGCATTGCCGACGGTCGGCAGGTTGACGATCGACGGCGCGACGAGCGGCGCCGTCACCATGAAGATGACGAGCAGCACGAGCATCACGTCGATATACGGCACGACGTTGATGTCGGCCATCGAGCGGCGCGAACGGCCGCCGCGCATGCTGGATCGGATAGGGGTGCCGGCCATCGCGTGCTCCTTATTGCGCCTGGCGTTGCAGGATGTTCGAGAATTCTTCGATGAAGGTCTCGAAGCGGATCGCGAGGCGATCGATGTCGTGCGCGTAGCGGTTGTACGCGACCACGGCCGGGATCGCGGCGAACAGGCCGATCGCGGTCGCGACGAGCGCCTCGGCGATGCCGGGCGCGACGTTCGCGAGCGTCGCCTGCTGCACGTTCGCGAGGCCGCGGAACGAGTTCATGATCCCCCAGACCGTGCCGAACAGGCCGATGTACGGGCTCACCGAGCCCACCGACGCGAGGAACGACAGGTTGGCCTCGAGCACGTCCATTTCACGCTGGAACGAAGCGCGCATCGCCCGGCGCGCGCCGTCGAGGATCAGGCCGGGATCGTTCAGGCGCTTCTCCTTCGCCTTCAGGAATTCGCGCATGCCCGATTCGAAGATGCGTTCGAGCGCGCCGATCGTGTGGCGGTTGTTCGCCGCGCTCTGGTAGAGCGCCTGCAGATCGCCGCCCGACCAGAAGTCCCGCTCGAAACGCTCGGTCTGCGCGCGCGCGCGGCGGATCGCGAACCACTTGCGGAAGATGAACGTCCACGACATCAGCGACAGCGCGAGGAGCAGCCCCATCACGGCCTGCGCCAGCACGCTCGCGTTGAGGATGAGGGAAATGATCGACAGGTCTTGAGAAGTGTTCATAGAGGTTTGAGTTACGTCCCTTCGGGGGAGACCGGCCGCAGGCGCCCGGTCAGGAGCGCCCGGCCGGCGCGGACCGGCGCGCGCTTCGCATGGGGCGAGGCGCGCGGCAGGCCGTCGGGCGGGGCGCCGCCTGGCGTCCCGCCGAACCTTGTTTAGTAGCGATTTGGGCAGGCGAGTTCATCGGCCTTGTCTAAACGGCGCTCAGGCGGACGCCGTTGACACGGCGCACCGCGCGGCGGGCCCGCGCCGCAGCGCGTCGAGCACGGGCGGCGGCACCGCGGCGGGCCGGATCGTCGTGCGCGCGACGCAGCCGATGCGCACGTGGGCGCTGGCGAGCAGCGTGTCGCCGAGCCAGGCCTGCTGTTCGAAGTCCAGCGACGCGCGGCCCAGCCGTTCGACCCGGCAGGTGATCGCGAGCAGGTCGTCGAGCCGCGCGGGCGCATGGTAGTCGAGCGTCGCGCCGCGCACGATGAAGATCACGCCCGTCTCGTCGCCCAGGCGCGCCTGATCGACGCCGCGCGCGCGCAGCCATTCGGTGCGCGCGCGCTCGAAGAACTTCAGGTAGTTCGCGTAGAAGACGATGCCGCCTGCGTCGGTATCCTCGTAGTACACGCGAACCGGCCAGGCGAAGTCGGCTGCTGCTTCGGACGGTCGGTTGGGCGGATTCATGGCGCGCATTCTACCGGAACGGGCCGGCCCGGTTCGTAACCGAATGTTGCCCGCGAAACCGGTTCTGCGGGCCGCCGCCCGCGGGCGTCAGCCGCGGTGGACGGTCAGCCCGGCGGGCGCCTGCGCGACCGGCATCATCTCGATCGTGTTGATGTTCACGTGCGCGGGGCGGGTGGCGATCCAGTAGATCGTGTCGGCGATGTCCTCGGCGGTCAGCGGCGCGACGTTCGCGTAGACGTTCGCGGCCTTCGAGTCGTCGCCGCGATAGCGCACGTTCGAGAACTCGGTGCCGCCGCACAGGCCCGGCTCGATGTCGGTCACGCGCAGCGGCGTGCCGACGAGGTCGGCGCGCAGGTTCAGGCTGAACTGCCGGACGAAGGCCTTGGTCGCGCCGTAGACGTTGCCGCCCGGGTACGCATAGCTGCCCGCGACCGAGCCGAGGTTGAAGACGTGGCCGCGGCCGCGCGCGACCATGCCCGGCAGCAGCGTGCGGGTGACCGTGACGAGCCCCGAGCAGTTGGTGTCGATCATGGTCTGCCATTCGTCGAGGTTCGCCTGGTGCGCGGGCTCGACGCCGAGCGCGAGGCCGGCGTTGTTGACGAGCACGTCGAGCGCCGCGAACTCCGCCGGCAGCGCGGCCGGGACGGCCTCGACGGCCGCGCGGTCGCGCACGTCGAGCTCGATCGGCAGCAGCGCGTCGCCGAGCTCGGCGGCGAGCGCGGCGAGACGGTCCTTGCGGCGCGCGGTGGCGACCACGCGATGGCCGCCCTTGACGAAGACACGGGCGATGGCGGCGCCGAATCCTGCGGACGCGCCGGTGACGAACACGATCATTGCTGCTGCTCCTGGTCGGTAACGGGAAACTCGGGAAGGCACGCGTCAGCCTACCGGCATTGCCGCGCTGCGGCAAGCCGGGCGACCGGCGTGGGCGACCGGCGTGGGCGACCGCGCGGTGCCCGCCGGATGGCGTCCGTAGACCTGACCCTGATTAAAGAGCGGGGCGGACGGGCGGTTGCCTATTCAGGACGCATCCAATAAACTAACGCGCTCATCACCCCCTGCGTGACTGGCGATAGAACCTCCGGGTTCAAGGTGGAGCGTCCCACCGTGAAGCGCAGGGTGCCGTTTTTGCCGTTCGCCTGGGCAGCCGTTGCGCGCGATCGCGTGCATCGCCGGTGGCTGTCCTGTCTCGCGTCTCCCGGAATCCTCCGCTACGTCGAGCTGGCCATTCGCCGGCGCCGCGATGCACCCGGTCGCCCCCGGTCAAACCTGTACACACTTAACGGAACCCGTATGTTTGACAGAGCCCAAAGCACCATCGCGAACGTCGATCCTGAAATCTGGCAGGCGATCCAGCAGGAGAACGGCCGCCAGGAAGAACACATCGAGCTGATCGCTTCCGAGAACTACACGTCGCCGGCCGTGATGGCCGCGCAGGGGTCGCAGCTGACCAACAAGTACGCCGAAGGCTACCCGGGCAAGCGCTACTACGGCGGCTGCGAGTATGTCGACGTGGTCGAGCAGCTCGCGATCGACCGCATCAAGCAGCTGTTCGGCGCGGAAGCGGCGAACGTGCAGCCGAATTCGGGCTCGCAGGCGAACCAGGGCGTGTTCTTCGCCATGCTGAAGCCGGGCGACACGATCATGGGGATGAGCCTCGCGCACGGCGGCCACCTCACGCACGGCTCGCCCGTCAACATGTCGGGCAAGTGGTTCAACGTGGTCAGCTACGGCCTGAACGAAGGCGAGGACATCGACTACGCCGCGGCCGAGCAGCTCGCGCAGGAACACAAGCCGAAGCTGATCGTCGCGGGCGCGTCCGCGTTCGCGCTGAAGATCGATTTCGAGCGCCTCGCGAAGATCGCGAAATCGGTCGGCGCGTACTTCATGGTCGACATGGCGCACTACGCGGGCCTGATCGCCGCGGGCGTCTATCCGAACCCGGTGCCGCACGCCGATTTCGTCACGACCACCACCCACAAGAGCCTGCGCGGCCCGCGCGGCGGCGTGATCCTGATGAAGGCCGAGTACGAGAAGCCGATCAACTCGGCGATCTTCCCGGGCATCCAGGGCGGTCCGCTGATGCACGTGATCGCGGCCAAGGCGGTGGCGTTCAAGGAAGCCGCTTCGCCGGAATTCAAGGCCTACCAGCAGCGGGTGGTCGAGAACGCGCGCGTGCTGGCGGAGACGCTCGTCAAGCGCGGCCTGCGCATCGTGTCGGGCCGCACCGAGAGCCATGTGATGCTGGTCGACCTGCGCGCCAAGAACATCACGGGCAAGGCGGCGGAAGCGGCGCTCGGCGCGGCGCACATCACGGTCAACAAGAACGCGATCCCGAACGATCCGGAAAAGCCGTTCGTGACCTCGGGCATCCGCCTCGGTTCGCCGGCGATGACCACGCGCGGCTTCGGCCCGGCGGAAGCCGAGACGGTCGGCAACCTGATCGCCGACGTGCTGGACAACCCGGAAGACGCGGCCACGCTCGAACGCGTGCGGACGCAGGTCGCCGAGCTGACCCGCCGTTTCCCGGTCTATCGCTGATCCCGGCCGGCCATGCGCTGCCCGTTCTGCCGGCATGACGACACGCAAGTGGTGGATTCGCGCGTGTCCGAAGACGGCGCCGCGATCCGCCGGCGCCGTCGCTGCTCGGCATGCGACAAGCGTTTCACGACGTACGAGCGGGTCGAGCTGGCCCTGCCGTCCGTCGTGAAGAAGGACGGCAGCCGCACCGAATTCGACCGCCGCAAGCTCGTCGCGAGCATGCAGCTGGCGCTGCGCAAGCGGCCGGTTGCGGCCGACGCGATCGACGCGGCGGTCGCCCGCATCGAATACCAGCTGCTCGCCACGGGCGAACGCGAAGTTCGCAGCGACAAGCTCGGCGAACTGGTGATGAACGAGCTGCGCGGGCTCGATACGATCGCCTACGTGCGCTTCGCCTCCGTGTATCGCCGCTTCGAGGATGTGTCCGAATTCGCGGACGTCATCGAGGAATTCCGGCCGCCTTCCAAGCCGCCGCGCAAGCGCTGACGCGCGTTTTCTTCCGCAGTCTCTTCCGCAGTTCCCTCCCTGTATCGATCCGTTCGAGCACGTCGTCGTCATGACGGCCGCGTTGTCGCGCCAGTCGGCCGTTCGGCCGATGGTGCGCATGCCTGCGCCTCGCTAGAGTCGATGCATCGAAGCGCGGGAGGCGGGCGATGCGAAACGGCGGCGGTGTACGGCGGGCGACGGGTTTCCTGATGATCGAGTGGTGGGTCGTGCTGGCGCTCGCGGCGGCCGCGGCCGCGTTCGCCGTGCCCTCGCTCGTCGCATGGCGGATGCGGGACCGGGTCGACGTGCAGGCGCGGCTGATGCTCGCGTCGCTCGCGCAGGCGCGCGGCGAGGCGATCCGGCTCGGCCTGCGCGTCGTGCTGTGCCGCGGCGGGACGGGCGTTGGCTGCGAGGCGGGCGGGCGCTGTGCGGCGGGCGAGACCGATTGGTCGTGTGGCTGGACCGTGGCCGCGCTTGGTCCGGACGGGCAGCCGCGGGTGCTCAGACGGAGCGTGGGCGATGCGCGGGTGGCCGTGAGCGGTGCGGCGCGCGCGCTGGTCTTCACGCCGCCGGCCGGGCAGCTGATCGGCGACTTTCGCCGCTTCGAATTCGCATCGCGGGGGCGGTCGGACGAGGATCCGGATGCGCGCTGGTGCCTGCGCATTGCCGCGGGCGGGCGTGCCCGGCTCGCGCGGGGACGGTGCGAATGATGCGCGCGACGGCGCAGTGGGGCATGGCCCTGCTCGAAGTCATGATCGCGATGGGGGTGCTCGCGGTGTCCGCGCTCGGGGTTGCTGCCGCGCAGTTGTCGGTCGCGCGCGGCGCGCAGCAGGCGGCGTGGCGTGCGCATGCGCTGCTGGCCGCCGACAGTTACGCGGAGATGGCGCGCGGGCGTATTGCGGAAGGCATGCACGATGCGCCGGCCGCGTGGCTGGAGGCGCGGGTCGGCTTCGCCGACGCGGGGCCCGGCGTGCGGATCGTCACGCTGCGGCGCGCGCGCGGCGCGGCGGGCGCTTGTGACGGCGGCGCGCGCGAATGCGTGGCGCTGGCGTTCGCTGCTGGCGGAGCGGAACGATGAAAGCGCCGGGAAGTACGCGCAATACCGGGCATGCGCTGCTCGAATGGCTGATCGCGATGACGCTCGCGGCCGTGATCAGCGGCGCGGCTTTCGCGCTGTACCGTGCCCATAAGCTGTCCTATGCGGCGGCGGCCGACGCCGCGCGATTGCGCGATGCCGCCCAGTCCGCGCTGGAGATCGTGAGCGCACAGCTCCAGATGGCGGGGTTTGCGCCTCCGGATACCGCCTTGGCCGGTGTTCCCGGTCTGTTCGGCTGTGCGCGGGGGCGGCCGGTGGGCGCGGACGCCGATCCCGCGTGCGCGCCGCTCGCGGGCGGGTCGGATGGGGTGCTGGTTCGCTATGTCGGCGATGCGCTGAGCACCTGGCCGACCGCGGCGGGGCAGGCGTCCGATTGCCTCGGACAGGGCGTGGGCGCGACGGCGCTCGTCGTCAACCGGTACTACGCGCGCGTCAGCGCGTCCACTGGCGAGCCCGAACTGTATTGCGACGGCAGTGGCCGGCCCGGCGTCGGGCAGCCGCTCGTCGAGGGCGTCGAGCAGTTGCATCTGCGCTACCGGCTGCGCGGCGTGGACGGCTGGCGCGATGCGGCTTCGATCGCGGGGCGGTGGCGCGAGGTGATGGCGGTCGAGGTGTGCGTGCAGGTGCGCGGGGCGCTCGGTGGGCGGTCGATGCGTTACACGGATTGCGACGGACGCGTGCAGGCGGCCCGCGACACGCGGGCGCGGCTCGTGTTGCGTCATCGCGTTGCGATCCGCAACCAGGAGGCGGCATGAGGCGGGTCGATGTCAGTAAGCGCGTTGCGCGGTCGGTCCGTTGGATGCGCTACATCGATTGCGCAACGGGCGCGTGCAGGCGGCCCGCGATACGCGGGCGCGGCTCGTGTTGTGTCATCGCG
>NZ_JBXAPG010000025.1:40490-104782 GCF_058803765.1 Burkholderia sp. GW821-FHT14F03
ACGGGCGCGTGCAGGCGGCCCGCGATACGCGGGCGCGGCTCGTGTTGTGTCATCGCGTTGCGATCCGCAACCAGGAGGCGGCATGAGGCGGGTCGATGTCAGTAAGCGCGTTGCGCGGTCGGTCCATTGGATGTGCGGTGCGCTACATCGATTGCGCAACGGGCGCGTGCAGGCGGCCCGCGATACGCGGGCGCGGCTCGTGTTGCGTCATCGCGTTGCGATCCGCAACCAGGAGGCGGCGAAGCGGGGCGACGTCGCCGTGCGCGTTGCGTGGCGGGGCAGGCATCACGCTCGTGTCGTGCGCGCGGCTCCGTCGAAAGGCATGGCGCTGCCCGTCGTGCTGGCCGTGATGGCGGCGCTGCTGGCGCTGACTGCCGCGTGGTTCGAGATCGCACTCGTCGAAGCCCGGCGCGGCGTCGGCCTTGCAAGCCGCGCGATCGCGTTTCGTGCGGCCGACGCCGCGCTGGACGCCTGCGTGAGCGCCGTTCTGCGCGGCGATCATGCCGGCGGCGCGGCAAACGGTGGCGTGTCTGCCGTCGACCTCGCCGAGGTCGACGGACCGCATGCCTCTGATCCGGCGCGCGGGCTCGCGCAATGGAGACAGCCCGGTGCGTTCGATGCCGCCGCTGCCATTCGTCCGTTTGCCGCGTGGCCCGACGCCGCGCAGCCCCCGAGCTGCGTGATCGAGCGCGGCGGCGCGCCGGCAAGCGGTGAACTGATCACCGCGCGCGGCATCGGCGCGACGCGGGCGACGGTCGAATGGCTGCAGGCGCAGATCAGAGTGGACGGCGAACGCGTCGTGCGCCGCTGGCGGCGCATCGTGCAGGGCGGCGGCTGATGCGCGTCGTCGTCTCGCGCAGCCCGGCGCGCCTGCGTCGTGGCGTGTCGCTCGTCGAGCTGATGATCGTGCTTGCCGTCGCGGCGGTCCTGGCTGCATTCGCGGTGCCATCCTACCGGCATCACATCGCACGGGGGCACAGGTTCGATGCGATGGCGGCGCTGTATCGGGCCGCGCACCATGTCGAGATGCTCGAGACGGGTTTGCCGGCGCGTCTGCCCGACGGATTCGACCGTGTTCCCGCGCATGGGCGGGCCGTCTATGAACTCGTGCTGCGCGCACCCGAGAGCGGGACGGGGAGCTACACGCTCGAAGCCCGCCCGAGCCCCGGTGGCGCGATGCGCGACGATGCGTGCGGCATCTATGTCCTGCACGCGGATGGCGTCCGCGAGAACCGCGCCGCCGGTGATCCCTCGGTGATGCCCGACGGCTGCTGGTCCACGCGCTGAACAACGAACGGCGCAGCACGAGGCGGGCGCCGTCGCGACGACTGGCTACGCGTTAGCGTCGTCGCCCGTCCGATCGGCGGACCGCATCTGTCTCCAGGCCTGGTAGGCGCCCCAGCCGGCGAGGCCAAGGGCGCCCCACTTGATCGCGGGCTTCAGTCCCGCGCCGAGCAGCGAGCGCATGGGCCGCGCGAGCGCGGCGGAGACGATCGAGCTGATCAACGGATATTGGCTGACGAGCGTGTTGAGGCTCGCGTTCACGCCCTTCGCGGAGCGGCCGAGCGGGCCGCCCGAGAAATTCGGCAGCAGCAGTTTCAGCCACTTGAAATGCGTGACGGCCTGACGCAGCTCCGCGCCCGCCTGGGCAAATTCCAGGCGCTCGACGTCGGAGCGCAGGATCAGCAGTTCCTTGCGCAGCGCGCGGTGCTGGGCCGCGCTCATCGGCCGCCTGGACGACGGCGGGCGGAACGGTTGGCCGGATTCGTATTGGCTCATGGCGCGTGGGCGAGAAAAGTGGAAAGGCGCGCGACGCGCGATCAGGATTTGCCGCGGAACAGCGCGCGGTCTTTTTCCAGCTCGTTCAGCGTGGTCTCGAACACGCTCGGCGCATCGCGCAGGCCGGCGCGCGCCTTCAGCGCGCAGACGAGCCCCGCGATCGCATAGAGCGAAGTCAGGCCGGCAAGCGCCTGCCAGCGGTAGGTGTCCCAGAACGCGATCGCGATCAGCACCGTCAGGCTGATGAGCGCCATGGTCGCCAGCATCATCGCGGCAAGACCGAGGAACAGCACGGCCAGCAGGCGTTCTTTTTCTTCGGCGAGTTCGATGCCGATCAGTTCGAGCCGCGTTTGCAGCAGCGCGAACACGGAACCCAGCAGGCGGCGCAGCGGACCGTGCGCGGACGAGGACGATGAGGTGTCTGTCATGGGGTAAGCAGTGGGCGCGGGCGGGGGACGGCCAGCCCGGAACCGGCCGCGGCGCGGGGCGCCGGCCGGACACCGGGGTGAGTGCGGCAGGCGTCGGCCTGCGCGGCGGCGCGTTACTTGCGGTTGATCAGCAGGCCGACCAGCACGCCGACGCCCGCGGCGATGCCGATCGAGGTCCACGGATGCTCGTGCACGTAGTCGTCGGTCGCGCGGACGGCCTTCTTGCCCTTCTCGACCACGACGACCTGCACGTCAGCCGCTTTTTCCTTTGCCTGCTTGAGGCGCGACAGCGCCTTCTCGCGCAGTTCGGTCGCCCGGTCGCCCGTGCTGCTTGCGGCTTGTTTCAACAGATCTTCTGCATCCGCGAGAACGGTTTTGATATCCGACATCAGTTTCTCCTTGTTGACTTCCGACATTGCGACTCCCTTCATGCTGAAGCGTACCGCACCCCGACATCCTAGCGAAACCCGTGCCCGCTGGCGAGCGAACCCGGTCGATCGTGGGCGCGCGGCGTTTTCACGCCGAGTCATCGGCCTGCAAAAGTGATAAAGACTTGATCCGGAACGAAAAAGTTTCCGGCATGGCTTACCGCGTCGGCAAAAATGACAAAAATATATGAATATCTGACGGAATAATCGTTCGCGCCGCGCGCAGGTTCCCGTAAGCTCGACTATTCCCCGTGCGCGCCGTGCGCGCGGATTCCGCCCACGCACCGATCAAGGAGCTGCAACATGAGTCTACGTCTTGGCGACACCGCCCCGGATTTCGAGCAGGATTCGAGCCTCGGCCGCATCAAGTTCCACGAATGGCTCGGCGACAGCTGGGGCGTGCTGTTCTCGCATCCGGCGGACTACACGCCCGTGTGCACGACGGAGCTGGGCCTGACCGCGAAGCTCAAGGACGAGTTCGCGAAGCGCAACGTGAAGCCGATCGCGCTGTCGGTCGACAGCGTCGAGTCGCACCAGGGCTGGATCAACGACATCAACGAGACCCAGGCGGCGAGCGTCGGCTTCCCGATCATCGCGGACGGCGACCGGAAGGTCTCGCAGCTGTACGACATGATCCACCCGAATGCGAGCGAGACCTTCACCGTGCGTTCGCTGTTCGTGATCGACCCGAACAAGAAGGTGCGCCTCACGATCACCTATCCGGCGAGCACCGGCCGCAACTTCGACGAAGTGCTACGCGTGATCGATTCGCTGCAGCTGACCGACAACTACAAGGTCGCGACGCCGGGCAACTGGAAGGACGGCGACGATGTCGTGATCGTGCCGTCGCTGAAGGACGAGGACGAGATCAAGCAGCGCTTCCCGAAGGGCTACAAGGCGCTGCGTCCGTACCTGCGTCTCACGCCGCAGCCGAACAAGTAAGCGGCGCCGTCCGGAAAGAAAAACCCCCGGCATGCCGGTAATGCCGTTCAGTTAAGACCTGAACGGCATTTTCTTTTGGGGTTGGAGTTGTAACCGGCGGGCCAAGCTGCTCGCGTTTGGCGCGATGCTGACCGCCCACCCGATCTTCATGCTGGATCGCAACCGGACCGTCGACGGCATCTACCAGGCAATCGGGGGGCGTTGATCGCCTACAACCTGATTCGTCGCGAAATGGCTTGCGCTGCCTTCGAGGCCAAGTGCGAACCGAGCGAACTCAGCTTCGTTCGCTCGCGCCATCTCATCCAGCACGAAATGATGTGGGCCGCGCGTACGCCTGCCTTCGCCAAGCTGCCCGCCGTCCTCAGGCGACTTCGCGCACACCTCAAGCTGCTCATCAACGTAAACGGCCCGATCGCAAATGCGATCGGGCCGTCAAGTCCCGTCCTGCTCGTTATCCCGTCCGCTTCCTAGGAAAGAACCTTAACTGAACGGCATTAGCGCTGACAGCGGCGCTTTTTTCATGCGGAAGCGGGGCGTCGCTCAGAAGAACGCCTGGATGCCCGTCTGCGCGCGCCCGAGGATCAGCGCGTGGATGTCGTGCGTGCCCTCGTAGGTGTTCACCACCTCGAGATTCACGAGATGGCGAGCGACGCCGAACTCGTCGGAGATGCCGTTGCCGCCCAGCATGTCGCGGGCGAGCCGTGCGATGTCGAGCGACTTGCCGCACGAATTGCGCTTCATGATCGAGGTGATCTCGACGGCGGCCGTGCCTTCGTCCTTCATGCGGCCGAGCCGCAGCACGCCTTGCAGGCCGAGCGTGATCTCGGTCTGCATGTCGGCGAGCTTCTTCTGGATCAACTGGTTCGCGGCGAGCGGGCGGCCGAACTGGTGGCGGTCGAGCACGTACTGGCGCGCGGTGTGCCAGCAGGATTCGGCCGCGCCGAGCGCGCCCCACGCGATGCCGTAGCGCGCCGAGTTCAGGCAGGTGAAGGGGCCGCGCAGGCCGGTCACGTTCGGCAGGCGGTTCTCTTCCGGCACGAACACCTCGTCGAGCACGATCTCGCCCGTGATCGACGTGCGCAGGCCGACCTTGCCGTGAATCGCAGGCGTGCTGAGGCCCTTCCAGCCCTGTTCGAGGATGAAGCCGTGGATCGCGTCGCGGCCGTCTTCCTCCAGCTTTGCCCACACCACGAACACGTCGGCGATCGGCGAATTGGTGATCCACATCTTCGCGCCCGACAGCGCGTAGCCGCCCGGCACCTTCTTCGCGCGCGTCACCATGCTGCCCGGATCCGAGCCGTGGTTCGGCTCGGTCAGGCCGAAGCAGCCGATCCATTCGCCGCTCGCGAGCTTCGGCAGGTACTTCTGTTTCTGCGCCTCGGAGCCGAATTCGTGGATCGGCACCATCACGAGCGACGACTGTACCGACATCATCGAGCGATAGCCCGAATCGACGCGCTCCACCTCGCGCGCGATCAACCCGTAGCTCACGTAGTTCAGGCCCGGGCCGCCGTATTGCTCGGGGATCGTCGGCCCGAGCAGGCCGATTTCGCCCATCTCCCGGAAGATCGCCGCGTCGGTGCGCTCGTGACGGAACGATTCGGTCACGCGCGGCGCGAGCTTGTCGCGCGCGTAGGCGTGCGCGGCGTCGCGCACCATGCGTTCGTCTTCGCCCAACTGCTGGTCGAGCAGCAGTGGATCGTCCCAGTGGAAGCTTGCAGCGGCCATCGTCTCATCTCCTCGCTTGACTGAGGTTCCGCAGTGCGGAACAATGTTTTGCAAATTGCACTCAGTGTAGCACCCGATGATTCTTTCGACCATGGACGACACCCCGCTCGACGAACGCAAGTTCGTCGTCGCGCTGGCCCGCGGGCTCGATCTGCTGCGCGCGTTCCGGCCCGGCGAGACGATGCTCGGCAACCGCGATTTCGTCGAGCGCACCGGCTTGCCGAAGGCGACGGTCAACCGCCTCGCGTACACCCTGTCCGTGCTCGGCTACCTGCGCTACGACGACGCGCTCGGCAAGTACGCGCTCGACACGGGCGTGCTGTCGCTCGGCTATGCGCTGCTGGCGGGCGCCGACGCGCTCGAACTGGCCCGGCCGCACCTGCGCGCGCTCGCGCGCGAGATCGGCGCGGCGGTGTCGCTCGGCTGCCGCGACGGCCTCGACATGATCTATCTGGAGACGATCCGCAGCGAGACCGCCTTGACGCTCGGCCTCGCGGCCGGTTCGCGGCTGTCGATGCTGACCAGCTCGATGGGGCGCGCCTATCTCGCGGTGCAGCCCGTCGAGGTGCGCGAGGCGCTGTTCGCGGAGCTGCGCAAGGGGGCGGGCGGGGGGCGCGCGGCCGCCGCGCAGATCGAGGCGGCGCGGCGGGCGGTCGACGAATTCGCGGCCACCGGCTGCTGTTATTCGTTTCGCGACTGGCACGACGACGTGAACGCGGCCGCGGTGCCGTTCCGCGAACCGCGCGAAGGGCGCTGGCTGATCCTGAGCTGCAGCGGGCCGGCCTCGTCGATGAGCGAGGCGGTGTTCCGCAACCGGATCGGCCCGAAGCTGCGCGCGCTCGCCCGGCGTTTCGGCCAGCCGGCCTGACGGCGCGAAACCGTTGCGGTATCGTGGGCGGGCGCGGGCCAACGGTGGGAGGCGGCATGACGGAACGGGAAGAACTGGAGGGCGGCTGCGCCTGCGGCGCGATCCGCTATCGGATCGCCGGCGTGCCGGCCGACGCGGGCTTTTGCCACTGCCGCCTGTGCCAGCGCACGACGGGCGCGGCGCTGCTCGCCTCGGCGTCGGTGCCGGCCGGCGCGTTCGTCTATCTGCGCGGCGTGCCGCGTGAATATCCGTCGAGCGCGTGGGGCATGCGCCGTTTCTGCGCCGAGTGCGGCACGCAGCTCGAATTCCGGCGTCACGACGCGCCCGGCACAGTGGAAGTCAATTACGCGACGCTCGACGATCCGTCGCGCGTGCGTCCCGCCTGGCATATCTGGTATGCGAGCCGTTTTCCCGGGCTCGAGATCGCCGACGACCTGCCGAAACACGACGGCGAGGGTTGAACCGCGCGCCGCTCAGGTCGCCGTGGCCGGATGCGAGAACACCGGCCCCTGCATCAGCCGCACGTCGTGCTGGCGCAGCAGCTCGAACTGCGCCTCGTCGGCCACCTGGTCGAAGATCAGCGGGATGTGCACGCGCTGCGCATAGGCGACCAATGCCTTCACCATCCCGTCGCGCAACGCGATCGCGGCATCCATCTTGATGTAGTCCGGCCGCGCCATGTCCGATTCGACCGCAAGGATCCGCCCCGGGTCCGGCAGCTTGTCCGCGACCTTGAAGCCGTGATGCTGGTAGCTCTTCGTCAGGTAGCCGAGGAAGGTCTTGTGCGCGACCGCGACGGCGGGCAGCTCGATCACGATCCGCTCGGGGTGCAGGCCGAAGCTCGTCAGCACCGACGAGAAATGCTTGCCGTGGTCGTACTTGACGCTCTTCAGCAGCCGCTCGTGCACGCGCAGGAACAGCAGCCCGTGGCGTTGCGCGCCGAAGAAGTTGATCGCGTGCAGGCAGCGCGCGAGGCGGTCGAGCGCGACGAGCGACTGGTCGTCGATCACCGCGTCGAACGGATCGAACGGTGCGCCGCCCACCTGTGTCACCGCCTGGAAACCCAATTCGTCACCAAACCGCTCGATCGTGTCCGACAACGACGTCGATTGCGGCGCGCCCGGCATCGTCACGTCGTAGATCGGCTCGTAGGCGCTGTCGAGTGTGAGGCCGCGCAGCCGGGCGCATGCGACCCGGGCCCCGTCGTCGAGCGCGAGGTGTTCGCGCAGGAACGGCAGCGCGCCGGCGCGGGCGACCAGCTCGGGAATGGTGGGCGCGATCATGGACTCCGGATGGAAGAAAGGCGACCGAAGTGGCCGCCGTATTACTGATATTAGCAGCGCCAATCGGGAACGGCTCGGCGAATTGCTGATAAGGATATCGGGGTCGGCCTTCGTCGCTCAGGGTATACGTTGATTTCACTAATCGTAATTCGTTTTACCATGCGTAAATTCCGGCACTTGTCGTAGATCAGTACGCGGACGGCGCGGCGCGCCACGTCGTCACGGCATTTCCCCTCAATACGGAGCAAGGAGCGAGACATGGCGGTCGAGAAGAAATTTGCATCGCAGGCGGACCTGGCGGAGAAGAAGGTGACGTTCGAGCGCCTCTCCGAGCATGCCTACGCCTATACCGCGGAGGGCGACCCGAACACCGGGATCATCATCGGCGACGACGCGGTGCTGGTCGCCGATACGCAGGCGACGCCCGTGATGGCGCAGGACGTGATCCGCCGGATCCGCGAGGTCACCGACAAGCCGATCAAGTACGTGCTGCTCACGCACTATCACGCGGTGCGGGTGCTGGGCGCGTCCGCGTACGGCGCGGACCACGTGATCGCGAGCCAGGACACCCGCGACCTGATCGTGGAGCGCGGCGAGGCCGACATGAAGAGCGAGATCGGGCGCTTTCCGCGCCTGTTCCGCTCGGTCGAGTCGGTGCCCGGGCTGACCTGGCCGACGCTGACGTTCCGCGGCGAGATGACGCTGTGGCTCGGCAAGCTCGAGGTCCGCATCATGCAGCTCGGGCGCGGCCACACCAAGGGCGACACGGTCGTCTGGCTGCCGCAGGAGAAGGTGCTGCTGTCGGGCGATCTGGTCGAGTACGGCGCGACGCCGTACGCGGGCGACGCCTACTTCCAGGACTGGCCGCACACGCTCGACGCGATCGCGGCGCTGCGCCCGGAGAAGCTCGTGCCGGGCCGCGGCGCGGCGCTCAAGACGCCGCAGGAAGTGGCGGACGGGCTCGCCGGCACGCGCGCGTTCGTGAGCGAGCTGTACGTGCGCGTGAAGGCGGGCGCGGCCGAGGGGCGCGATCTCAATGCGATCTACAAGGACACGTTCGCGGCGCTGAAGCCGGGCTTCGGCGACTGGGTGATCTTCGATCACTGCATGCCGTTCGACGTGACCCGCGCCTACGACGAGGCGACCGGCTATCCCGACCCGCGCATCTGGACCGCGGAGCGCGATCGCGAGATGTGGCAGACGCTCGAAGGCTGAGCGGCGCGGCGGCGATCATGAGCATCGACTACCAGACGCTGAAGTTCGCATACCGCCCGTGCGCGGCCTCCCGCGACGCGGCGGCCGCGCCGCTGCCGGTGATCGTCGTCGGCGCGGGCCCGGTCGGGCTCGCCGCGGCGATCGACCTCGCGCGCCAGCGCGTGCCCGTCGTGCTGCTCGACGACGACGACACGCTGTCGAGCGGCTCGCGCGCGATCTGCTTCGCGAAACGCACGCTCGAGATCTTCGACCGCCTCGGCTGCGGCGAGCGCTTCGTCGAGAAGGGCGTGCGCTGGCAGGTCGGCAAGGTGTTCCTGCGCGACGCGCTGATCTACGCGTTCGACCTGCTGCCGGAGCCGGGCCATGCGCGGCCCGCGTTCATCAACCTGCAGCAGTACTACGTCGAGGGCTACCTGGCCGAGCGCGCGGCCGAGCTGCCCGATCTCGCGCTGTGCTGGCGGCACAAGGTCACGGGGCTCGCGCAGACGGCCGATGGCGTCGAAGTCGCGGTCGACACGCCCGACGGCCCGCGCACGCTGCGCGCGCGCTACGTGGTCGCGGCGGACGGCGCGCGCAGCGCGCTGCGCGCGATGCTCGGCCTCGACAGCGCCGGCCGCACCTTCAAGGACCGTTTCCTGATCGCGGACGTGCGCATGAACGCGCCGTTTCCGGCCGAACGCTGGTTCTGGTTCGACCCGCCGTTCCACCCGAACCAGTCGGTGTTGCTGCACCGCCAGCCCGACAACCTGTGGCGCATCGATTTCCAGCTCGGCTGGGACGCCGATCCGGTCGCCGAGAAGCAGCCGGAGCGGGTGATCCCGCGGGTGCGCGCGCTGCTCGGGCCGGACGTCGATTTCACGCTCGAATGGGTGAGCGTCTATACGTTCCGCTGCCAGCGCATCGCGCATTTCCGCCACGGCCGCGTGCTGTTCGCGGGCGATGCGGCGCACGGCGTGTCGCCGTTCGGCGCACGCGGCGCGAACAGTGGCGTGCAGGATGCCGACAACCTCGGCTGGAAGCTCGCGCTGGTATTGGACGGCCGCGCACCCGAGCGGCTGCTCGACAGCTACGCGAGCGAGCGCGAGTACGCGGCCGACGAGAACATCCGCCATTCGACCCGCGCGACCGATTTCATCACGCCGAAGAGCGCGATCTCGCGCGTGTTCCGCGACGCGACGCTGACGCTCGCGCGCGACTGCGAATTCGCGCGCCGGCTCGTCAACAGCGGACGCCTGTCGGTGCCGGCCGTGCTCGCGGATTCGCCGCTCAACACGGCCGATCGGCCCGGCGACGCGTTCGCGGGGCCGCTCGTCCCGGGCGCGGCGGCGGCCGACGCGCCGGTGCGCGCGGCGCACGGCGACGCCTGGCTGCTGCGCCATCTCGGCGACGGCTTCACGGGCCTGCTGTTCGGCGCGCTGGCCGATGCGCCGGCACTCGTCGACGCGCTGCGCGGCCATGCGCTGCCGATCGCGCCGGTGCTGGTGGTGCCGGCGGGCGAGGGCGGGACGGCCGACGGCGTCGACGTGCTCGAGGATCTCGACGGCCTCGCCGCGCGGCGCTACGACGCGCGGCCCGGCACCTTCTATCTGCTGCGGCCGGACCAGCACGTCTGTGCGCGCCTGCGCGCGCTCGACGCGGGCGCGGTGCGCGCCGCGCTGGCGCGCGCGATCTGCGCCGCGTGAAACCGATGCGCGCGCCCTTGCCACACGCATCCCCATGAAGCGGAGACCTTCGATGCCCCTCGACACCCGTTCGCGTTTGCCGGATCCCGACGCGTTCTATGAAGCGCTGATCGACATGCACCGCGACCTGTCGGACAGCGAGAGCCAGCTCGTCAATGCGAAGCTGATCCTGCTGCTCGCGAACCAGGTCGGCGACCTGACGGTGCTGCGCGAGGCGATGGCGCTCGCGCGCGCCGGCGCGGCGCGCGTCGCGCCCGCTGCGGAGACGCCGCGATGAGCGCGCCGGCCGCGACCGCGCGCGTGCTCGAGATCGAGCGCGTGATCGACGAGACCGATCGCCCGGTGTTCCACTGGATGCTGCTCGCGCTGTGCGGGCTGTGTCTCGTGATCGACGGCTTCGACGCGCAGGCGATGGGCTACGTCGCGCCCAGCGTGATCGCCGAATGGGGCGTGCCGAAGCAGGCGCTCGGCCCGGTGTTCAGCGCGAGCCTGTTCGGCATGCTGCTCGGCGCGCTCGGACTGTCGGTGCTGGCCGACCGGATCGGCCGGCGCCCGGTGCTGATCGGTTCGACGCTGTTCTTCGCGCTGAGCATGCTCGCGACGCCGTTCGTGTCGACGATTCCCGCGCTGATCGCGCTGCGCTTCGTCACGGGGCTCGGGCTCGGCTGCATCATGCCGAATGCGATGGCGCTCGTCGGCGAGTTCAGCCCCGCAGCGCATCGCGTGAAGCGGATGATGATCGTGTCGTGCGGCTTCACGGTCGGCGCGGCGCTCGGCGGCTTCGTCAGCGCCGCGCTGATCCCGGCGTTCGGCTGGCGCGCGGTGTTCGTGGTCGGCGGCGCGGTGCCGCTCGTGCTCGCGCTCGTGATGCTCGCGCGCCTGCCCGAATCGCTGCAGTTCCTCGTGCTGAAGGGGCGCGACGCGCAGGCGCGCCAGTGGCTCGCCGCGTTCGCGCCGGGCCTCGCGCTCGACGCCGGCACGCGGCTCGTCGCGCGCGAGACGGCGGCGGCGGGCGCGCCCGTGGCGGAGCTGTTCCGCGCGGGCCGGCTGCCCGTCACGCTGCTGCTGTGGTCGATCAGCTTCATGAACCTGATCGACCTGTACTTCCTGTCGAACTGGCTGCCGACCGTGATGCGCGACGCCGGCTACACGCCGGGCGTCGCGGTGATCGTCGGCACCGTGCTGCAGACGGGCGGCGTGATCGGCACGCTGTCGCTCGGCTGGTTCATCGAGCGCCACGGCTTCGTGCGCGTGCTGTTCGCCTGCTTCGCGTGCGCGGCGCTGTCGGTCGGGCTGATCGGCACGGTCGCGGGCTCGCTGCCGTGGCTGCTGGCGGCGGTGTTCGTCGGCGGCTTCTGCGTGGTGGGCGGCCAGCCGGCCGTGAACGCGCTCGCGGGCCAGTACTACCCGACCGCGCTGCGCTCGACCGGCATCGGCTGGAGCCTCGGCATCGGCCGGATCGGCTCGGTGCTCGGGCCGCTCGTCGGCGGACAACTGATTGCGCTCAACTGGTCGAACGGCGCCCTGTTCCACGCGGCCGCGCTGCCGGTGCTGGGGTCGGCGCTGTTCGTGCTGGGCCTCGCGGGCGTGACGCGGCGGCGCGGCGGGCAGACGCCGCGCGCCGCTTGAGAATGATGATGGAGAACGACAACCATGACGCTTGACCTTTCGACACCCTGCGCGGCCGGCTACCAGAGCGGCTTCGCCAACGAGTTCGCGACCGAGGCGCTGCCGGGCGCGTTGCCGCAGGGCCGCAACTCGCCGCAGCGCGCGCCGTACGGCCTCTATGCGGAGCAGCTGTCCGGCACGGCCTTCACCGCGCCGCGCGGCCACAACCGCCGCGCCTGGCTGTACCGGATCCGGCCGGCCTCGATGCACCGGCCGTTCGAGCGGTTGGAAGGCGCGCACCGCATCGTCGGCGATTTCGCGGATTCGGCCGACGTGCCGCCGACGCCGCCGAACCAGCTGCGCTGGGATCCGATGCCGATGCCGAGCGCGCCGACCGACTTCATCGACAGCTGGGTGACGATGGGCGGCACCGGCTCGGCCGCGGCGATGAACGGCTGCGCGATCCACCTGTATGCGGCGAACCGTTCGATGGAGGATCGCTTTTTCTACAACGCGGACGGCGAGCTGCTGATCGTCCCGCAGCAGGGGCGCCTGTTCATCATGACGGAGTTCGGCCGCCTCGACGTCGAGCCGTGCGAGATCGCGGTGATCCCGCGCGGCGTGCGCTTCGCGGTGTCGCTGCCGGACGGCGAGGCGCGCGGCTATATCTGCGAGAACTTCGGCGCCTTGCTGCGCCTGCCGGATCTCGGCCCGATCGGCGCGAACGGGCTCGCGAACCCGCGCGACTTCCTCACGCCGGTCGCGGCCTACGAGGACCGCGAAGGGACGTTCGAGCTGGTCGCGAAGCTGAACGGCGTGCTGTGGCGCGCGGAGCTGGGCCATTCGCCGTTCGACGTGGTCGCGTGGCACGGCAACTACGCGCCCTGCAAGTACGACCTGCGCGTGTTCAACACGATCGGCACGATCAGCTACGACCATCCCGATCCGTCGATCTTCCTCGTGCTGCAGTCGCAAAGCGACACGCCGGGCGTCGACACCATTGACTTCGTGATCTTCCCGCCGCGCTGGCTCGCGGCCGAGGATACGTTCCGTCCGCCCTGGTTCCATCGCAACGTCGCGAGCGAGTTCATGGGCCTCGTGCACGGCGCCTACGACGCGAAGGCGGGCGGTTTCGTGCCCGGCGGCGCGAGCCTGCACAACTGCATGTCGGGCCACGGGCCGGATGCCGAATCGTTCGAGAAGGCGTCCGCCGCCGACACGACCCGGCCGCACAAGGTCGATCACACGATGGCGTTCATGTTCGAGACCCGCACGCTGATCCGTCCGACCCGCCACGCGCTCGATTCGGCGCAGCGGCAGCTGAACTACTTCGAGTGCTGGCAGGGCATCCGCAAATACTTCAATCCGGAGCAACGATGAGCTTGACCCCCGAACTGCGCGCGACCCTCGATCCCGCGCGCAAGAGCTGGCTGCAGTCGGCCAATGAGGTCGACTGCGATTTTCCGATCCAGAACCTGCCGTTCGGCGCGTTCAGCGATGCGCGCCATCCCGCGCCGCGCGCGGGCGTCGCGCTCGGCGACATGATCATCGATCTCGCGGCGCTGCAGCGCGCGGGCCTGCTTGACCTGCCGGAGGGCGCGCCGCGCGACGTGTTCGAGCGCGCCGCGCTGAACGGCTTCATCGCGCTCGGGCGCGAGGTCTGGCGCGGCGTGCGGGTGCAATTGAGCACGCTGTTCGAGGCGGCGCACGCGCGCCTGCGCGACGACGCCGCGCTGCGCGCGCGGGTGCTCGTGGCGCAGCGCGACGCGACGCTGCATCTGCCCGTCGAGATCCCGGGCTACACCGATTTCTATTCGTCGAAGGAACACGCGACCAATGTCGGCTCGATGTTCCGCGATCCCAAGAATGCGCTGCTGCCGAACTGGTCGGAGATGCCGATCGGCTACAACGGCCGCGCGTCGTCGGTGGTGGTGAGCGGCACGCCGGTGCGCCGGCCGAACGGCCAGCTCAAGCTGCCGGATGCGGAGCGTCCGCAGTTTGGCGCGTGCCGCAAGCTCGACATCGAGCTGGAGACGGGCTTCATCGTCGGACGCGGCAACGCGCTCGGCGAGCCGATCGCGTGCGAGGACGCGGAGTCGCACATCTTCGGCATGGTGCTGCTCAACGACTGGAGCGCGCGCGACATCCAGCAGTGGGAATACGTGCCGCTCGGGCCGTTCAACGCGAAGACCTTCGCGACCACGATCTCGCCGTGGATCGTCACGCTCGACGCGCTCGAGCCGTTCCGCGTCGCGCAGCCCACGCAGCAGCCGGAGCCGCTCGGCTACCTGCGCCACGCGGGCGCGCACGGTTTCGATATCGATCTCGAAGTGCGCCTGCGCGCCGAGGGCGCGTCCGTCGCGACGACGATCGCGCGCACCAACTTCAAGCACATGTATTGGACGATGGCGCAGCAGCTCGCGCACCACACGGTGTCGGGCTGCAACACGCGGGTGGGCGACCTGATGGGTTCGGGCACGATCAGCGGGCCGACCCGGGATTCGTTCGGCAGCCTGCTGGAACTGACCTGGAACGGCAAGGAGCCGGTTGCGCTGGACGGCGGCGGCGCGCGCGCGTTCATCGAGGACGGCGACGAGCTCACGCTCGCGGGCTGGTGCCAGGGCGAGGGCTACCGGGTCGGGTTCGGCGTCTGCGCGGGGAAGATCCTGCCCGCGTTGGCGCACGGCTGACGCGCGGGGCCCCGGCGCCATGCCGGGGCCGCAGCGAAACGGCGGCCCTTGCGCGGCCGCCGTTTCGCTGCGCGCCGAGAACGGCGCGCGGCGTTCTACGATCCGGCGCGCAGGTCGCCCTGCGGCAGCGCGCGCCGCTCCCACAGCGCGGCCGCGAGGAACACGAGGACGCCGGCGACCAGCACGCCGACCATCGAATTGCTGCCCCAGCGTTCCATCAGCGCGCCCGCGAGCAGCGGGCCGCCGAAGCTCGCGGCGCTCCACGACGCCGACACCAGCGAGCTGGCGGTGACGAGCGCCGCGCCGCGGAAGCGCTCGCCGCAGGCGACGAGCGACAGCGTGTAGATCGCGCCCGCCGCCGCGCCGAGCACGAACAGCAGCGGCCAGCACAGCCACGGCGTCGCGACCACGAGCGGCAGGAACGGCATCAGCGCGAGCACCACGACGCCCGCGCCGAGATGCACGCGCTCGCGGCCGAGCCGGTCCGCGAGCCAGCCGATCGGGAATTGCATCGCGGTGTCGCCGAACAGCATGATCGACGCGAACAGCACCGCGGCCGCGCCCGTGACGCCGTGGTCCATCGCGTAGATCGGCAGGAGCGACAGCGCCAGCGTATCGAACAGCGCGAAGAACGCGGTGCCGATGATCAGCGCGGGCATCATCGGCATCACGCGGCGCCAGTGATCGTGCTGTTCCTGGTGGGGCCCGTCGGTGAGCGGCGCGCGGCGGATCGAGGCGAGCGACGGCAGCGCGAGCAGGAACAGCGCGCCGCACAGCGCGAAGCGGCCGGCCGTCCAGTCCGCGATCTGGCTGACCAGCACCGGGCCCGTCATCTGGAACAGCGTGAAGGTGGTCGCATAGATCGCGACCACGCGGCCGCGCGTCGCGTCGTTCGCGAGCTGGTTCACCCATGCCTCGCCGATCGTGAACAGCAGGATCAGCGCGGCGCCGCACAGCACGCGCAGCAGGCTCCACGCCACCAGGTTCGTGGTGAACTGCATCAGCACGGTGGCGGCCGACAGCAGCAGCACCGAGGCGACGATCATCTGGCGCGCGCCGAAGCGGCCGGTGATGCGCGACACGAACGGCACGATCAGGAGCCCGCCGCCCGCCTGCGCGGCGGTCAGGAGGCCGATCACGTCGGTGCCGTGGCCGGCTTGGTTCAGCGCGAGCGCGGTGAGCGGGAGGGTGGCGCCGGTGCCGAGGCCGACCACGGCGACGCTGAGGATCAACGCGAGGAAGTCGCGGGTGAGGACGGTTTTCATCGGGCGTGATGCTACACCGGCCGTTCGGGCCAAAACAAACAGGGAAGTATCGGCGTGGCCGATGGATGACGCGGGTCAGGCCCGGCGGAGCGGGGCGGCCCGCGGGCGCGCCCCGGGGCGATGCCCGGGCTTATGCCGCGCCGGTCGAGCCCGCCACCGGCCGCCGTTCGAGCGACGCGGACCACGCCGTGAGCGCGAGCGCCGCGACGGCGATCGCGGCGCCGAGCCACGGCAGCTGCCCGAGCGGCACGCCGGAACCGATCGCCATGCCGCCGAGCCAGGCGCCCGTCGCATTGCCGAGGTTGAACGCGCCCTGATTGAGCGTCGATGCGAGATTCGGCGCATGGCTCGCGCGGTCGACGATCAGGATCTGCAGCGGCGGCACGATCGCGAAGGCGAGCACGCCCCACACGAAGATCGTCGCGAGCGCGGCGTACGGCTCGCGCATCGTCGCCGAGAACAGCGCGAGCACGACGCCGATCAGCGCGAGCGTCGCGAGCAGCGACGGCATGCGCCGCCAGTCGGCCAGCTTGCCGCCCGCGGTGCCGCCGATGGTGAGGCCGACGCCGAACAGCAGCAGCACGAGCGTGACCTGGTGCGGCGTGAAGCCCGTCACGTCCTCGAGGATCGGCGTGATGTAGGTGAACACGGAGAACAGGCTCGCCGACGCGAGCACGCTGATGCCGAGCACCATCAGCACCTGCGGGTTCTTCAGCACGCTGAATTCGCGCGTGATGCTGGTGCCGGGCATCTCCAGCTGCTTCGGCAGGCAGACCGCGAGCGCCGCCGCGGCGAGCACGCCGATGCCGGTCACCGCCCAGAAGGTCGAGCGCCAGCCGAACGCCTGCCCCAGCGCGGTGCCGAGCGGCACGCCGAGCACGTTGGCGAGCGTGAGGCCCGTGAACATCAGCGCGATCGCCTGCGCGCGCCGGTTCGGCGCGACGAGGCTGCTCGCGACCACCGAGCCGATGCCGAAGAACGCGCCGTGGCAGAACGCGGTGACGACCCGCGCGGCCATCAGCACCGCGTAGCCGGGCGCGAGCGCGCACAGCAGGTTGCCGACGATGAACAGGCCGATCAGCCCCATCAGCGCGCGCTTGCGGGGCATCTTCGCGGTCGCGACCGCGAGAATCGGCGCGCCGATCGTCACGCCGAGCGCGTAGCCGGACACCAGCATCCCCGCGGCGGGGATCGACACGCCGAGATCGCGCGCGACATTGGGCAGCAGGCCCATCACGACAAATTCGGTGGTACCGATACCAAAGGCGGCAACGGCAAGGGCGAGGAGAGGCAGGGGCATCGCGGTGTGGGAGCAGGAGCGCCGCCGCCGTCACGGGCGGCGGGATGCGGCGCGCGGGCAGGACAGCCGCGATTCTAGCTCAGTAAAAACCCGGATGCAGGGCGCTGATAAGGGGTTGGATCAGTCGCCGGGCGGCGGGGTGGGCGCGCCGTCCCAGGCGTTCTCGAACAGGCAGGCTTCGAGCGGCAGGCGGGCGGCCCAGCGGGTCTCCTCGAGCATCGGTTTCGCGTAGAACGCGTCGACGTGGCCGAGGCACAACACGGCGATCGGCTTCGCGCCGGCGGGCATCGCGAGCAGCGCGCGCAGCGCGTCGACGTCGAACAGCGACACCCAGCCCATGCCGAGCCCCTCGGCGCGCGCGGCGAGCCACATGTTCTGGATCGCGCAGGCGGCCGACGCGAGATCCATTTCCGGCAGCGTGCGGCGGCCGAACACATGTGCTTCGCGCCGGTCGGCGAGGGCGACGACGAGCAGCTCGCCGCATTCGCGCACGCCTTCGACCTTGAGCCGCATGAATTCGTCGTGGCGCTCGCCGAGCGCATCGGCGGTGGCGCGGCGCTCGGCCTCGACGAGCGCGTGGATCCGCTCGCGCAGCGCGGGGGCGGTGACCCGGATGAAGCGCCACGGCTGCATGAAGCCGACGCTCGGCGCGTGGTGCGCCGCGCGCAGCAGGCGGGCCAGCACGGCGGGGTCGATCGGGGCCGGGGTGAAATGGCGCATGTCGCGCCGCTCGAAGATCGCGCGGTAGACGGCGGCGATCGCGGGTTCGTCGAAACGCATGGGGACGGCGGCTGGAAACGGGTGGCGGCAAGATCCGCCACGATAGCAGACCGGCGCGGGGGCGGGCCCGGACGCTCAGGCGTCGAGGTCCGGGCGCGGGCTCACGCGTGGCTGGGCAGCACGAGGTTGCGCGGCGCACCCTCGCTCCATGCGCGGATGTTGTCGAGCGTGGTCTGTGCGATCTCGGCCAGCGCCTCGCGCGTGAAGAACGCCTGGTGCGAGGTGACGATCACGTTGGGGAAGGTCAGGAGCCGCGCGAGCACGTCGTCCTGCAAGGGCTCGTCGGAGTGGTCCTCGAAGAACAGCCCGCCTTCTTCCTCATAGACGTCGAGCCCGAGATGGCCGAGCTGGCCGCTCTTGAGCGCGCCGATCAGCGCGTGCGCGTCGACGAGGCCGCCGCGCCCGGTGTTGATCAGCATCGCGCCGCGCTTCATCTGGGCCAGCGTGCCGGCGTTGATCAGGTGGCGCGTCGACGGCAGCAGCGGGCAGTGCAGGCTCACGATGTCGGATTCCGCGAGCAGGACGTCGCGTTCGACATAGTGCGCGCCGAGCGCGATCAGCGCGTCGTCGTACGGCGGCAGCGAGTGCACGAGCACGCGCATCCCGAAGCCCGCCATGATGCGCGCGAACACGCAGCCGATCAGCCCGGCGCCGATCACGCCGACGGTCCTGCCGTGCAGGTCGAAGCCGAGCAGGCCGTCGAGCGAGAAATCGCCGTCGCGGGTGCGCGCGACGGCGCGCGGCAGCCGCCGGTTGAGCGCGAGGATCAGCGCGACCGCGTGTTCGGCGACGGCATGGGGCGAGTAGGCGGGCACGCGCACGACGGCGAGGCCGAGACGCTCGGCCGCCGCGAGGTCGACGTGGTTGTAGCCGGCCGAGCGCAGCGCGATCAGGCGGGTGCCGCCGTCCGCGAGCCGTGCGAGCACGTTGGCGTCGAGCGAGTCGTTGACGAACGGGCACACCACGTCGTAGCCGTGCGCCAGGATCGCCGTCTCGGCGTCGAGGTGCGACGGCTGGAAATGCAGCCGATAGCCGAACGGTCGATTGGCCAGGTTGAACGAATCGACGTCGTACTGACGGCTGCTGAACACGATGACGCGCACGGCCTTTCTCCTGCGGGTGGTGCGCGCAGTGTAACGCAGGCCGCTTATTGCAGGCCGGTGACGATCTCCGGCCGCTCGACCGCGCCCGATTCGCGCATGAACGCGAAGTGGCCGTTCGCCTCGAGCTTCTGGCCGCCGAAGTGGTAGAGCGCGTGTTCGACGAAGCTGCGCGTGCGCGCCGGCAGGAACTGGCGGTTCGGGTAGACGATCGACAGCTGGGTGTCGGGGTCGTCGACCCGGAATTCGCCGAGGATCCGCACCAGCTCGCCGCTTTCCAGCGCCTCGGCGATGAAGCTCTCCGGCAGCAGCGCGACGCCGGTGCCGGCCAGCGCGGCCGCCCGCACCATCCAGTTGCTGTTGACCGTGTAGGTCGGGTGCAGCGACACCAGGTGGGTGAAGTGCTCGGGGTCGGAGAGGCGCCAGTTGGTGCGGTGCTGGTCGGCCGACAGCGTGATGAAGGTGTGGCGCGACAGGTCGTCCGGGCGATGCGGCTCGCCGTGGCGCGTGACGTAGTCGGGCGACGCGCACAGGGCCAGCGTGTTCGGCGCGAGTGCGTGGCCGATCAGCGCCGGATTGCCGTCGAGGCGGCTGCCGGTCACGATGCCGACGTCATAGCCGGCGTCGAGCACGTCGACCGGCCCTTCGGCGATCGTCAGCTGCACCGTGACTTTCGGATATTGGCGACGGAAGCTGTCGACGAGCGGGGTGACCTTGACCGGACATAGCGAGCCGGAGATCACGACCCGCAAGGTGCCGACCGGCTCCCGCACCGCGTGCGCGACCGATGCTTCGAGATGATCGAATTCCTCCAAGAGCGCCCGGCAGCCGTCGAGATACCGCGTGCCGGCTTCCGTCAGCGCGAGATTGCGCGTCGTGCGATGGATGAGACGCGTGTTCAGGTGCGCCTCGAGCATTGCGATCGAGCGGGTGACGAGTGCGTTCGAGACGCCCAGCTTGCGCGCGGCGCGCCGGAAGCTTTGCAGTTCGGCGACGCACACGAACACCCGCATGGTTTGAATTTGGTTCATTTGGTTTCGGCCCGTTTGAATGATTATGTAGTGTTTTACTGCCCTGCTTTACTGCTCCTGCCATAAGGCAGGCCGCCGCTGTCGGATCAACGCCGGCACCGCCTTAATTCGAAATATCGATTGCCGGGCAAATTGTTCAATAAGGCGGTGGGACTAGTCAACTGCATACTTCATCAGGGTATCGGGAAATAAACCCGGCGCGGAGTGAAACAGCAAGATCCGCGCGTCGGCGGAGGGGAGGATTTTTTCCCGACACCCATGGAAATTCGCGAGATTCTAATGGTGCGCCTCACGTACAATTTTGTTCATTTTTCTTTTATTTTTATGTAAGTTGATGAACAAAAAGAAGATTTTGTTTTATTGTATGCGTGCATGTGCATCGAGTTTAGCGTGAGAAGGTCGAAGGCATTGCGGATGGCGGAACGCATGATTGATTTTTTGGGCGCGCAGCGGAATTGCTGCACTGCACCGTATGATTGATGTTTGTCAGCTTGATGAATTATTTGTTTGAGGCCGGGCAATCGAATTTGCGCGGCGTCGGGCGCACGGCGCGAGCGGAATTTCCGACCGGGAAGCGCATTTGCCGCGCGTGAAACCGGATCCGGATCGCTTATCGGGAATCGGAAATGTCCGGCGAATGGGTTTGGCTTATGCGCGGCGCGCGGCCCGGCGTGCGCGGCCGCACCGCCGCGCGCGCCGGGGCTTGCGCATTCGGGCGGTTCCGGGAATGATCGATCACTTCGCCGCCGCCCGCGCGGCCCGTCCAACCCGTTCCGCTGCGCCCCATGTCCACCGATTACTCGCCGATTCCGTGTCCCGTCGTCGTGTCGCTCGACGCGATCCTGCCCGAAGAACCGCTGCTGATGATGGGCGCCGGCCCCGTGCCGATCCCCGCCGCGGTCGCCAAGGCCAACACGATCGTGATCAACCACCTCGGCGCGACCATGGCCAAGGTGATCGAGCAGGTGAAGGAGATGGCGCGCTACGTGTTCCAGACCCGCACCAAATGGGTGCTGGGCGTCGCCGGGCCCGGTTCCGCCGCGATGGAGATGGCGATCTCGAACCTGGCGTGGCGCGGCACGCGCGTGCTGTCGATCCGCAATGGCTTCTTCAGCGCGCGGATGGGCGAGATGGCGACGCGGGTCGGCGCCGAGGTCGCCTACCTGGAGGTGCCCGATCGCAGCGTCGCGAGCCTCGACGAGATCGCGTTGGCGATCGCGCGCGAGCGTCCCGAAATCGTCACGATCGTGCACGGCGAAACCTCGAATACGGTCTGGAACCGCGACCTGAAGGACGTCGCGGCGCTCGCGAAGGCCTCCGGCGCGCTGGTGGTGGTCGACGCGGTGTGCACGCTGTCGACCATGCCGCTCGACATGGACGCGTGGGGCATCGACGCCGTGATCACCGGCGGCCAGAAGGGCCTGTCGTCGATTCCGGGGGTGTCGCTGATCGCGTTTTCCGACGCCGCGTGGGAGCGCATGAAGAGCCGCCCGGAGCCGAACGCGCACTGGTGTCTCGACATGTCGCTCGCCGAGAATTTCTGGCACAACGCCGGCTACCACTACACGGCGCCGGTGTCGGGCGTGTTGGCGCTGCACGAGGCGCTGCGGCTCGTCTGCGCGGAAACGCTGGAGAACCGCTACGCGCGCCACCAGCGCTGTTCGGCGGCGCTGCAGGCGGGCGTGGCGGCGATGGGGCTCGCGCTGTACGCGCCCGAGTCCTGCCGCCTGAACTCGGTGGTCGGCATCGAGGTGCCCGAGGGGCTCACGCCCGGCCTGATCTGCGGGCACATCTCGAAGCATCACCAGGTCGAGATCTCGGGCTCGTTCGGCTTGCCGATCGTGCGGATCGGCCAGATGGGCGAGCAGTGCCGCGAGCACAACCTGTTCCGCACGCTGCATGCGTTCGGCCGCACCATGGTCGACCTGAAAGTGCCGGTGGATCTGCCCGCCGGCGTGGCGGCGCTCGAGCAGGAGCTGTCGCGCCGCGGTTGACGCAGGCGCGAAGCCGCCCGCGCGTCAGCCGACGTGCAGCGGCTGCGTCGGCGCGGCGGCCGTCCGCCGGATCCGCAGCGCCACCAGCACGCCGCTGAGCGCGACGAGCGCGGTGCCGGCGAGCGCCGCGCGCAGGCCCTGCTCGGTCGCGAGCGCGAGCGCCGCGCCGTGCCTGCCGAGCGTGCCGTGGTTGGCGAGCGCGACCAGCGCGGCGAGCCCGAGCGCGCTGCCGATCTGCTGGGCGGTCGACGCCATGCCCGACGCGACGCCTTGCTCGCGCGGCGCCACGCCGCTCGCGGCGGTGATCCACATCGCGGTCCAGGTGATGCCCTGGCCGACGCTCAGGATCGCGATGCCGGGCAGGAGCAGCGCGAAGCCGCGTCCGGCCGGCAGCGCCGCCACGATCCAGCCGAGTCCCAGCGCGCCGAGCGCGAGCCCGGCGGCGAGCGTCGCGCGGGCGCCGAGGCGCGGCAGCAGCCGCGTCGACAGATGGATCCCGACGGTGCACAGGAGCGTGGCCGGCAGGTAGGCGAGGCCGGTCTGCAGCACGCTGTAGCCGTACACCTGCTGGTAGTAGAGCGCGAGGAAGTAGTACTGCGCGCCGAAGCTGCTCATGAACACGCAGGTCAGCACCATCGCGGCGCGCAGGTTCGGGTTGCGCAGCAGGTGCAGCGGCATCAGCGGATCGCGGCCGCGAAGCTCGATCACCACGAACAGCGCGAGCAGCGCGACCGCGCCGGCCAGCGCGGCCGGCACGGGCGGCGCGAGAAAGCCGCCGTCCGGTCCCTGCACCAGCCCGAACACGAGCAGGGTCGCGCCCGACGTGACCGTCAGCGCGCCCGCGAGATCGAAGCGGCGCGCGCGTTCGCGCGGCGCGTCGCGCGGGATCAGCGCGCCCGCGGCGAGCGCCGCCGCGCCCGACAGCGGCGCGCAGGCGAAGAAGATCGCCTGCCAGCCGAAGCCCTCGGTCAGCACGCCGCCGAGCAGCGCGCCGAGCGCGAGGCCCGCCGCCGACGCCGCGCTCCAGATCGCGAGCGCGCGGTTGCGCGCCGGGCCCTCGGCGAAGTGCGTGTTGATCAGCGCGAGCGTCGCGGGGAACAGGAAGGCGCCGCCGAGCCCCTGCGCCGCGCGCGCGGCGATCAGCGCGCCGCTCGTCGGCGCGAGGCCGGCCGCGAGCGACGACAGCGCATAGAGCGCCTGGCCGAGCACGTACATGCGGCGGCGGCCGAGCAGGTCGGTCGCGCGGCCGCCGAGCAGCAGCGCGCCGCCGAAGGCGACCGTATAGGCGCTGATCACCCATTGCAGCTGTTGCGCGGAAAACCGCAGCGCCGCGCCGATCGCGGGGAGCGCGACGAACACGATGGTGGCGTCGAGCGCGATGATCAGCTGCGCGAGCGCGAGCAGCGCGAGCATCCAGGCGGTGCGGCGGGAGGAGTGGGCGGGAAGCGTGGCGCAGGCCGTCATGATCGAAAGGGGAAGTGTACGGAGCCGCCAGTCTGATCTATGCTTTCATGCTGATAAATGGCTGCTTGTTGCTTTCAGTAATGAGAAAAATCATGGATGGCGAACGATGGACCTGAATGCGGTGCGCATGCTGGTCAAGGTCGCGGAGACGCGCAGTTTCACGGCGGCGGCCGCCGCGCTCGCGCTCACCCAGTCGGGGCTGTCGCGCGCGATCGGGCGGTTCGAGACCGAGCTGGGCGTGCGGCTCCTGCATCGGACCACGCGCAGCGTGAGCCTCACGCCCGACGGCCAGCTGTTCTACGAGCGCTGCGCACCGTTGCTGGTCGAATTCGACGCGGCCGAGCAGCTGCTGGTCGATCGCCGCTGCGCGCCGTCCGGCCCGCTCAAGATCACGACGCCGCTCGCGCTCGGCCGCATCGTGCTGTTGCCCGTGATCGCGGGCCTGACCGCGCGCTATCCGGATCTGCAGGTCGAGGTGTCGATGACGGACCGGGTGGTCGACCTGACCGAGGAAGGGTATGACGCGGCGATCCGGCTCGGGGCGGTGCAGGATGCGCGGATCATCGCGCGGCCGCTCACGGCGCTGCGCTGGGTCACGGTGGCCGCGCCCGCGTATCTGAAACGGCGCGGCACGCCCGCGCATCCCGACGCGCTGGAGGCGCACAACTGCATCGTGGTGCGCAACGCGCGCACGGGCAAGCCGGTGGACTGGCAGTTCCGGATCGACGGGCGGCTCCGGCGTTTCGCGGTGCGCGGCAACCTGACCTTCGACATCGGCGACGCGCTCGCGCAGGCCGCGCTGCTCGGGCACGGCATCGCGCACGTGCCCGCCTTCATGGTCGACGACGCGCTCCGGCGCGGGCAGCTCGTGCCGCTGTTCGAGGACTGCGTGCGCCGGCCGATGCCGGTGTCGCTGGTCTACCCGCCGTCGCGGCAGTGTTCGCTGAAGATCGGCGCGCTGGTCGGCGCGCTCGCGGGCGTCGACGGCGCGCCGCCCGCATGGGCCGAGGGGCTGTAGCGGCGGGGCCGCTCAGGCGGCCGCGCCGCTGCCGCGCGGGCGCGCCTGGCGCTGGAACATCAGCACCGACAGCACGACGCCGGCCGCCGACGCGGCGGCGGCGAGCAGGAACACCTGCGGATAGCCGAACGCGCCCGCGACGTAGCCGGCGAGCGGCCCGGTGAGGCCGAGCGACAGATCGAGGAACACCGAGTAGGCCGACAGGGCCGCGCCGCGGCTCGCGGGCGGCACGAGCGCGACCGCTTCAACGCCGAGCGCGGGGAAGATCAGCGCGAAGCCGAAGCCGGTCAGCGCGGCGCCGGCGAGCGCGACGTGCGGCAGCGGCGCGAGCCACAGCAGCAGCAGGCCCGCGCATTCGAAGGCGAACGACACGATCGCGACGCGGAAGCCGCCGTAGGTCTTGATCGTGTTCGCGAACAGGAGGCGCGCGCCGATGAACAGCGTGCCGAACACGGTCAGCGACAGCGCGGCGTTGTCCCAATGGCGCGCCGCGTAGTACAGCGTGATGAAGGTCGCGATCGAGCCGAAGCCCGCGGAGCCGAGCGCGAGGCCCAGGCCGTGCGGCAGCACGCGCGTGAACACGCTCGCATAGGACATGCGCTCGCCGTGCACGACCGGCACCGGGGCGATCAGGCGGGCCAGGTGGTAGCCGCCGGCCGCCAGCGCGATCACGAGCGCGCCGATCAGCGCCGGGTTCAGCGCGTGCGCGATCGCGACGCCGAGCGGCGCGCCGAGCGCGAGCGCGCCGTAGGTCGCGATGCCGTTCCACGAGATCACGCGCGCGTTGTGGGCGATGCCGACCCGGCCGATGCCCCACAGGATCGCGCCGGTGCCGACGAGGCTCTCGCCGACGCCGAGCACCAGGCGGCTCACGACCAGGAGCGCGAGGCTCGCGGCCGGCCAGCGTGCGAACAGCAGCGCGATCAACAGGCAGGCGCCGCTCGCCGCGCAGCCGACCAGGCCGCGCAGCACCGTGCGCTTCGGACCGAGCGTGTCGGCGAAGCGGCCGGCGAGCGGGCGCGACGCGAGCGTCGCGAAGTACTGCACGCTGATCGCCGCGCCGGCGACGATCGCGCTGAAGCCGAGGTCGTCATGCACGAAGCCCGGCAGCACCGCGAGCGGCAGGCCGATGGTCAGGTAGCAGATGAAGGTGAACGAAACGACGGAGACGATCTGAAGTGTCGTCTTGAATGCGCTGTGAGAGGCGGCGGAGTCGGTAGACATGGGGACGGATCAAGGGGGGCGACGTGCCGGTGGCGAAAGGCGAATTCTTGCATGGAACCGGTCCGCATGCAGGGACCGCTTAGTTACCCGTTGTCGAGACGACATATCGCCGCGGCAATATGACCCGCATGTGTCACCGGCTATGGGTTCGCGAAATTGACGGTGATAGCGTTCGAACATGAGCACAACAAGGGCCGGCGCACGACCGGCTTGCCCCGCATCCTCCCGGACGATCCCAGATGAGCCAGCCGATCCGTTTCTACCATCGCCACGCGGTCCGCGAAGTCAGCGACGCCGACGTCACCCGCACGGTGCTTCAGTATCTGCGCGAGGACGCGCTGTGCACCGGCACCAAGGAAGGCTGCGCGGAGGGCGATTGCGGCGCGTGCACGGTGGTGGTGGGCGAGCTGACCGATGCGGGCGAGGTGGCGTTCAAGGCGGTCAACGCGTGCATCCAGTTCCTGCCGACGCTCGACGGCCGCGCGCTGTTCACGGTCGAGGATCTGCGCGAACCCGACGGCGCGCTGCATCCGGCGCAGGCCGCGATGGTCGAGTGCCACGGCTCGCAATGCGGCTTCTGCACGCCGGGCTTCGTGATGTCGATGTGGGCGCTGTACGACCGGCAGGGCGGCGCGCCGTGCGCGGCGCCGCCGCGCGACGAGATCGCCGATGCGCTGACCGGCAATCTGTGCCGCTGCACCGGCTACCGGCCGATCGTCGACGCGGCCGAGCGGATGTTCGCGCTGCCCGCGCCGCGCGTCGGCATCGACCGCGCCGCGCTGGCGCGCGCGCTCGCGTCGCTGCGGCGTGACGACACCTTCCACTACGAACACGCGGGCCAGTCGTTCGACGCGCCGCGCACGCTCGATGCGCTCGCGCAGCTGAAGGCGGCGAAGCCGGATGCGCGGCTGCTCGCGGGCAGCACCGACATCGGCCTGTGGGTGACCAAGCAGATGCGCGCGCTGGGCGACCTCGTCTACCTGGGGCAGGTCGGCGCGCTGCGCCGGATCGCGGTCGACGCGGACTGGATCGAGATCGGCGCGGGCGTGACGGTCGAGGCGGCCTATGCGGAGCTGGCCCGGCATTATCCGGAACTGACCGAGATGTGGAAGCGCTTCGCGTCGCTGCCGATCCGCAACGCGGGCACGCTCGGCGGCAACGTCGCGAACGGCTCGCCGATCGGCGACTCGATGCCGGGGCTGATCGCGCTCGGCGCGCGCGTGGTGCTGCGCGCCGGCGCGACGACGCGCGAGCTGGCGCTCGAGGACCTGTATCTCGGCTACCAGAAGAAGGACATGGCGCCGCACGAATTCGTGGCCGCGCTCAAGGTGCCGACGCGGACCGGCGCGCGCGCGAACCTGCGGTTCCGCACCTACAAGCTGTCGAAGCGCTTCGATTCCGACATTTCCGCGGTGTGCGCGGCGTTCGCGTTCATCGCGGACGGCGAGACGGTGCGCGCACCGCGCATCGCGTTCGGCGGGATGGCGGCGACGCCGCAGCGCGCGTCGCGCGCGGAGGCCGCGCTGACCGACGCGAACTGGCACGAGGCGACCGCGCGCGCGGCGATGCAGGCGCTCGGCGACGACTACGCGCCGCTCACCGACATGCGCGCGAGCGACGCGTACCGACTCGAAGCCGCGCGCAACCTGATGTACCGCTTCTGGCTCGAAACGCGCCCGCGCGATCCGCTGCCGCCCGCGGCGCTCAACGTGCGTTGCGTGGCCGCCGAAGCGGCCGGACGCTGACCGGCCCGCCGCCAAGGAGACCCTTCGATCATGAATCAGCAAGCCGAGCCGTTCCTGCAGACGGGCCGCGATGCCGACACCTTCACCCAGGTCCACGTATCGCGTCCGCACGAATCCGCGCATCTGCACGTGAGCGGGCGCGCCACCTACACCGACGACATCCCGCTGCTCGCCGGCACGCTGCACGCGGCGCTCGGCCTGAGCACGCAGGCGCATGCGCGGATCGTCTCGATGCGTTTCGACGCGGTGCGCGCGACGCCGGGCGTGGTCGCGGTGTTCACGGCCGAGGACATCCCGGGCGTCAACGATTGCGGCCCGATCGTCCATGACGATCCGGTGCTGGCGAACGGCGTCGTGCAGTTCGTCGGCCAGCCGGTGTTCATGGTGGTCGCGACTTCGCACGAGGCCGCGCGCCTCGCCGCGCGGCGCGCGAAGATCGACTACGCGGCGCTGCCGGCGATCCTGACGCCGCAGGCCGCGCGCGCGGCGCAGTCGTACGTGATCCCGCCGCTGCGGCTCGCGCGCGGCGACGCGCCGGCGCGGCTCGCGCAGGCCGCGCATCGCGACGCGGGCGAGATGACGCTCGGCGGCCAGGAGCAGTTCTATCTCGAAGGACAGATCGCCTACGCGGTGCCGAAGGACGACGACGGCATGCACGTCTATTGCTCGACCCAGCACCCGAGCGAGATGCAGCATCTGGTCGCGCACGTGCTCGGCGTCGCGTCGCACAACGTGCAGGTCGAATGCCGGCGCATGGGCGGCGGCTTCGGCGGCAAGGAATCGCAGTCCGGCCTGTTCGCGTGCTGCGCGGCGCTCGCCGCCTGGAAGCTGCTGTGTCCCGTCAAGCTGCGGCCCGATCGCGACGACGACATGATGATCACCGGCAAGCGCCACGACTTCCACTATCGCTACGACGTGGGCTACGACGCGAACGGACGGATCGACGGCGTGGCGATCGACATGACCTCGCGCTGCGGCTTTTCCGCGGACCTGTCGGGGCCGGTGATGACGCGCGCGGTCTGCCATTTCGACAACGCGTACTGGCTGCCCGACGTCGCGATCGAGGGCTACTGCGGCAAGACCAACACGCAGTCGAACACCGCGTTCCGCGGCTTCGGCGGCCCGCAGGGCGCGTTCGCGATCGAGTACATCCTCGACAACGTCGCGCGCACGCTCGATCTCGATCCGCTCGACGTGCGCCGCGCGAATCTCTACGGCAAAACCGAGCGCAACGTCACGCCGTACGGCCAGACCGTCGAGGACAACATCCTGCCCGAACTGCTCGCGGAGCTGGAGGCGTCGAGCGGCTATCGCGCGCGGCGCGAGAAGGTGCGCGCGTTCAACGCGGGCAGCCCGGTGCTGAAGAAGGGCCTCGCGCTCACGCCGGTCAAGTTCGGCATCGCGTTCAACGTCACGCATTTCAACCAGGCGGGCGCGCTCGTCCACATCTACACCGACGGCTCGATCCTCGTGAATCACGGCGGCACGGAGATGGGGCAGGGGCTCAACACCAAGGTCGCGCAGGTGGTCGCGCACGAGCTGGGCGTGAATTTCGAGCGGATCCGCGCGACCGCGACCGACACCAGCAAGGTCGCGAACACCTCGGCGACCGCCGCCTCCACGGGCTCGGACCTGAACGGCAAGGCCGCGCAGGACGCCGCGCGCCAGCTGCGCGAACGGCTCGCGGCGTTCGCGGCCGAGCGTTTCGGCGGCGGCGCGGCGGAGGCGGCGCAGGTGCGGTTCGCGAACGAGCGCGTGCGGATCGGCGAGATCGACGTGCCGTTCGACGAGGTGGTCGCGAAGGCCTACCTCGCGCGCGTGCAGCTGTGGTCCGACGGCTTCTACGCGACCCCCAGGCTGCACTGGGACCAGGCGCGCCTGCAAGGGCGGCCGTTCTACTACTACGCCTACGGCGCGGCGGTCGCCGAGGTCGTGGTCGACACGCTGACGGGCGAGATGCGCGTGCTGCGCGCGGACGTGCTGCACGACGTCGGCGCGTCGCTGAATCCGGCGCTCGACATCGGGCAGGTGGAGGGCGCGTTCGTGCAGGGCATGGGCTGGCTGACCACCGAGGAGCTGTGGTGGAACAAGGACGGCAAGCTGATGACGCATGCGCCGTCGACCTACAAGATCCCGACCGTCAACGACTGTCCGCCCGAATTCCATGTCCGGCTGTTCGACAACCGCAACGCGGAGGACAGCATTCACCGCTCGAAGGCGGTCGGCGAGCCGCCGCTGCTGCTGCCGTTCTCGGTGTTCTTCGCGGTGCGCGACGCGGTCGCGGCGGTGGGCGACCACCAGGTCAATCCGCCGCTCGACGCCCCCGCGACGGGCGAGGCGATCCTGCGCGCGGTGCAAGCGGTGCGCGCCGCGCGCGGAGCATGACGCGATGACGGTGCAGATCGGTCGCCGCCGGGGTCCGCCGCGCGCGCCGTCGCCGCCGATGCACGTCGTGCTGTTCGGCGCGGGCCACGTCGGCCACGCGCTCGTGACGCTGCTCGGCCGGCTGCCGTGCGTGGTGCAGTGGGTCGACGAGCGCGACGCGCAGTTTCCCGACGAAGTGCCGCCCAACGTGCAGCCGGAGCCGACCGACGCGCCCGCCGCGCTGGTCGACGCCGCGCCGCCGGGCGCGTACTTCCTCGTGATGACGCACAACCACGCGCTCGATTTCGCGCTCGCGGAGCGGATCCTGCGGCGGCGCGACTTCCGCTATTTCGGCATGATCGGCTCGCGCACCAAGCGCGTGAAGTTCGAGCGACGGCTGCTCGGACGCGGCGTCGAACCGGCGCGGCTCGCCGACATGACCTGTCCGATCGGCGTGACGGGGATCGTCGACAAGGCGCCCGCCGCGATCGCGATCGCGGTGTGCGCGGAACTGCTGCGCGTGCGCAGCGACGCGCCCGCGCACTGCCCGGCTCCCGCGGTCGCGCTGGCCGGCGGGCGCTGAGCACGAAGCGCCGCGTCGCGCATCGGGCATTGCCCGGCTTTTCAGGCGGGCGCCGCGTGCCGATGATGGAGGCCCCTGGTTCTCCGCCGCGCACCGCGCCGCTCCCTCATGATCGCCATCCTGAAGCAATCCCTGGCCTGCGCGCTGCTGCTCGGCGCGAGCGCGGGCGGGTTCGCGCAAACGCCGGCCGGGCCGGCCGCCGCACCGCCGCTCGAACTCCACGTGATGAACTCGGGCGGCTTCACCGCCGCGTACAAGCTGCTCGCGCCGCGCTACGAGGCGGTAAGCGGCCAGCGCCTCACGATCGCATACGGCCCGTCGATGGGCGCCACGCCCGAGGCGATCCCGAACCGGCTCGCGCGCGGCGAGCCGGCCGACGTCGTGATCATGGTCGGCTACGCGCTCGATGCGCTGATCGCGCAAGGGCGCGTCGATCCGGCCTCGCGCGTCGAGCTGGCCGATTCGCGGATCGGCATGGTGGTGCGCGCCGGCGCGCCGACGCCCGACATCGCCACGCCCGACGCGCTGAAGGCGACGCTGCTGCGCGCGCCGTCGATCGCGTACTCGGACAGCGCGAGCGGGGTTTACGTGCGCGACGTGCTGTTCGCGCGGCTCGGCATCGACGCGCAGGTGCGCGGGAAGGCAATCATGATTCCGCGCATCCCGGTCGCGTCGAAGGTCGCGGACGGCACCTATGCGCTGGGCTTGCAGCAGGTCAGCGAACTGCTGCCGGTGCCGGGCGCGCACTTCGTCGGCAAGCTGCCGGAATCGCTGCAATCGGTGACGCGTTTCGCGGGCGGGGTGCCGGTCAGCGCGCGGCATCCGCGCGAGGCCCGCGCGCTGCTCGACTATCTCGCCTCGCCGGAGGCGGCGGCCGACGTCGCGCGCACCGGGCTCGATCCCGTGCCGCCGCGCTGATGCGCGCGCGGCCCGCTTCGCCTACACTCGCCGTTTGCCGCGCGGCATGGGGCCGCGCGCGGATCGGACAGGAGCGGCGGGATGAGCGGGCAACAGGCATATCTGGATGAAATCGTCGCGGGCTGCGCCGCGATTCAGGACTGGCTCGCGGGCGTCGCGACGTCGGATGCGGCGCTCGACGCGATGATGGCGCACTTCGCGCCGCAGTTCACGATGATCGGCACCGACGGCGCGCTGTACGACCACGCGGCGACCCGTGCACTGTTCGCGCGTCTCGCGGGCCGCAAGCCCGGCCTCGTGATCACCTTCTCGGAGCTGCACGTGCTGAGCGCCTATCCGGGCGGCGCGGTGGCCAGCTATTGCGAGCACCAGACCGATGCGACGGGGGAACTGCCCGCGCGGCGCGCGACCGTCGTGCTCGTGCGGGACGCGGCGGGCGGCGCGGTGCGTTGGGCGCATCTGCAAGAGACCTTCTGCAAGGACTGAGGATGCGCGCGGGCCGCAAGCCCGGCCTCGTTCCGGCGCGGCGCGTGGCGGTCGTGCTCGCGCATGGCGCGGCGGACGGCGCGGTGCGCCGGGCGCATCGGCAAGGGGCCTTCTGCAAGGACTGACGCAGCGCATCGGCGGCAAGCCCGGCCTCGTTCCGGCGCGGCGCGTGGCGGTCGTGCTCGCGCATGACGCGGCGGACGGCGCGGTGCGCCGGGCGCATCGGCAAGAAACCTTCTGCAAGGACTGACGATATGCGCGAGCCGCAATCCCGGCGCCGCGCCGGGGTATCCGCAGGAAACCTCCCGCAATGATGGACAAAGCGACGCCACAGCGCGCCGGCATTTCGTCCGGCGCGCGATCTGTCATATCATCGCGCGGCATGTAGGCGAACCGTAAAGTTCGCGCAGGGCGCGGCGTTCGGCTGGAACGCCGTCGAGCAACAGCGTGGGAGCGGAGAAGACGTGGATCGGCATGGCATGGCGCGCGCGGGGGCGCGGCGGGAGAGCGGGGGGGCGGCGTGGCCGTGCGATATGAACGATATGAACGGGATGGACGGGAGGCGCGCATGAGCGGCGCGCGCCATCCGGCGCGCCGCCGCCGGCTCGCGGCAGCGGGTCGGCGGGCCGGATTGACACGCGCGCCGATGCTGGCGCTCGGTTGCGCGCTCGCGGCGTCCGGCGCGTTCGCGGCCGATGCGGAGCCGCCCGCCGCGCGCGACGACGCGCAGCATCATGCGTTGCCGGCGGTGCGCGTGTCGGCGGCGGCGGAGCTGGCGGCCGCCCCGTTGTCGACGCCGCTGCAAACCGGCTCGCGGCTCGGGCTCGCGAGCCTCGATACGCCCGCGAGCGTCGAGACGATCCGCGCCGACCAGATCGTCGCGCGCGGCGACCGCACGGTGCTCGAGGCGGTCACGCGCGCGGCCGGCTTCGCGAACGACGCGGCGCCGGGCAACGGCGGCACCTCGCTGTCGGTGCGCGGCTTCTCGGGATCGGAATCGGTGATGACGCTGTACGACGGCGTGCGCCTCTATCCGGGCGCGGGCAGCGTCACGTTCCCGTTCGACGCGTGGTCGGCCGAGCGCATCGAAGTACTGCGCGGCCCGGCCTCGGTGCTGTACGGCGAGGGGGCGATCGGCGGGGTCGTCAACGTGGTGCCGAAGGCGCCGCGCCGCACGCGCGAAACCACCGTCGCGGCGGGCGTCGGCACCCACGGCGGCAAGCGCGTCGCGTTCGACACGACGGGCGCGCTCGGGCCGATGCTGTCCTATCGCTTCTACCTGAACGACACGCGTTCGAACGGCACGGTCGAGCGCGGCGATGCGCATTCGACCGCGGTCGGCGGCGCGCTGCGGCTCGACGTGAGCCCGCAGCTGAGTGTCACGCTCGACTACGACTACGGCCGCCAGAAACCCTCGACCTACTTCGGCGTGCCGGTGACGAACGGGGTGCTCGACGGCACGCTGCGCAAGCGCAACTACAACGTCGGCGACGCGACGATCGGCTACTACGACCAGTGGACCCGGCTCGCGGCCACCTGGCGGCCCGCCGCCGGCGTCACGGTCGACAATCAGTTCTACTATCTCGCGACCAGCCGTCATTGGCGCGACGCCGAATCCTACGCGCTCGATCCCGCGACGCGACAGGTCACGCGCAGCGACTATCTGGAGATCTTCCACCGCGAACACCAGATCGGCGACCGCGCGAGCATGCGTCTCGACGGACAGCTGTTCGGCCGCGCGAACCGGCTCGTGGTCGGCGCCGAGTTCAACCGGATCACCTTCGACGGTTCGAACAATTCGCCGTATCGCGGCGAATCGGTGGTCGACGCCGATGCGTTCTCGCCCGGTCGCTTCGACAGCCCCGATCCGACCCGGCTGCGCTTTCGCACGCGCACCAACCAGGCGGCCGTGTTCGCCGAGAACCGGCTCGAAGTGCTGCCGCGCCTCGCGTGGGTGAGCGGGCTGCGCTACGACCACATCGCGTTCCATCGCGACGACGTGCTGACGGGCGCGGGCTTCGACAAGACGCTCGCGCATACCGGCTGGCGCACCGGCTTCGTGTTCGAGGTCGCGCCGTCGCTGTCGGTGTATGCGCAGTACTCGACGGGGGCGGACGGGGTCGGCTCGCTGGTGACGATGGCGTCGTCGCAGGCCAACTACACGCTCGCGACCGGCCGGCAATGGGAGGCGGGCGTCAAGCAGGAATGGCTCGACGGGCGCGCGTACTGGACCTTCGCCGTGTACGACATCGTCAAGCGCGATCTCGTCAGCACCGATCCGCTGAATCCGGCCCGGCGCCAGCAGGTCGGCCAGCAGTCGTCGCGCGGCATCGAGCTGACGGGCGGCGCGCAGCTGGGCGGCGGCTGGACCCTCGATGCGAACGCCGCGCTCCTGCGCGCGCGCTACGACCGCTACGACCAGGCAGTCGGCGGCGCGACCGTCTCGCGCGCGGGCAACGTGCCCTACGGCATCCCGCGGCAGACCGCGAACCTGTGGCTCGGCTGGGCGTTCGCGCCGGGCTGGCGCGCCAACGCGGGCGTGCGCTATGTCGGCCGCCGCTACGGCGACGATGCGAACCGCGTGAGCGTGCCGTCCTGCACGGTGTTCGACGCATCGCTGCAATGGCGCGCGACGCGCACGCTGGACCTCGCGCTGTATCTGCGCAATCTCGCGAACCGCAGCTATGCGGTCAGCACCTCGAATGGCGGCGAGCAGTGGCTGCTCGGTCCCGAGCGTTCGGGCGAGCTGGTCGCGACGCTGCGCTTCTAGCGCGACGGGGCCGCGCGATGTCCATCACGCTCGATGTCGAGCGCCTGAGCTGGGGGCCCGCGGGCGGGCCGGCCGTGCTGCGCGCGCTGTCGCTGACGGTCGGGCCCGGCGAGTTCGTCGGGCTGATCGGCCCGAACGGCAGCGGCAAGACGAGCCTGCTGCGCTGCGCGTTCCGTTTCGCGCGGCCGCAGGCGGGCGCGGTGCGGCTCGATCGGCAGGATCTGTGGCGCGCGTCGCCGCGCTGGAGCGCGCAGCGCATCGCGGTGCTGCAGCAGGACGCGCCCGACGACTTCGGGCTGACCGTCGAACAGGTCGCGTGGATGGGGCGCACGCCGCACAAGCGTCTGCTCGACGGCGATACGCCCGACGACGCGCGCCTCGTCGACGCCGCGCTGCGCGACGTCGGGCTCGATGCGCGCCGCGCGCAGCCGTTCGCGTCGCTGTCGGGCGGCGAGCAGCAGCGCGCGCTGCTCGCGCGGGCCCTGGTGCAGCAGCCGGCGCTGCTGCTGCTCGACGAACCGACCAATCATCTCGACGTGCGCCACCAGCTCGAACTGCTCGCGCGGGTGCGACGCCTCGGCATCGCGACGCTCGCGGCGCTCCACGATCTCAATCTCGCGGCCGCGTATTGCGACCGCCTTTATGTACTCGCCGACGGCGCGCTGGTCGCGAGCGGCGCGCCCGGCGAGGTGTTGACCGAGGCGCTGCTGAAGGACGTGTTCGGCGTCGCGGCGCTGATCGATCCGCATCCGGCGTCCGGCCGGCCGCGCATCACGCTGCTGCATCCGCAGGGAGACGAATCATGCTGAATCGACTGGGACGGCGCGCCGCGCGCGCCATTTGCGCGTTCGCGCTCGCGGGGGCGGCGCTGCCCGCGGCCGCCTATCCGGTGACGGTGCGCAGCTGCGGGCGCGACGTCACGTTCGAGCGCGCGCCCGCGCGCGCGGTGAGCAACGACGTGAACCTGACCGAGATGATGCTCGCGCTCGGGCTCAAGGACCGGCTCGCGGGCTATACCGGCGTCGCCGGCTGGAAGACCGGCACCGAGGCGCTGCGTGTCGCGCTGCGCGGCGTGCCGGAGCTGGCGATCCAGTATCCGTCGCTGGAAGTGCTGGTCGGCGCGCGCGCGGATTTCTATCTGGCCGGCTGGAACTACGGGATGCGGGTCGGCGGTCCGGTCACGCCGGCCTCGCTCGAACGCTTCGGCATCCGTAGCTACGAGTTGACCGAATCGTGCTCGCACGTGATGACGCGCCCGCCCGCGTCGTTCGACGATGTCTATCGCGACCTGCGCAATCTCGGCCGGATCTTCGCGGTCGAGGCGCGCGCGGAGCAGGTGGTCGCGGGGATGCGCAGCCGCGTCGACGCGGTGCGGCGCGCGCTGGCGGGCGCGCCGCCGCTGCGCGTGTTCGTCTACGACAGCGGGCAGGACAAGCCGACCACGGCGGGCGCGCTCGCGATGCCGAACGCGCTGCTCGCGGCGGCGGGCGGGCGCAACGTGATGGACGACGTGTCGCGCAGCTGGGCCCAGGTGAGTTGGGAGAGCGTGGTCGCGCGCGATCCGCAGGCGATCGTGATCGTCGACTATTCGGCGGTGACCGCCGAGCAGAAGAAGCAGTTCCTCCTGAGCCAGCCCGCGCTCGCGCGCGTCGAGGCGATCCGCGCGCGCCGCTTCATCGTGCTGCCGTACGACGCGGCGACACCCGGCGTGGCGAACGCGGGCGCGGTCGAGACGCTCGCGCGCAGCCTCCATCCGGACGTGTTCGCGAAGGCGGCGCGGTGAGCGGCCGCGCGCGCGCCCGGCTCATCGCGCTGGCGCTGGCGGTCGGGCTCGCGCTGTCGATCGTGATGTCGACGGGCTTCGGGCCGAGCCCGGTTGCGCCGGGGCTCGCGCTGCGCGTGATCGCCGCGCACGCGTGGCCCGCGGCGTTCGATGCGGCCGACGGCGGCGCCGACAGCATCGTGTGGCTGATTCGCCTGCCGCGCGCGCTGCTCGCGGCGCTGGTCGGCGCGACGCTCGCGCTGGTCGGCGTCGCGTTGCAGGCGGTCACCGCGAATCGGCTCGCCGATCCGCACCTGCTCGGCGTGAGCGCGGGCGCGATGCTCGGCGCGGTCGCGGCGACGCTTGGGCTGGGCGCGGCGTTCGGGCCGTTCACGCTGTCGTTCGCGGCGTTCGGCGGCGCGCTGCTCGCGACCGCGTGCGTGATCGCGCTCGCGCACCGGCACGGGCGCCTGGAGTCGGACCGGCTGCTGCTCGCGGGCATCGCGGTGTCGTTCGTGTTGACGGCGATCGCGAATCTGCTGCTGTACCTGGGCGACCAGCGCGCGGCGTCGTCGGTGTTGTTCTGGATGCTGGGCGGCGTCGGGCTCGCGCGCTGGGACCTGCTGCCCGCGCCCGCGTGCTGCGCGGCGCTCGCCGCGCTCGCGCTGCAGGCGCGGCGGCGCGCGCTGAACGCGCTGATGTCGGGCGATCGGGTGGCGGTCGCGCTCGGCGTGCCGGTCGCGGCGACGCGTCGCGAAGTGTTCGTGATCGCCTCGTTCGCGACGGGCGCGATGGTGGCGGTGAGCGGCGCGATCGGCTTCGTCGGGCTCGTCACGCCGCATCTGTGCCGCCGGCTGGTCGGCGCGGAGCACGGCCGGCTGCTGCCGGTCGCGGGTTTGACGGGGGCGATCCTGCTGGTGTGGGCGGATGTCGCCGCGCGCACGCTGATCGCGCCCGAGGATCTGCCGATCGGCGTGGTGACCGCGCTGTTCGGCGGCGCGTGCTTCATTGCGCTGATGCGGCGGCGCTGAGCGCGAGGCGCTGAGCGCGAGGCGCAGGCCCCATGCGTTCGGGGCGACGCGGTTGGCGCGGTCGGAGGTTGCCGCGCACGGGCTGATCGCCGGCATCGAGCGCGCGGAGCGGACCCGATGCGCTTGGAGGTGATGCCGTTGGCGTGAGCGCACATCGCCGCGCGCGTGCTGTCCGCTGCGGAGGATTGGCCGATCGCCGCGGCCACCGCGTTGTTCGACGGTGTGCGCTTTAGCGCGCTGAATCAGCGGCGCCGCGCGTTCAGCGCCGCCGGCCGCGCGCGGTCAGCTCGGCCGACACCTCGGCCATCAGCGTGGCGAGCCAGTCGATGTCGGTGGGTCGGTCCGGCTGCGGATGACGCAGCAGATAGCACTTGATGCGCGGGAACGGCACGGGCGGCTCGACCACGACGAGCGGCAGCAACTGCGCGTAGTGCGCGGCGAAGCGGCGCGTGGTCGTGAAGATCAGGTCGGATTGCAGCAGCACCTGCGGCGCGAGCCCGAAGTACGGCAGCGTGGCGACCACGCGCCGCGTGAGCTGCGCGCGCGCGAGGCCGATCTCGATCGCGTTGCGCTTCGCGCCGGTGTACGGCGTCGGCGCGAGGTGCGCGGCGCCCGCGTAGGCCTCGCGCGTGAGCGGCGCCGCGGCGAGCGGATGATCGGCGCGCATCAGGCAGACGACGGTGTCCGCGAACAGGTCGTCGCGCACGAAGTGCGGATCGGGCTTCGGCCAATTGCCGACCACGAGATCGAGCGCGCCCGAATCGAGCGCGGCCGCGTGGTCGAGCGCGGGATTCAGCGAATCGATCTCCAGGTGCGCGTGCGGCGCGGCCGTGCGGAAGCGCGCGATCAGCGTCGGCATGAAGAAGTCGTTCAGGTAGTCGGGCGCCGCGATCCGGAACGTGCGGCGCGAGCGCGCGGGATCGAATTCGCCGTGCGGCGTGGCGATGAAATCGACTTCGCGCAGCGCGCGCTGCGCGGCGTCGAGCAGCGACGCGCCGTATTCGGTCGGCACCATGCCGGCCTTGCCGCGCACCAGGATCGGATCGTTCAGCGTCTCGCGCAGCCGCCGCAGCGCGGTGCTGATCGCCGGCTGGGTCTGGTTCAGGCGCAGCGCGGCCTGCGTGACGCTGCGCTCGAGCAGCAGCGTGCGCAGCACGCGCACGAGCCAGATGTCGAGCGAGGCGGCGGGGTCGTCTACGGGTGGCATCGGTCGGGTGGGAACGCGGGGGCGGCGTCGAGGGGCTTCACGTTACCCGCGCGCGCCGGGGCTGTGCGCGCGGGGACGCTATGGCGGGTATCACGCGCGCCCGGACGGCAGCGCGCTGATCCGCTTCACTTCCTGCGATTCGAGCCAGTTCGGCGTGCGCGCGCAGTACAGCACCATCGGCAGCGCGTCCTCGCCCCAGAACAGCTGGCGGTTGAGCCAGAAGGTCGGCACCCCGAACACCCCGAGCGCGATCGCGTCGGCGGTATTGCGGCGCAATTGCTCGCGGGTCTCCTCGAAGTCGATCAGCGCGTCGCCGTGCTCGACGCCGAGCCGCGCGCACAGCGCGGCGAAGCCGTCGGGCGTCGACGGATCCTGGCCCTCGCGCCAGATGAAGCGGAACATCTCGCGCACGGCCGGCAGGTCGGCGTTCAGCGCGATCGCGAGGCGCAGCGCCTTGCTCGAATCGAACGGATGCGCGGGCGGCATCTTGAACGGGATGCCGAGCTGCTCGGCGCGGAACAGCGCATGCCGGTACGTGAAGATGCGCTTCGCGGGCACCTCGGCGGCCGGCCGCTGGCCCCAGTGGCGCTGCAGTTCGGGCAGCGACACGGGCAGCGGCGCGAACGGCATGTTCGGCCACTTGTCGTACTGTTCGAGCAGCAGGTAGGTGAACGGCGACAGGAAGTCGTAGAACCATACCGGCTGGGAGGCGTCGAGGCCGACGGTCATAAGTAAGTGTCTCCTGAATCCAGAGGAAAAGCGCGACGAGCGGTCTCACCCCGCATGTTACGCGGGGGCGCGGCCAAATGCAGCCGCTGCGCCGGATCGTCCGCTCAGGCGGCGGGGGCGGGCCCGGGCGGCGGCGCGTCGGAGCCGCGCTCGTGATCGTGCGCGAGCAGGCGGTCGCGCACGAAGCCGATGTGTTCGCGCAGCACGTAGAACTGGCCGGCGTAGGCGAGCGGCATCTTCATCCGGTTGACCGATTCCTCCACGTCGTCGAGCTGTTCGAGCAGCGCGACGCGTTCCTGCGCCGTATGCTCGCCGAGCGCGCTGCGCTCGAGCGCGATCAGCGCGCCGTACCAGCGGTAGATCCGCGAACGCACGCGCCAGCCGTACAGCGTCGGCACGAGCCGCAGCCCCGGGATCAGCACGACCACGAGCGGCAGCACGATCACGAGCAGCCGGTCGACCAGGCTCGCGACCCAGAACGGCAGCTGCCGGTACAGGAAGGTCTTGCCCGACTTGTAGTAGCGCGCGGCGTCGTCGGACAGCGGGAACTGGCTGTGCGTGACGGGCGACGGGAATTCGCCCGCGCGCTGCAGGATCGTCGCGTGGCCGTGCACTTCGCGCGCGGCCTCGATCAGCAGGTCCGACAGCGCCGGATGCAGCGTGTCGCGCGCAATCAGCTCGACGGTGGGCGACATCGTGTGCAGGTCGGTCGCCGGCAGGTTGGCGCCGGGATCGTAGACGCCCATCGGCAGCGTGATGTCGGTCAGGTAGGGAAAGCGCCGCGCGTAGGCCTCGGCCTGCGTGAACGAATAGAAATGGATGCCGGGCGCGCGGAACAGCTTGGCCATCACCGGGATCTCGGTCGAATCGCCGGACAGGAAGGCCGCGTCGATCTTGCCGTCGAGCAGCGCGGTTGCGGCGTCCTCGCCGGCCGTCGGCAGGATCGGCGTCGGGCCGCCCGGCGCGATGCCGTTCATCTTGAGGAGCGCGAGGCCCAGCTCGCGCGCGCCGCTGCCTTCCGCGCCGAGCGCGAGCCGCTTGCCCTTGAACTGCGACAGCCGCTCGATCACCGGCCCGCGATACAGGATCGCGAGCGGCACGTAGCCGACGCTGCCGAGCGACACGAGGCCGCTGTCGTGCTGACGGTCGCCGATCCCGCTCTGCACGAAGCCCACGTCGACCGCGTCGTCCGGCGCCGTCAGCCGCTTCAGGTTGGCGGCCGAGCCCTCGGACGCCAGCACGTTGAGCGTCACGCCGTTCTTCGCGAGGATCTTCTTGTAGCGCTGCGCGGCGAGCCAGTTGGTGCTGCCGGGCGGCCCGGCGGAGATCGTCAGCGAGGAGGGCGGGGACGGCTGGATCAGCGAGTACGCGAGCCAGATCGCGGCGAGCGCGAGCACCAGGGTCGGGCCGATCGACATCGCGAGGTCGCGCCACGATACGGCGACGAAGCGGGCGAGGATCCGGGGCGGCGGGCGATGGGGGGATGGCTTCATGGGGCTTGGGCGGAGGCGCGCCGGCGGACAGTCTGTTCGCGGCGATGGTACCCGAGTTCGGCGCCGCTGCGGCGGCCGCGCAAATCCTTTGCGTATCCTGACGGTGTGGATTAAATTGTGCGACGCAGCCGCGCATCCAGACCGTGCCGGCGCGACCCGGCTTCCCGACCAGACCGGGCGCGTCCCGTGCATGGCGCGGCCGCCTGGCGCACGCGTCGCCGGCTTCCGCCGGTGCGACGTCGCGGCGCCGGGCCATCGCCTCGCCTCTCTCGCATCGCCGTGAAAAGCGCCGGCCGGCAGCCTGCGCGCCGCCGTCCGTTTTTTTGGGGGTCATGCAACCGTTCGCTGTCGCGGTTCATCTCGAAGTCACAAGGAGAAAGTATGAAGTCGATCGTATGGAAGGCGTTGGGTGGGGCGCTGGTCGCCGCGTGTCTGAGCGGCCAGGCCTATGCGCAGGCGAGCGACGCGGCAATGGCGGCCCCGGCCGCCGCACAGGATGCGTCGAAGGCGGCCGCGAAAACGGCGAAGAAGACGAACCGCAAGCTCGGCTACGCGGTGCGCAAGGCGATCTCGAAGGTCAACGGCGTCGACGTGTCGAACATCACGGTGCGCAGCAAGGGCGGCGTCGTGTCGCTCGAGGGCACGGTGCCGGATGCGGGCCAGATCGACAAGGCCGTCGAGGCGGCGAAGGGCGTGTCGGGCGTGACCTCGGTGAACAACAAGCTGAGCGTGCAGCAGCAGTGAGCCCCCGGTGCCCCCGTGCAGGCCGCGCGGGGGTTCGGGCCCCGGCGGGCCCGGCTGCCGCCGGGACGCGAACCGAACATCAGACTGAGGGACGGCCATGACGAGCGGCAGGGGCGGACCGATGCGCGCGGCGGCCGCCGCGGCGCTCATCAGCGGCGCGGCATTGCTCGGCGCATGCAACGGCGACGGCGATGCGTCGACCAACGTGCTGCCGGGCTTCGCCTCCGGCAGCGTGCGCACGACCGCGTACGACGGCGTCAGCGACGACCTGCTGACCGCGGGTCTCGGCAAGACCGGCCTCGCGAGCGCGACGCCGCCGCCGATCGCCAATCCCGCGCGGCCGACCGCCGCCGAGCTGCGGCGGCTCGCGATCTACGCGAACTACCGCGCGCTCGTCGACATGACCCCGAACGGCGGCTACGGCCGCTTCTGGGGGCCGAACGTCGACCTGGCGGGCAACGACACCCTTGGCGAAGGCAAGATCGCCGGCACCGAATACCTGACTTATTCCGACGACGGCAGCGGCCGCAAGAACGTCACGCTGCTCGTGCAGGTGCCGGCGCGCTTCGACCCGGCGAATCCGTGCATCGTGACCGCGACGGCCTCGGGTTCGCGCGGCGTGTACGGCGCGATCTCGGCGGCGGGCGAATGGGCGCTCAAGCGCGGCTGCGCCGTGGCCTACAACGACAAGGGCGGCGGCAACGGCGCGCAGGAGGTCGCGAGCGGCACGGTCGCGCTGATCGACGGCACGCTTTCCAATGTCGCGGGCGCGGGCGGCCAGAGCCAGTTCAGCGCGAGCGAATCGCTGTCCGACCTCGCGAGCTTCAACACCCGTTACCCGAACCGCTACGCGTACAAGCATGCGCATTCGCAGCAGAATCCGGAGCAGGACTGGGGGCGCGTGACACTGCAGGCGGTGCAGTTCGCGTACTGGGTGCTGAACCAGCAATTCGGGCCCACCGTGGGCGGCGGGCGCCACGGCATCCGCTACCGGCCCGGCGACATCACGACGATCGCGGCCTCGGTCAGCAACGGCGGCGGCGCGTCGCTCGCGGCGGCCGAACAGGACACGCAGGGCTATATCACCGCGGTGGTGGTCGGCGAGCCGCAAATCAACGTGCGGCTCGCGCCGAATGTCGCGGTGCAGCAGAACGGCGGCGCGGTGCCGTCGTTCGGCCGTCCGCTCGCCGACTACGCGAGCCTCGCGAACCTGCTGCAACCGTGCGCGGCGGCGGCGGGCGCGGCCGCGGGCGCGCCTTATCTCGGCGCGCTGCCGCTGGCGCAGACCCAGGCCCTGCGCCAGCAGCGCTGCGCGACGCTCGCGGCGGCGGGGATCGTCTCCGGCCAGGATCAGGCGAGCCAGGCGAACGACGCGCTCAACCAGCTGCACGCGGCCGGCTACCTGCCCGATTCCGACCTGCTGCAGGCGCCGATGTGGGATTCGCAGGCGATTCCGGCGATCGCCGTGACCTATGCGAACGCCTACACGCGCTCGCGCGTCAGCGACAACCTGTGCAACTTCAGCTTCGCGACCACCCAGGCTGCGACGGGCGCGGTCGCGGCGCCGGCCGTGTCGCCGATGGGCAACCTGTTCGGGCTCGGCAACGGCGTGCCGCCGACCAACGGCATCAATCTCGTCTTCAACGGCGCGGCGGGCGGCGTCGATCACCGGCTCGCGACGCCCGACGCGAGCTTCGCGGGGGCGCTGTGCCTGCGCCAGCTGTGGACCGCCAACCAGCTCGGCATCGGCGCGAACGTCGATGCGGTGCGCGTGAACGCGAACCTGCAACGCAAGCCCGCGATCATCGTGCACGGCCGCAGCGACGCGCTCGTGCCCGTCAATCACGCCTCGCGCGCCTATGTCGCGCAGAACAGCCTGAGCGAGGGCGGGGCGAGCCAGCTGGCGTTCTATGAAGTGACCAATGCTCAGCACTTCGATGCATTCCTGCCGGTGGCCGGCTTCGACACCCGCTTCATCCCGCTCCACTACTACAACCTGCAGGCGCTCAACCTGATGTGGAACCACCTCAAGAACGGCGCCGCGCTGCCGCCGTCGCAGGTGATCCGCACGATTTCCCGCGGCGGCACGCCGGGCGCCGCGCCGCCGCTGACTGCCTCGAACCTGCCGCCGATCGCGGCGTCGCCGGGCGCGAACGCGATCCGCGCGGGCGGCGGCGTCGTCGACGTGCCGTTCTGATTCCCGCTTGATCCGCTGCCCGGCCGCCCGAACAGGCGGCCGGCTGTCCTGTCGCGGACGTGCCGGACGCCCCGCTTCCGCTGTAACAAATTCTTACTTTACGTTGCCGCCCGGCGCTCCTAATATGCGCCCGTATTTGTTCGTATTTTAAAAAGGCAGAAAGTCCGATCCTTTCTGTTTAATTGAAAACCCTTTCATTTTGTATATTTGATTTTCAATTCGACCAATCGTATCGAATTGAAGATCGGGGGGTGTTTTGTTCAAAAAAAATGATGCGCGCGGCGCGGCCGCCTGCGCAGGGGGCGGTCTTGTCCGCGCGGAACGCCGCGCGGCGGCCTTGGCGCGGCCATCGCGCGAATCCGGCCGGTGCGCGCGGCTGGAATTGATTCCAATCGGATTGAATGGAAATTCAGGTGGGGAAATCGGTGATCCGGTGAATATTGAATCGCCGGGAGAAATACTCGGGTCGTACATCGCATAACGATCGCGATCCAAGTGCGGAGCGCTGCTTGGAATCAAGCATTTCAAGTCGCGTCATTTATCGTTCTGTTCGAGAGGCAATAATGAAGACTCAGAAGTCCTTGAAAGACGGTTTCGCGCTATTCCTCGGCAAGGCGACCCGGCCGGTCGCGGCGGCGGCGGTGGCCGCGCTCTTGCTCGCCGGTTGCGGCGGCGACGACGGCGGCGGCGGTGCGCCCGCGGCGGCGGCCGTCACGAACGCGACGGCCAATTCGGCGGCCAATTCGGCGGCGACGCCGCAAGCGACGGCGGCCGTCCCGGCCGACCAGCCCTATGTCGACAACGATGTGTACGGCACCGGCCCGACCGCTTCGGTCAGCGACGCGACCGAAGGCGCGTCGGTCGTGCACCGCCAGGTCACGATCGGCGGCAAGGTCGTCCAGTACACGGCGACGGCCGGCCACCTGACCACCATCGATCCGGTGACGTCGAAGCCGAACGCGAAGATGTTCTACGTCGCGTACACCCAGGACAATCCCGATCCGAGCAAGCCGCGCCCGGTCACGTTCTTCTACAACGGCGGCCCGGGTTCGTCGTCGGTCTACCTGCTGCTCGGCTCGTTCGGGCCGAAGCGCCTGCAGTCGTCGTTCCCGAACTTCACGCCGCCCGCGCCGTACAAGCTGCTCGACAATCCGGACAGCCTGCTCGACCGCTCCGACCTGGTCTTCATCAATCCGGTGGGCACCGGCTATTCGGCGGCGATCGCCCCGGCGCAGAACAAGGATTTCTGGGGCACCGACCAGGATGCGCTCTCGATCGATCGTTTCATCCAGCGCTACCTGACCAAGTATTCGCGCTGGAACTCGCCGAAATTCTTGTACGGCGAGTCGTACGGCACGGCGCGCAGCGCGGTGGTGTCGTGGGTGCTGCATGAGGACGGCATCGAACTGAACGGGATCACGCTGCAGTCGTCGATCCTCGACTACGCGAATGCGCTGTCGGCGGTCGGCACGTTCCCGACGCTCGCGGCCGATGCGTTCTACTGGAAGAAGACGACGCTGAGCCCGACGCCGACCGACCTCGACGCCTACATGGCGCAGGCGCGCCAGTATGCGGACACCGTGCTCGCGCCGCTCGCGCAGGCGCCGAATCCGCAGGACGGCGGTTTCGTCAACGTGCGGCTGAACCTGAATCTCGCGGCCGCGCAGCAGATGGGCGCGTACATCGGCACCGATCCGGTGTCGCTGATCCAGACCTTCGGCAATCCGGCCGCGCTCGGCAACGTGCCGTCGTCGGACAACAATCCGCCGTACACGTTCTTCCTGACGCTCGTGCCGGGCATCCAGATCGGCCAGTACGACGGTCGCGCGAACTACACGGGCCTCGGCATCGCGCCGTTCATCCTGCCGAACGCGGGCGGCAACGATCCGTCGATCAACAATGTCGGCGGCGCGTACACGGTGCTGTGGAACAGCTACCTGAACACCGATCTCAAGTACACCTCGACGTCTTCGTTCGTCGATCTGAACAACCTGGTGTTCACGAACTGGAACTTCAGCCACACGGACCCGACGGGGGCCAACGCGGGCGGTGCGAACACGCTGTACACCGCGGGCGACCTGGCGGCGACGATGAGCCTGAACCCGGACCTGAAGGTGCTGTCGGCGAACGGGTATTTCGATTCGGTCACGCCGTTCCACCAGACCGAGCTGACGCTGCAGCAGATGGCGCTCGACCCGACGCTGAAGGCGAAGAACCTGACGATGAAGTTCTATCCGTCGGGCCACATGATCTATCTGAACGATCCGTCGCGGGTCGCGCTCAAGGGTGATCTGGGCGCGTTCTACGACGGCATCCTGGCGAACCGCTCGGGGCTGCAGCGCGTGCTCGCGCTGCAGCAGAAGGCATTGCAGCTCAAGCAGCAGAAACAGCAGGGGCAGTAAGCAGCGTGCTCCGCGCGGCGGGCTTGACGCCCCCCGCGCGGACGTTTTGCGGCGGGCGCCATGCCCGCCGCGCCGTCAGGCGAGCACGAGCTTCGCGCCGACGGCGACCAGCGTCGCGGCCAGCACGCGGCGCAGCAGACCTTCCGGCGCGCGCGTCGACAGCAGGCTGCCGAGCACGATGCCGGGCAGCGAACCGACCAGCAGCGACAGCAGCATGCTCCAGTCGACCGAGCCGAGCAGCCAGTGGCCGAGGCCCGCGATGAGCGTGAGCGGCACCGCGTGCGCGATGTCCGAGCCGACGATGCGCGTGGTCGCGAGCGTCGGGTAGAGCAGCAGCAGCACCGTCACGCCGATCGCTCCCGCGCCCACGGAGGTCAGCGACACCAGCACGCCGAGCACGGCGCCCGTGAACACGGTCGCGGCCAGCGTGCGGGTCGGGCTGCCCGCGCGCGCGCGACGCGCGGCGAACGCCGCGAGCTGCGGGCGGAACAGCAGCGCGATCGAGGTCAGCAGCAGCGCGCCGCCGAGCACGATCTGGATCATCCGGTTGGTGCCGTGCGATTCGAGCCCATACGCGTGCAGCACCCAGAGCGTGAGCGCGGCGGCCGGCACGCTGCCTGCCGCGAGGCGGCCGGTGATGCGCCAGTCGATGGTGCCCTTGACGCCGTGCACGAAGGTGCCGGTGGCCTTGGTGGCGGCCGCGTACAGGAGGTCGGTGCCGACCGCGGTCGCGGGATGGACGTTGAACAGCAGCACGAGGATCGGCGTCATCAGCGAACCGCCGCCGACGCCTGTCAGGCCGACGAGAAAACCGACGAACAGGCCGGACAGCGAGTACAGCAGGTCGATATGGGGGAGGGTCATCGGAGCCGGGGCGGGGCGGAACGGAATCCGCCATTGTCGCAAAACTGGCGAGGCGACGCCGAAATGCCCCGCGCCGGGGCGCGGGGCGGGCGTCAGTGCGCCGTGTGCGACAGGCCGTCCGCGTCCGCCGGCTGCGGGCGCACGCGCAGCGCGAGCCCGATCAGCGCGGCGGCGGCGGCGAACAGCGCGCCGCCCGCGAAGGCGACGTGATAGCCGCCGTTCAGCGCATCGGCGAGCGGCGCGTGGTCCGCGAGCCGCGCGCCGGTGCGCGCGGCGGCGAGGCTCGCGAGCACCGCGAGCCCGACCGCGCCGCCCATCATGAAGGCGGTGTTGACGATGCCCGAGGCGAGGCCCGATTCGCCGGGCCCGACGTCGTTCATCGCGGCGAGCAGCACCGGATTGAACGCGACGCCCGCGCCGATGCCGAGCAGCGCCATGCCGGGCAGCACGTGCAGCGCGAAGTCGCCGTCGGCGGGCGAGATCGAGAACAGCGCGAGGCCGGCCGCGGCGAGCAGCAGGCCGACCGCGATCGGCCCGCGGATCCCGAAGCGCATCACGATCTTCGCGGACAGCCCGAGCGAGAACGCGGCCATGATCAGGTTCGCGGGCAGGAACGCGAGCCCGACCTGCAGCGGCCCATAGCCGAGCACGCGCTGCATGTAGAGCGCGGACAGGAAGAACCACGCGAACATGGCCGCGGCCCACAGCACGCCGACGAGGTTCGCGAGCGCGATGTTGCGCTTGGCGAACAGCGACAGCGGCATCAGCGGATGCGCGACGCGCGCCTCGATCGCGATGAACGCGGCGAACAGGACGGCTGCGCCCGCGAGCAGCGACAGCGTCTGCGCCGACAGCCAGCCCGCACCGTTGCCGTTGACGATGCCGTACACGGCGAGCATCAGCGAGGCGGTGACGGTGAGCGCGCCCGCGACGTCGAGGCGCGCGCCGGCCGCGACGCCGTCGCCGCTGGGCAGCAGCGCGACGCACAGCGCGTAGACCGCGACGCCGATCGGCAGGTTGACGAGAAAGATCCAGTGCCAGCTCAGCGAACTCGTGAGCAGGCCGCCGAGCAGCACGCCGATGCTGCCGCCGCCCGCGCACACGAAGCCGTAGACGCCCATTGCCCTGGCGCGTTCGCCGGGCTCGGTGAACACGTTCATGATCAGCGACAGCGACACGGCCGACACGATCGCACCGCCGAAGCCCTGCACCGCGCGCGCGGCGATCAGCATCAGCTGGGTCTGCGCGAGCCCGCAGGCGAGTGACGCGAGCGTAAACAGCGACAGGCCGAGCAGGAACATGCGGCGCTGGCCGTACAGGTCGCCGAGGCGGCCGCCGAGCAGCAGGCAGCCGCCGAAGGTCAGCATGTACGCGTTGACGACCCAGACGAGCGCGGTTTCGGAGAAATGGAGATCGGCGCTGATCGACGGGAGCGCGACGTTGACGATGGTCGAGTCGAGCACGATCATCAGCACGCCCAGGCAGAGCACGAACAGCGCGTACCAGCGCCGTTCGCCATGCAGGCCATGTGTCATGGGGGAAATTGCCTCGCGGATTATTATTGGGATAGTGAATGGTAGGCAAACGGCAGGGAGGCTTGCTGCCGTTTTTTGTCAGTAGCCGCGCGGGGCGACCGCGCGGCCGCGCTGCGATCGCAGCGCGTTCGGTGCGTTGGTGCGCTCAGCGCTTGAGCGTGTCGACCGCCTGGCGGCCGACGGCCGGATCGTCGGTGAAGAAGCCGTCGATGCCCGCGTTGAGATAGGCCTGGATTTCCTGCACCGAGCCGGCCGGGTTGCGCGTGTCGGGCGTGCCCGCGCTCTTGAGCGACTTCGGCAGGAAATTGTTCTCCGGCCGGAACGTGTACGGATGCACGAGCAGCCCGGCCCGATGCGCGTCGCGCACGTAGTTCGTCGGTTTTTGCAGCGCGCCGTCCGCGCCGACCGCGATGATCGAGGTCTTGTACGGGCCGACCGCATTCGCATAGGTCGAGATCTCGCGCATGCCGCTCTCGGTCGACAGGTCGCCGTAGGTGCGCTTGTCGCCCGCGACGACGAAGTCGTAGGGCCGCTGCTGCGCCTCGTCCATCAGCTGCACGAGCTTCCAGTTCGGCTGGCTCCCGCCCACGCGCGCGCGGATCGCCTTCAGGTTCGCGACCTCGAACGACTGGATGTAGACGGTCGCCTGGCGGGCCGTGTAGGGGTCCTTGCGCAGCGCGTCGATGAGGCGGCCCTCGAGCGGCAGGCCGATCGACTGGAAGTAGGTCGGGTGCTTGGTTTCCGGATACAGGTGGATCGTGCGGCCGACCCGGCCCGACATGTCCTTCGCGAGCGCGACGATCTCGTCGAAGGTCGGAATCTCGAACTGGTCGTTGTAGGCGGTGTTGGCGGGACGGAATTGCGGAATCCGCTCGCGCGCGCGCAGCGTCTTCAGCTCGGCCAGCGTGAAGTCCTCGGTGAACCAGCCGGTCAGCTGCGCGCCGTCGATGGTCTTGGTCTTCTTGCGGTTCGCGAACTGCGGCAGCGTCGCGACGTTGGTGGTGCCCGAGATCTCGTTCTCGTGGCGCGCGACCAGCACGCCGTCGGACGTCGACACGAGGTCGGGCTCGATCACGTCGGCGCCGTCCTCGATCGCCTTGCGGTACGACGCGAGCGTGTGCTCGGGGCGCAGCGCGCTCGCGCCGCGATGGCCGACCACCTGCGCCTTCGCGACGAGCGGGCGGGGGACGTCGGGCGGGTCCTCGCCGCCGCAGGCGGTGACGGACACCAGCGCGGCGGCGCAGGCGAGGACGAGGGGGAGCACGGCAAACGGACGCTTGGACATGACGATCCTGGGTACATGAGTCGATGAGGGCGATGCGTGCGCGCAGGGGCGCCACGCGGGCGGGATGGGATCCTCGCAGGCCGTCATTACATCTGTATTACGTTTCGCTGTCTATTGATGCACGGCTCGAACGGTGCGTCAGGCCGCGTCCAGCCGCTTCGTGAAGAAGGTCGTCGCGCAGGGCGCGCCGTCGGGCAGCAGCGCATAGTCGGGCACCACGCCGACGCGCTGCCAGCCGGCGCGCGCATAGACGCGCTCGGCGTCGCCGCCCGTCACGGTGTCGAGCACCAGCACCGTGCGGCCGGCCGCGCGGGCGGCCGCCTCGAGCGCGTCGAGCAGGCGCGGCGCGACGCCGTGGCGGCGCGCGTCGCGGTGCACCAGCAGCTTCGCGACGTCGGCGCGATGCGGCTGGTTCTCCGGCAGGTCGACGATGAGCTGCACGGTGCCGACGAGGCGCGCGGCGGCGTCTTCCGCGACGAACAGCAGCCGCTCGCCGCGCGCGACGCCCGCCGCGACGCCGCGCCAGAACGCCTGCGCCCGGTCGCGCGCGAGCGGCCACATGAAGCTCACCGACGCGCCGCCGGCGACGCAGTCGATCAGCACGTCGGCGAGCGCATCGACGCTCGCGGCGGCGGCGTCGCCGTCGAGCCGCCGCACCGTGACGGCGGCGCTCACGATGCGCTCCGCGCGGCGGCGGGCCCGGACCGCGGGCTCAGCGCGACGAGATAGCGCGCGGCCTTGCGGGTCGGGTTGTGGAACAGGGTCGGGCGGTCGAGCTGCATCGCGAGGCAGTCGCCCGGCGCGAGCCGCCAACGCACGTCGCCGCTCGTGATCTCCATCTCGCCTTCGAGCATCCAGATCTGCTGGTGGATCTCGGCCTCGCGCACGCCGGTGTCGTAGGCGACCCGCTCGCCCGCCGGAAAGCGCACCTCGACGAGCTGCAGCGGCGAGGCGACCGCCGGCGACAGGTGGCGGCGCACGTAGCCGGAGGCCGGGTCGCGCCACAGCACCTGGTCGGCCGCGCGCGCGAGCGGCGAGGCGGGCGCGGTATCGGCGCCCGCCTCGAACAGCGACGCGAGCGGCGCGCCGAGCGCGGTCGCGAGCCGTTCGAGCACGACCGCGGTCGGGCTGCTCTGCGCGCGTTCGATCAGGGAGATGGTCGAGCGGCTCACCTTGCTGCGTTCGGCGAGCGCATCGAGCGAATAGCCGGCGCGGTCGCGCAGTTCGCGCACCCGCCGGGCGATCAGGTGATTGATGTCCATGTCTCCAGTTTAATGGAAAAAAATTCCAGAACAATGGAATTCGGAGTCGTCGGACCCCATGTCGACTCCCTGACTTTTCTGCTGCGATTGCTATCCTTCATGCCACGGAGGAATGATTCCATGGACCGCCTGACCGCAATGGAAACGTTCATCAGCGTGATCGACACCGGCTCGTTCTCGGGCGCCGCGCGGCGCCTGAAGGTCGGTCAGCCGGCCGTGTCGAAGTCGGTCGCGCAGCTTGAGTCGCGGCTCGGCGTGAGGCTGCTCGCGCGTTCGACGCGGGGCCTGACGCCGACCGAGGCGGGGCAGCAGTTCTATGCGCGCGCGAAACGCGCGCTCGACGCGGCCGAGGAGGCCGAATGCGCGGCGCGCGGCGCGGACAGCGGGCTGGCCGGCGTGCTGCGCGTGAGCGCCGCCGTGACCTTCGCGCGGCTGCATATCGTGCCGCGCATGCAGGCGTTTCTCGACGAGCATCCGGACCTCGCGGTCGAACTCGTGCTCGACGACCGGCCGGTCGATCCGGACGCCGACGGCATCGACGTGGCGCTGCGCACCGGCGCCGGGCCCGTCGACCTCGGCGCGCAGGCGCGCAAGCTCGGTGCGAGCCCGCGCCGCGTGTTCGGCACGCCCGCCTATTTCGCGCGCGCCGGCCTGCCGTGCGAGCCGGAGGATCTGCTCGGGCACCAGGTGATCGTGCATGACCCGCGCGGCCCGACTGCGTGGAAATTCCGGCGCGAGCACACCGAGGTGACGGTCGAGACCTCGGCGCGGCTGCGCGTGCAGGTGGCCGAGGGCGTGCGCGCGGCGGTGCTGGCCGATCTCGGGCTCGCGATCGCGTCGGAATGGCTGTTCGCGGACGAGTTGCGCCGCCGCTGCGTGACGGTGGCGCTGGCCGACTGGACCCTGCCGCCCGTCGAATTGTGGGCGGTGTTTCCAGGCGGCCGCGGCGCGAACGTCAAGGCGCGCGCGTTCGTCGCGTTCGTGGAGGCGGCGCTGGGCGTCGCGGCGGCGGGGCGCGAGATCGCCTGAGCGGACGCCGGGCGCACGCGCCATGCGTCCGAGCCGCGCGGATCCCGAGGCGTCAGCGCGCGAAGCGCAGCGGCAGACCCTGACAATCGTCGTACAACTGACCATCGAGCCACGCGATCTGGCCCGACACGAGCGTCGCGCGCACCGCGTGGCGAAACGCGTGATCGACGAACGGCGTCCAGCCGCAGCGCGCGAGCACCGGCGCATCGCGCACCGCGCGCGGTTGCGCGAGCCGCTCGATCAGCGCGAGATCCGCCCAATAGCCTTCACGCAGATAGCCGCGCTGCTCGATCGAGAAGCGCGCGGCGACCGCGTGGCTGGTCTTGTCGACCAGCGTCGCGAGCGGCACGCAGCCGTCGGCGACGAGTTCGAACAGCGCCGGCAGCGCGTGCTCGACGAGCGGCAGGCCCGACGGCGCGTCGAGGTAGGGGCGGGCCTTCTCGGCGCGCGTGTGCGGCGCGTGATCGGTGCCGATCACGTCGATCCGGCCGCTGACGAGCGCCGCGCGCAGCGCGTCGCGGTCGGCGCGGCGCTTGATGGCCGGATTGCACTTGATCAGGTGGCCGAGACGCGCATAGTCGCCGTCGTCGAACAGCAGGTGGTGCACGCACGCCTCCGCCGTGATCTGCTTGCCCGCGATGGGGCCCGGCGCGAACAACGCGAGCTCGCGCGCGGTCGTGATGTGCAGCACGTGGAGCCGGGTGCCGAAGCGCCGGGCGAGCGACACCGCGAGGCTCGACGATTCGAAGCAGGCGGCCTCGTCGCGGATCAGCGGATGCTGGTCGGGCGGGATCTCGGCGCCGTGGCGCGCCGTCCATTGCGCCTCGCGCGCGCGGATGCGCGGCGTCGCCTCGCAATGCGCGAGGAGCGGCAGCCGGCACACTGCGAACAGGCGTTCGAGCACGGCCGGATCGTCGACCAGCAGGTTGCCCGTGCTGGCGCCCATGAAGACCTTCACGCCGGCCGCGCGGCGCGGATCGAGCGCCGCGATCGTGTCGAGGTTGTCGAGGCTCACGCCGAAATGGAAGCCGTAGTTCGCCACCGAGTGGCGCGCCGCGCGCTGTTCCTTGTCGGCGAGCGCGTCGAGCGACAGCGTCGGCGGCGCGGTGTTCGGCATGTCCATGTAGCTCGTGATGCCGCCCGCGACGGCCGCGCGCGATTCGGTCGCGATGGTGCCCTTGCGCGGCGCGCCGGGTTCGCGGAAATGCACCTGGTCGTCGATCATGCCCGGCACGAGCCACGCGCCGCGCGCGTCGAGCGCGGGCTCGCCGGGGCGGCCCGCGAGGCTGCCGGCGATCTGGTCGATGCGGCCGTGCCGCACGCGCAGGTCTGCGTCGAATTCGCGCCCCTCGTTGACGAGCCGCGCATTCCGGATCAATAGGCTCGTCATCTCAGAACTCGTTGTGCAGCGCCTTGTAGCCGCGCACCAGATCGATGTTGGTGCGGGCGACGTCCTCCGAGAACTCGGTGGCCGACACGCTGACTTTCGGCAGGCGCGCGAGATCGGTGCGCGGGCCGATGCGCTCGGTCGACGCGACGTAGAAGCCGGCCGGCAGCGTGCAGCCGTCGACGACCGCGTTGTGCCGCACGACGCAGCCGTCGCCGACGACGCAATTGAACAGCACGCTGTTGAAGCCGATGAACACGCGGTCGCCCACGGTGCAGGGGCCGTGGATGATCGAGCGGTGCGCGATCGAGGTGTGCTCGCCGATCGTGACGGCCGCGCCCGATTTCGAATGGATCACGACGCCGTCCTGGATGTTCGAGTTCGCGCCGATCACGATCGGCTGCATGTTGCCCGACGCATCGACCTCGTCGGCGCGGATCACCGCGTACGGGCCGACGAACACGTTGTCATGGATCATGACCTTGCCGCAGATGATGGCGGTCTGGTCGACGTAGGCGGACTGGGCGATGCGCGGCAGGTGGCCGGACGGGTTGCGGCGGATCATCGGAGGCGGCGGCAAGTGGTGGAGATGAAAAGATATAATATATCGTTTCATCGAACAAGCGATGACGAGAGGCGGGGTTGGGTGGAGGGGCGGGGAACGGCGGGGTGATGCGAGGCGGGTGCGCTGGAGGGCTGGCGATGTGTCGCATCGGCGCGGTGTCACGCCAGCGAGGTTTCGCACCGGCAAGGTGTCCCACCGGCAAGGTGTCCCACCGGCAAGGTGTCCCACCGGCAAGGTGTCCCACCGGCAAGGCGTCACATCGGCGAAGCGTCGATCGGCAAGGCAGTGCACCGGCAAAGCCGCCGCATCGTCGGCTCATCAGGTCGGCGAGGGTTCGCCAAGGGGGGGAAGCCGGCCGCGCGACGACCGGATACGCGGATCAGGTCGTCCCGGCCTTCGGTTCATCCGCCCCGCGCGGGCCGCGGGGCGTCGCAAGCGTGCGTCGGCGCGCGATCAGTGCGCCGGCGGCGCGTCCGCGGCGGCGGTCGGCGTCGCGGCATCGTTGGCCGGGGCCGGCCACTGCATCTCGCCCTTGATGACCTTCGCGCTCAGTTCGAGCGACGACTCGTCGGCGAGGCCAGGATAGCGCTTCTTCATCGCCGCGATCAGCGCGGCCGAGTCCGGCGCGCGCGCCGCCTCGACCTCGAAGGCCTTCAGGTAGTCGCGGGTGAAGCGCACCGACGCGAGCGTGTCGGGCGCGCTGCCGTTCGGATTCGGCAGGTAGTGGCCGGGCACCACGCGATGCGGCCGCAGCGCCGCGATGTGATCGAGCGTCTTGAGCCAGTTCGCGCGCGAGGCCGGCGTCTGCGTATCGGCGATCCAGACGTGGATGTTCGCGGCCACCGGGATGCCGCCCACCACCGCGTGCGCCGACGGAATCGACACCACCGTGCGGTCCGGCGCGGGGCCGTCGAGTCCGACGATGCGCAGCGTCTGGCCGTCGAGCGTGAGCGTGTCGCCGTCGAGCGCGTCGGGCACGACGAGCGCGCGCGGCGCGTTGTCCTTCAGGATCGGCCCCCAGTACGCGAGCTTGCTGTCCTTGTTCGCGCGGATCGCGGCGACCGTCTGCGGCGTCGCGAGGATCCGGACGTTCGGGAACGCGGCGCGGATCGTGTCGAGGCCGAAGTAGTAGTCGGGATCGCTGTGGCTGATGTAGACGAGCTTCAGCGGCTTGCCGGTGGCCTTGATCTGGCTCACCAGCGCCTCGGCGTCGTTGCGCTGGAACTGCGCGTCGATGAGGATCGCGCCGGTCCTGCCGGTCACGATCTCGGAGGACACCGGGAACAGGCTCTTTTCGCCGGGGTTGTAGACCGAGATGTGCAGCGGCGCGGCGGCGTCGGCCGCGCGGGCAGGCGCGGCGACGCCCGCGAGCAGGGCGGTGGCGGCGACCAGGGTCGCGAGGGAGCGCAGGATCATGGGCAGTTCCATAGGTGAGGGTGAAGGCTGGCGGTGGCGCGGACGCTTGGCGTTGCCAAGCGATGCGCCGGAACGCGTGGACGAGGCAGCCCGAAGGCGGGCGTCGCCGCGACTGCTGGTATCTTCGGGATACGTGGTAACGGTTGGAAACTATAGTCGGGATGAGGAAGATGGGGAAGAACGCACTGCCAAGTGAGTTGGTTACCGCCGGGAAACCGTCGCTGCTCGACGCGCCGCAGCCGGGCAACGTCTACGCCGCGGAATGTCCGACGCGGCTCGTGCTCGATCGCATCGCGGACAAATGGACCGTGTTGATCCTCGCGCTGCTCGTGCATCGTCCGCTGCGCTTCAATGCGTTGCTCAGGCAGGTCGAGGGGCTGTCGCAGAAGGTGTTGTCGCAGACGCTCAAGCGTCTCGAACGCGACGGGCTCCTGAGCCGCACCGTGCATGCGACGGTGCCGGTGTCGGTCGAATATGCGCTGACGCCGCTGGGCGCGACGCTCGCACGCGCGCTCGGCCCGTTGATCGCGTGGGCCGAGACGCATATCGACGCGGTGCTGGCCGCGCGCGAAGCCTACGATGAGCGTGCCATAGGCTGCACGACCGGTTGAGCGGCCGCTGCCGCGTGCGGACGCGGCGTTCCGTCAACGCTGTGGCGCGGCGCCCGGCACCGGTGCGTTCGCCTCGAATTTCGCGCGGTGGGTCGAGAAGAAAGTGCGGACGTTGCGCACGTTCGCGGCATGCGTGAACAGGCGTCGCGCGAGCGCGTCATAGGCGTCCATGTCGGGCAGTTCGGCGATCACGACGAAGTCGGGCCCCGGCGACACGCGATAGCACTGCGTGACGGCCGCCTCCGCGCAGATGTAGGTTTCGAACGCCGCGTGATCCTCGGCAGTCTGGCGATCGAGCGTGATCTCGATCAGCGCGGTCAGGGTGGGGCCGAACGCCGCCGCGTCGAGCAGCGCGATCTCGCGCACGATCACGCCCAGCTCGCGCAGGCGCCGTACGCGTCGCAGACAGGTGGGCGGCGACGCATGCGCGCGCTCGGCCAGTTCGAGGTTGGTCAGCGAAGCGTCGGCCTGCAGCAGACGGAGCAGGCGCAGGTCGAGGTCGTCGAGGGATACGGCGGGCACGGGCAGTCTCCATCCGGGAGCGGGACGCGGTGAAATAAAATTTCAGATTCACCGATGCATGTCTCATTATTTCACCAAAGTATCAATTTCGAAATTAAATTCCATTTCAGCCATCTTAGTATCGCCGCCATGGGCTCGAAAGAGCGTTCCGGGGAGAAGACGGCATGTGTGGAATTGTTGGGGCGGTGGCGCAGCGGGACATCCTGCCGGTGCTGGTCGATGGCTTGAGGCGGCTCGAGTATCGCGGCTACGACTCGTGCGGGGTCGCGCTGCACCAGGCGGGGCGGCTCGTGCGCGCGCGCAGCGTCGACCGGGTCGCGCAATTGCGGCAGGCGATCGCGGACGGCGAGCTCGCGGGCTACACGGGCATCGCGCACACGCGCTGGGCCACGCACGGCCGGCCCGCGACGGAGAACGCGCATCCGCACGTCTCGCCCGACGACGCGCGGCCGCGCATCGCGCTGTCGCACAACGGCATCATCGAGAACCATGAAGCGCTGCGCGCGGAGCTGGAGGCGCAGGGCTATGTGTTCGCGAGCCAGACCGACAGCGAGGTGATCGCGCATCTGGTCGACAGCCTGTACAACGGCGACCTGTTCGACGCGGTGCGCGACGCGGTCGCCCGGTTGCGCGGCAGCTATGCGATCGCGGTGCTGTGCCGCGACGAGCCGCACCGTCTGGTCGGCGCGCGCGACGGCATGCCGCTCGTGGTCGGCGTGGGCGACGGCGAGCACTTCCTGGCGTCGGACGCGATCGCGCTCGCGAACGTCACCGATCGCATCGCCTACCTCGAGAACGGCGACGTGGTGGACGTGCAGCTGCACCGGCACTGGATCGTCGATGCGGCGGGGCGGCGGGTCGAACGCGAACTGCACACGGTGGCCGCGCACAGCGCCGCCGCCGATCTCGGCCTGTACCGCTGCTACATGCAGAAGGAGATTTTCGAGCAGCCGCGGGCCGTCGCCGACACTTTGCAGGAACTGACCTCGGTGATGCCCGAGTGGTTCGGCGACGGCGCGTGGCGCGTGTTCGACGGCATCGATTCGGTGCTGCTGCTCGCGTGCGGCGGCAGCTATCACGCGGCGCTGACCGCGCGCTACTGGATCGAGAGCCTCGCGCGCCTGCCGGTGAATGTCGAGATCGCGAGCGAGTACCGCTATCGCGACGGCGTGCCGAATCCGCGCACGCTGGTGGTCGCGGTGTCGCAGAGCGGCGAGACCGCCGACGTGCTCGGCGCGCTGCAGAAGGCGCGCGAACTGGGCATGCCGCATACGCTCGCGATCTGCAACGTGGCGACGAGCGCGCTCGTGCGCGACTGCGCGCTGAACTTCATCACGCGTGCGGGCGTCGAGATCGGCGTCGCGTCGACCAAGGCGTTCACGACGCAGCTGGTGGCGCTGTTCCTGTTGGCGTTGGCGCTCGCGCAGGCCAAGGGGCGATTGAGCGACGAGGACGAGCACGCGCACCTGCGCGCGCTGCGTCATCTGCCCGATGCGATGAGCCGCGTGCTCGCGCTGGAGCCGCGCATCATGGCGTGGGCCGAGCAGCTGACGCGCCGCGAGAACATCCTGTTCGTCGGTCGCGGCATGCATTACCCGATCGCGCTCGAAGGCGCGCTGAAGATGAAGGAGATCTCGTATATCCACGCGGAGGCGTATGCGGCGGGCGAGCTCAAGCACGGGCCGCTCGCGCTCGTCAGCGACCAGATGCCGGTGGTGGCGGTCGCGCCGAACGACCGGCTGTTCGAGAAGCTGCGCTCGAACATGCACGAGGTCAGCGCGCGCAACGGCCGGCTGTTCGTGTTCGCGGACAGCGATTGCGGAATCGCCGCCGGCGAGGGCATCGAGGTGATCCGGATGGATGAGTACTACGGGCCGCTGTCGCCGATTCTGCATGCGCTGCCGATGCAACTGCTTGCGTTTCACGCAGCGTTGGCGCGCGGCACGGATATCGATAAGCCGAGGAATCTGGCGAAGTCGGTGACGGTGGAGTAGGGAGATGTCGAGGCCGGGTCGGGCTGCGCGAAGTGTGTCCCGACAGGCAGGCTCGCGGCAATCGTCTCGGATAAATGTGAGGCCGGTTCATTTCACACGCAGCGCTATCGATCAAATATTAGAACGAGTATGGAAAATCGATAAAACTGCTTCAGGTCCGCGGATTTTCCTCCGCGCTCGGCTAGAATCCCGCGGTCATGCGCTTTCACGGCGATCGCGTTTCCTCATGCCACCTTGCCCTTGCGATGATCGAGGGTGTCGGCAAGAGCCGGCTGGTTGGCGATAAGGCGTGGAAAATATATCGGAATTTTAGGATTCCGGATGAATAAATTCGAGATATGACGCCGAGCGGCGGCCGTTGAATGACGGTCGCCTTGTCCATCCATCGTTCCGGGGCGGAAATGGAGCGCACCTCACACATGCGTTCCGTTCACCGATGAGACCATGCCGACACCGTCGTTCACACCCGCGTCTTCCTCGAATCCGTTGGAAGGGCTGTCCTCGATGTTCGCGAATTTCGACCAGTTGTGGTCGATCTTCAGTCAATCGCAGCGGCAGTTGCAGGTGCAGCTGGCCCCGAGCGCGGGCCTGCCGGGCAACGTGATCCTCCCGCATGAGCTGGTCGGCAGCGAAGGGATTTGCGAGCCGCTGCATTACACGCTGCGCTGGCTGTCGACCGATGTGCGTTTGCCGCTCAAGGCCTTCAACGGCGTTCCCATTGCGTTCCGGGTCGGCGACTTCACGGGGGCGCGTCGAACCATCAGCGCCATCGTCACGAGCGCGCATCAGCTGGCGTCGGACGGCGGGTTCGTCCTGAACGAGTTCGTCTGCCGGGATGCCTTGACGATACTCGAACACCGGACGACGTGGCGCGTCTATCGCGCCGTGTCGATCATCGACATCACGCGCGACATCTTGTCCGCGCATCGTGACGGCAACGGCGTACTCGGCAACGCGTTCGAATTCGACACCACGGGATTGAACTCGACCTATCCCGCCCGCGCCTTCACCATGCAGGCGGGCGAAAGCGATGCGGCCTTCCTGATGCGCCACTGGCGATTCGAGGGAATCTGCTGGTACTTCACCCACGATATCAAGGACGGATGGCCGGTTCATACGCTGCATCTGGTCGATAACGTTCATGCGTGGCGCGACAACCCGGCCGGGACGGTTCGCTTTCACCGCGCCGATGCGACCGAGCGGGACGATACGATCACGTCGTTTCAGGCCCATCGTCATCTCATGCCGGGCGCGGTGTTTTCCGCTTCACCTGACTATCGGGTGGCGGGTGTCCGGGAAGTCGGCGAAACCGGCATCCGGGATCAGGGCAAATACGGCAACGCGTTCGCCGTCACGCTGACGGACTATCGCTATGACTCGCCGCACGTCGCGGACGACCTCCGGCACTACGAACAGATCAACCGGCGGCGTCAGCAGGCGCACGAGCAGCGGACCAAGCATTTCACCGGGGAGGGCGTCGTGCGCGCGTTCAGCGGCGGCGCGGGCACGGTTTTCTCGCTGTCCGGCCATGCGGAAATGGATCAGCATCCGGCCGAGCAGCGGCGCCTCGTACTCACCCGCGTCGAAACGCGCGTGCGCAATCATCTGTTGACCGCTTCGCCGGGCAAGGGGCCATTGGCGCTCGATGCCGACAGCGCCGACTATCTGAACCGCTTCGAGTGCGTTCGCGCGGATATCCCGATCGTCCCGGCTTTCGATCCGTCCGCCGTGCCGTCCGTCGGCCCGATGAGCGCGCGCGTCGTCGGCGGACAGGGGCTGGAGATCGACGTGGACGCGGACGGCCGCATCGCGGTCCGGTTTCCCTTCGCGCGAAGCGACGAGCATCCGCGCGCGGGCGCGAGCGGAACGCCGCGCGATTCCGCGCGCATCCGCTACGCGCTGCCGTGGGCGGACAACCGGGCAGGTACGGCGCTGTGGCCGCGGGTCGGAAGCGAGGTGCTGGTCGTATTTCAGCAGAACGATCCCGACAAACCCATCGCGATTGCGACGATGCACGATGCGCATCATGCGCCCGCGCAATTTTCCGGCGCGGGCAGCTTGCCCGCCAACGCCGCGTTGTACGGCATTCGTTCGAAGGAGGTGGGAGGGACGGGCTATGGCGAGTTGCTGTTCGACGATACGTCGCGCGAGATCAAGACGAAGCTCTCGTCCGAGCACGGCAAGACGCAATTGAATCAAGGGTGGATCGGCCATCCACGCGAGGACGGCCTGTCCGAACGGCGCGGCGAGGGGTTCGAGCTGCGATCCGATTTGCCGGGGGCCATTCGCGCATCGCAATTGCTGATTTCCACCGATGCCCGGCCGAATGCGAAGGGCGCGGTGCTGGATCGACAGGAACTGATCGGGCAGCTCGAAGCGGCGCTCGCGATCGCGAAGCAGCTTGCCGACCTGTCGTCCGTGCATGAAGCGGACGGCACGGATACCGCGCCGCAGGAAAAGCTCGTCGAGCGGATCAAGCAATGGGACGGCGGCAGCCAGGACGGCGCGGCCATCGCGCTGTCCGCGCCGGACGGCATCGCGCTGTCGAGCCCGCAGGGTGTCATGGCGTCGGCTGGAACCCACGTCGACGTGGTCGCGGTTCAGGACGTCAACGTCAGTACGGGCCGCCGGATACTCATGCGCGCGGCGCAAGGGCTGTCGGCATTCGCGAAGGCGGGCATGAAGCTCATCGCGGGCACCGGGGATGTCGTCGTGCAGGCACAGCAGGGCCGCGCGGAAATCGGCGCATCCGAACGCATGCATCTCTATTCGCTGAAGGAGCTGGTGATCGAGGCGCCGAGCATCGTGTTCCGCTCGAACGGCGTCACGCAGTCGTTTGCCGACGGTGAGGTGCTGACTTCATCGAGCGGCGCGCACACGATCCAATCGTCGGGATTCAGCCATGTGCGTGGAGGGGGCGGCACTCCCGATCTGCCGCATATGCCGGCGTCGACGATGCGAACGGACGAGCAATTCGCCGTGGCCTCGCGCAATGGGAACGCCTATCCGCCATTCCGGCACGAGGTGATCGACGAGACCCGGGACACGCGCGATGCGGGCGCGCTGGCAACGGACGGAACCAATCGGAACGTCGTGCAGGACGCGCAGATTCGCCCGCTTACCTTCATTCCGAAACCCTGATGGCCGACCCTATGACGACTTCCTCCGCTGATACCTGTGCAACCCGGCCGGTGCATGAAAAGGCCCGCCGCCGGGTCCCGCTGCAGTTCGACGAGAACGGGCATCCGTATTTCGGGAGCGTGGCGAGTCCCGAGAGCTTCAGGATGCGGGCGTTGTGCGTGATGCCGCCGCGTCATGTGATTCCGGTCATCTTCGTGCCGGGCATCATGGGGAGCAATCTGAAGGCCAACGAGATGGCCAAGAGGCCTGGGATACCAGCGTGGAGACCGCCCAATGGAATCATCGATGGCTTGATCGAAGTGGGACGCAGGATCAGGCAAAGTCCGAAGGACCGGCAGATCCAGATGACGCCGGAAGAGGTCGAGGTGGACCGGAGCGGCGACATTCATGTGCCTCGGAACCTCTACACGCTGACGAAAAGCGAAGCGGAACGTCGCGGATGGGGGGAGATTCATCTCGGCAGTTACGGCACGGTCCTGGCCGAACTGGAAATGGCGCTGAACGAACAATACGCCGATGCAGGAACGAAGGATTGCAAGCCGTTACCTGTTTGGGAGATTGCGCGGACGCTGAAACGCAGGCGCGGCTCTGCATCGGACGAGATGGTCGATGTGGTGGACCAGGATTGGCGGCCGGTGAACACCGATGTGCCGCCCTTGAGCGAGCAGGAGTTCAATCGGCTGGACGACTATTTTTATCCGGTATGGGCATGCGGCTATAACTGGCTCGAAAGCAGCGAGCTGTCGTCCGACCGGCTGATCGCCCGTATTCAAGAGGCGATCGATTGGTATAAGAAGGATAGCTACTGGATTTCGATCGACAAGGTCATCGTCGTTACGCATTCGATGGGCGGAATGGTCGCTCGGCGCGCGGCGCAGAAGGCGCCCGACAGCATTCTGGGCGTCGTACACGGGGTGCAGCCCGTCGGCGGCGCTCCCGTGGTTTATCGGCGCCTGCGCTCGGGGACGGAAGTGAACGGTTGGTCCGATATCGGCGGGGCGGCAGCAGCCGTCGTGACGGGGTGGAGCGCCGCCGATGTCACATGCGTGATGGCGAATTCCCCGGGCCCGCTGGAACTACTGCCGACGAAACACCATCCTCCCGGCTGGCTTCGCTTCGAGCAGCGGAGGAACGGGAAAACACGGGAGCTGATGCCGCCGATGCCGATCTCCGATCCGTATGCGGAGATCTATGCGAAGCGAGTGCAGGATGTGTGGTGGGGAATGATCGATGAGACGTTGATTGACCCTGCGAATCTTGCCCAAAAAAACAATACAAATCCTTCCGCGATGTACGGAGCCGCCCTTAAAAAGGCGCGGCTCTTTCATGATCGAATCAAGCTTGATTGTCATCCCGTCACATTCGCGCACTATGGCAGCGATCCGGGACAGGTGTCGTTTGGTCGTGTGGTGTGGACGACTTCGGATGAAGTGGGGGCTGAAGCGGAATCAGGATTGAGCGATGCGCAGACGCAGTCGTTCACGCGGCTCGGTCGTGCAGTGCTCGCCTTTGGTGAGCAGAAAGTAAGCATGAAATTGGAAAATAACGAAAGCCTGGCTACGCATGGCGCAGTCCACGCGGGGGACGGGACTGTCGCTCTCGAATCCGGGGCATTGATTGCAGATGCCACACCGACACCCAAAGTATTCGGCATGATCGGATTCGATCACTCGGGTAGTTACAGAAATAAAAATGTACTCAGCAATGTAATTTATTGCATCGCTAAGATCGTGCAATTGGCTCCGGTTGTGGGTAAGCCTTCATCAAGCGAGGATTGATGTGTTCATTCGATCGATTGTTCAGATGCTTTGCACCTGCTTTTTATTGTCGGTATGTCATGCGGGAGAGCCAGTGATGAGTGAAACAAAAACCTATTGTTTCGGACGCTATTTGGCGGATATCCCGGTTGGCGCTCAGGTGAACGGCTACGCTTCGAGGTATAAGTATGGATATATAAAATCGTCTTCGTTGTCTAGAGTGGAATTCGATGAATACGTCGGGAAGCGTGAGGCGGTGATCAGATCGGGAAAGCAAAAGGATGGATATTCGCTGAAGGGAGGTGGGCGGATAAGTGAGTCAATCTGGATTTTCGAACTGGAAAATCAATTGCTGACTGGCCTGTCGGTCGGGTTTGAGGCCCATCGATGGGATGGCGGACGTGCGTTCGAAATGACTCAAGTGGGCACGATGTCGGATAAATATGACGAAGTCTTGTCCACAATGAAAACGAGCGTGCTGCCGAATCTCCACGCGCGTGATGCCGACGATATACCTTCGCAGCCGGGGTTTTGTCTCAAGGATGGATTCATCGACGACGACGGCACGACCGAGCAATACGAAGACTCGGGGATGAGCTTCAAGTTTCCACAATGGCCGGGCATCCTCATCACGGTGAGCGCGAGCACCACGACCAAAGCCGGCGA
>NZ_JBXAPG010000026.1:0-14924 GCF_058803765.1 Burkholderia sp. GW821-FHT14F03
CGGGCGCGATCTGCTTGTCGCTCTTGATGCCGATGTAGTTCGCGCAACCCGCGAGCGCGAACGCGGCCGCCGCCGCGGCCAGCGCGGCGCGGCCGGCGTGAAGGCGCGCGGACGACGGAAGGTTTTTCATCACGGTGTTTCCTGACTCGGACGGGATAGTGGACACTGCAAGGATTTCCTTACATTTATCTGTCTAAAACTATTGATGTGGCAATTATTGCGGTGTGATGCCGCCGGCGTTCTCGCAGGCGTTGCCGAGAATGCGCCGCAACATGCTTTTCAGAAAGCCGACTTCTTCCGGCGTGAAGCCGTCCAGCAGTTGTTCGAGCACGCCGCGGAAGATTTCAGGCATGCGCGCGGCCAGCTCGCGCCCCTCGTCGGTCAGCTCCAGCCGGACCACGCGCCGATCCTCGCTGCTGCGCACCCGCGACAGCAGGCCGCGTTTCTCGACGCGGTCGAGCAGGCGCGTGATCGCGCTCGCGTCGATGCCGTACTCGCGCGCGAGTTCGGCGGCGGTCGAGCAGCGGCCGACCGCGAGCATGAACAGCATGCTCGCCTGGGTGCCGGTGATGCCGAGCTCGGTCTGAGTGCGCTGCGTGACCATGTTCGTCATCAGCGACTTCACGCGCGACATCAGGTAACCGACGCTTTCGTTGATCTGGTACGCAGACAGCGACAGGTCCGACGGGGAAGAAGAGGTGGACGGATCCGACATAATTCTCTGAGGCTGCAATAGTTGACTAGGCAGCAGTATAGGCACGATTAGTTGCCGCGACAAATGTTAATGCAACGGGCGTGGGCGCGCTGGCGGCCGGTTATTGCCCATTCGCGGAGTGGGGCTATCGGTGGTGGAACCCGTCCGGGAAGGGCGTGGGTGTTGCGTCGCAGCGAAAGGTCCGGTGCGGACTTGTCTGCGTGCTATAATTTGAGGCTTCCCAGCTGCATGGCGCGCGCATGTGTGAATAGACATGTGCGCGTTTGCGCGTTTGTACCTTCAGGCTCCGATTTCCAGGTTTCTATGACCCGCGCCCTTCGCAATATCGCCATCATTGCCCACGTCGACCACGGCAAGACAACGCTCGTCGACCAACTGCTGCGTCAATCCGGCACCTTCCGAGAGAACCAGCAGATCGCGGAACGGGTGATGGACTCGAACGACATCGAAAAAGAGCGCGGGATCACGATTCTCGCGAAGAACTGCGCGGTCGAATACGAAGGTACGCACATCAACATCGTCGACACCCCGGGGCACGCCGACTTCGGCGGCGAAGTGGAGCGCGTGCTGTCGATGGTCGACTCGGTGCTGCTGCTGGTCGACGCGGTCGAGGGCCCGATGCCGCAGACCCGCTTCGTCACGAAGAAGGCACTCGCGCTGGGCCTGAAGCCGATCGTCGTGATCAACAAGATCGACCGTCCGGGCGCCCGCATCGACTGGGTGATCAACCAGACCTTCGATCTGTTCGACAAGCTCGGCGCCACCGAAGAGCAGCTCGACTTCCCGATCGTCTACGCATCGGGCCTGAACGGCTACGCCTCGCTCGACGCGTCGGCGCGCGACGGCGACATGCGTCCGCTGTTCGAGGCGATCCTCGAGCACGTGCCGGTGCGGCCGGCCGATCCGGAAGCGCCGCTGCAGCTGCAGATCACTTCGCTCGACTACTCGACCTATGTCGGCCGGATCGGCGTCGGCCGCATCACGCGCGGCCGCATCAAGCCGGGCCAGCCGGTCGTGATGCGCTTCGGCCCGGATGGCGACGTGCTGAACCGCAAGATCAACCAGGTGCTGTCGTTCAAGGGTCTCGAGCGCGTGCAGGTCGAATCCGCCGAGGCGGGCGACATCGTGCTGATCAACGGGATCGAGGATGTGGGCATCGGCGCGACGATCTGCGCGGTGGACACCCCCGAAGCGATGCCGATGATCACCGTCGACGAACCGACGCTGACGATGAACTTCCTCGTCAACTCGTCGCCGCTCGCCGGCCGTGAAGGCAAGTTCGTCACGAGCCGCCAGATCCGCGATCGCCTGATGAAGGAACTGAACCACAACGTCGCGCTGCGCGTGCGCGACACGGGCGACGAAACGGTGTTCGAAGTGTCGGGTCGCGGCGAGCTGCACCTGACGATCCTGGTCGAGAACATGCGTCGCGAAGGCTACGAGCTGGCGGTGTCGCGTCCGCGCGTCGTGATGCAGGAAGTCGACGGCGTGAAGCATGAGCCGTACGAACTGCTGACGGTCGACGTCGAGGACGAAAACCAGGGCGGCGTGATGGAGGAGCTGGGTCGCCGCAAGGGCGAAATGCTCGACATGGCATCCGACGGGCGCGGTCGCACGCGTCTCGAATACCGCATCCCGGCGCGCGGCCTGATCGGCTTCCAGAGCGAGTTCCTCACGCTCACGCGCGGCACCGGCCTGATGAGCCACATTTTCGATTCGTACGCACCGGTCAAGGAAGGCTCGGTCGGCGAGCGCCGCAACGGCGTGCTGATCTCGCAGGATGACGGCGCGGCGGTGGCCTACGCACTGTGGAAGCTGCAGGATCGCGGCCGCATGTTCGTGAAGCCGGGCGATGCGCTGTACGAGGGCATGATCATCGGGATCCACAGCCGCGACAACGACCTGGTCGTGAATCCGATCAAGGGCAAGCAGCTGACCAACGTGCGTGCATCGGGCACCGACGAGGCCGTGCGCCTCGTGCCGGCGATCCAGATGTCGCTCGAATACGCGGTCGAGTTCATCGACGACGACGAACTGGTCGAAGTGACGCCGCAGTCGATCCGCCTGCGCAAGCGCCACCTGAAGGAGCACGAGCGTCGCCGCGCGAGCCGCGAGACCGCGGTCGACTGAACGCAGCCGCTGCGTCGGCGCCGAACCAAAAAGCCGCCTCCGGGCGGCTTTTTTGGGTGCGTCGCACGGTTTCCGAAAGGGCAGTGAAAACATTGTCGCCGGGCCTTCGGGGAATCCCTGTGAAAGCCGCGAAAGCCCGCCGCACGGGGCTTTCGGACCCCTGACGAGGTGCGCCGGGAGGGCGGTTCTGTGATATGCTGCGCGCACGAAAGTTTTAGGTCCTTCCAAGCAAGACTTGATTCGCAATCCGCTAAACGGTCAGGCCGTGTCGCGGAAGGTTTGTGCAACCCGCTATTTCTCGAGAAGCTCGAAGAAAGGTGAGCGTAAAATGTCAGATGTAATGAAGCAGTTCCAGCTGAACTCGTATTTGTTCGGCGGCAATGCTTCGTATGTTGAAGAACTATACGAAGCCTACCTGGACAATCCGGCGTCGGTTCCGGATAACTGGCGCGAGTATTTCGACGCGCTGCAGAACGTCCCCGCGACCGACGGCACGAACGCCAACGACGTCGCGCATAACCCGATCGTCGAATCGTTCGCCCAGCGCGCGAAGGCCAATGCCTTCGTGCCGCGCGAAAGCGGCAGCAATCTCGCCACCGCCCGCAAGCAGGTGCACGTCCAGTCCCTGATCAGCGCGTATCGCTTCCTCGGCTCGCAATGGGCCAACCTCGATCCGCTCAAGCGCCGCGAGCGCCCGGCGATCCCCGAGCTCGAACCCGCGTTCTACGATTTCTCCGAAGCGGATCTCGACCAGACCTTCAGCGCCAGCAATCTCTATTTCGGTTTCGACCAGGCATCGCTGCGCGATATCGTGAAGGGCCTGCGCGACACGTATTGCGGCACGATCGGCGCCGAGTACATGTACATCGGCGATCCGGAGCAGAAGCGCTGGTGGCAGGAGCGCCTCGAGTCGACCCGCGCGACGCCGAACTTCTCGCCCGAGAAGAAGAAGCACATCCTGAATCGCCTGACGGCCTCCGAAGGCCTCGAGCGCTACCTGCACACCAAGTACGTCGGCCAGAAGCGCTTCTCGCTCGAAGGCGGCGAGAGCTTCATCGCGTCGATGGACGAAGTGGTCCAGCACGCAGGCTCGAAGGGCGTGCAGGAAATCGTCATCGGCATGGCCCACCGCGGCCGCCTGAACGTGCTCGTCAACACGCTCGGCAAGATGCCGGCCGACCTGTTCGCGGAGTTCGAGGGCAAGCACGTCGACGACCTGCCGGCCGGCGACGTCAAGTACCACAAGGGCTTCTCGTCGGATATCTCGACGGAAGGCGGCCCGGTGCACCTGTCGCTCGCGTTCAACCCGTCGCACCTCGAAATCGTCAACCCGGTGGTCGAGGGTTCGGCGAAGGCGCGGATGGACCGCCGCGGCGACGCGGACGGCCTCCAGGTGCTGCCGGTGCAGATCCACGGCGACGCGGCCTTCGCGGGCCAGGGCGTCGTGATGGAAACGCTGAACCTCGCGCAGACGCGCGGCTACGGCACGCACGGCACGCTGCACGTCGTCATCAACAACCAGATCGGCTTCACGACGTCCGACCCGCGCGATGCGCGCTCGACGCTGTACTGCACCGACGTGGTCAAGATGATCGAAGCGCCGGTGCTGCACGTGAACGGCGATGATCCGGAAGCGGTGGTGCTCGCGACGCAGATCGCGATCGACTACCGGATGCAGTTCCACAAGGATGTCGTGATCGACATCGTCTGCTTCCGCAAGCTCGGCCACAACGAGCAGGACACGCCGGCCGTCACGCAGCCGCTGATGTACAAGAAGATCGCGCAGCACCCGGGCACCCGCGCGCTGTACGCCGAGAAGCTCGTGCAGCAGGGCGTGATCACCGCGGAAGACGCCGACAACTACGTGAAGGCGTACCGCAAGGCGATGGACGACGGCCACCACACGGTCGACCCGGTCCTGTCGAACTACAAGAGCAAGTACGCGGTCGACTGGGTGCCGTTCCTGAACCGCAAGTGGACGGACGCAGCCGATACGGCCGTGCCGCTCGCCGAACTGAAGCGCCTCGGCGAACGCATCACGACGATCCCGGAAAACTTCAAGGTCCACCCGCTCGTCGAGCGCGTGATCAACGACCGCCGCAACATGGCGCGCGGCGATCAGCCGCTCGACTGGGGCATGGGCGAGCATCTCGCGTACGCGTCGCTCGTCGCATCGGGCTACTCGGTGCGCCTGACCGGCCAGGATTCGGGCCGCGGCACCTTCACGCACCGTCACGCGGTGCTGCACGACCAGAACCGCGAGCGCTGGAACGACGGCACCTACGTGCCGCTGCAGAACATCGCCGAAGGCCAGGCGAAGTTCACGGTGATCGACTCGGTGCTGTCGGAAGAGGCGGTGCTGGGCTTCGAATACGGCTACTCGACCGCCGAGCCGAACACGCTCGTCGCCTGGGAAGCGCAGTTCGGCGACTTCGTCAATGGGGCGCAGGTCGTGATCGACCAGTTCATCTCGTCGGGCGAAGTGAAGTGGGGCCGCGTGTCGGGCCTCACGATGCTGCTGCCGCACGGCTACGAAGGCCAGGGTCCGGAGCACTCGTCGACCCGTATCGAGCGCTTCCTGCAGCTGTGCGCGGACCACAACATGCAAGTGGTCCAGCCGACGACGCCCGCGCAGATCTTCCACCTGCTGCGTCGCCAGATGATCCGCCTGTTCCGCAAGCCGCTCGTGGTCGCGACGCCGAAGTCGCTGCTGCGCCACAAGGAAGCGGTGTCGGATCTGTCGGAGCTCGCGAAGGGTTCGTTCCAGCCGGTGCTGGGCGAAATCGACGGCGGCATCGATGCGAAGAAGGTCAAGCGCGTGCTGGCCTGCTCGGGCCGCGTGTACTACGACCTCGTCGCGCATCGTCGCGAGGCGAAGGCGAACGACGTCGCCATCGTGCGTATCGAACAGCTGTATCCGTTCGCGCACAAGCAGTTCGAAGCGGAACTCAGGAAGTACGAGAACGCGACTGAAGTGGTCTGGGTGCAGGACGAGCCGCAAAATCAGGGCCCGTGGTTCTACATCGAACACCACCTGCGCGAAGGCATGAAGGAAGGGCAGAAGCTGGCATACAGCGGCCGCCCGGCCTCGGCCTCGCCGGCTGTCGGCTACTACGCGAAGCACTACGAGCAGCAGAAGGCCCTCATCGAGGGTGCATTCGGCCGCTTGAAGAGCGCATCGATCGCGAAATAACCAGACGCGGCGCGACGGGAAGGCGCACGGCGCCTTCCCGCACCCGCCGGGTGCGCCGCGCGCTGCGCGGCGGTGCGCCGGAACCCGTCATCACCCAGATTAGGCATCCAGGAAAATCACATGGCTATCGTAGAAGTCAAAGTCCCCCAGCTTTCCGAGTCGGTTTCGGAAGCAACCATGCTGCAGTGGAAGAAGAAGCCCGGCGAAGCCGTCGCGCAAGATGAAATCCTGATCGAACTCGAGACCGACAAGGTCGTGCTCGAAGTGCCGGCGCCCGCTGCAGGCGTGCTCGCACAAGTGCTGCAAAACGACGGCGACACCGTGGTCGCCGACCAGCTGATCGCGACGATCGACACCGAAGCCAAGGCTGGCGCCGCTGCTGCCGCCGCCGGCGCCGCCGAAGTGCAGCCGGCTCCGGCGGCTACCGCCGCGCCGGCAGCCGCCGCGCAACCCGCCGCTGCCGCGTCGGCGAGCGCGAGCGCATCGCCGGCCGCCGCCAAGCTGATGGCCGAGAAGGGCCTCGAAGCGGGCCAGGTGCCGGGCTCGGGCCGCGACGGCCGCATCACGAAGGGCGACGTGCTGGGCGCAGGCGCCGCACCGGCGAAGGCCGCTCCGGCTGCCGCTCCGGCTCCGGCGAAGAAGGCTGCCGCGCTGCCGGACGTGAAGGTTCCGGCGTCGGCGACGACCTGGCTGAACGACCGTCCGGAGCAGCGCGTGCCGATGTCGCGCCTGCGCGCGCGGATCGCCGAGCGTCTGCTCGAGTCGCAGCAGACCAACGCCATCCTGACGACGTTCAACGAAGTGAACATGCAGCCCGTGATGGACCTGCGTGCGAAGTACAAGGACAAGTTCGAGAAGGAACACGGCGTGAAGCTTGGCTTCATGTCGTTCTTCGTGAAGGCCGCGGTGCACGCGCTGAAGAAATTCCCGCTCGTGAACGCGTCGATCGACGGCAACGACATCGTCTACCACGGCTACTTCGACATCGGCATCGCGGTCGGTTCGCCGCGCGGCCTCGTGGTGCCGATCCTGCGCAACGCGGATCAGCTGAGCCTCGCCGAGATCGAGAAGAAGATCGCGGAATTCGGCCAGAAGGCGAAGGACGGCAAGCTGTCGATCGAGGAAATGACGGGCGGTACGTTCTCGATCTCGAACGGCGGCGTGTTCGGCTCGATGCTGTCGACCCCGATCATCAACCCGCCGCAGTCGGCGATCCTCGGCGTGCACGCGACGAAAGAGCGCCCGGTGGTCGAGAATGGTCAGATCGTGATCCGCCCGATCAACTACCTGGCGCTGTCGTACGACCACCGCATCATCGACGGCCGCGAAGCGGTGCTGTCGCTGGTCGCGATGAAGGACGCGCTGGAAGATCCGGCCCGCCTGCTGCTCGACCTGTAAGCCCGGCTTCTCCCGCATTGAACCGCCGCCGCGTGCGCTGCGCGCCCATCCGGGCGCCGCGGCGCGGCGGCCATAGAAAAGGATTGTCATGTCCAAGGAATTTGACGTCGTCGTGATCGGCGCCGGCCCTGGCGGCTACATCGCCGCGATCCGCGCCGCTCAACTGGGCAAAACGGTTGCCTGTATCGAGAAATGGAAGAACCCGGCGGGCGCGCTGAAGCTCGGCGGCACCTGCCTGAACGTCGGCTGCATTCCGTCGAAGGCGCTGCTCGCGTCGTCGGAGGAATTCGAGAAGGCGTCGCATCACCTGGCCGACCACGGCATCACGGTGGGCGACGTGAAGATGGACATCGCGAAGATGATCGGCCGCAAGGACGCGATCGTCGAGAAGATGACGAGCGGGATCGAGTTCCTGTTCAAGAAGAACAAGATCACCTGGCTCAAGGGCCACGGCAAGTTCACCGGCAAGACCGACGCCGGCGTGCAGATCGAGGTCAGCGGCGAAGGCGAAACCGAAGTCGTGACCGCGAAGAACGTGATCATCGCGACGGGCTCGAAGGCGCGTCACCTGCCGAACGTGCCGGTCGACAACAAGATCGTCGTCGACAACGAAGGCGCGCTGACCTTCGACGCGGTGCCGAAGAAGCTCGCCGTGATCGGCGCGGGCGTGATCGGCCTGGAGCTGGGCTCGGTGTGGCGTCGCCTGGGCGCCGAAGTGACGGTGCTCGAAGCGCTGCCGGCGTTCCTCGGCGCGGCTGACGAGGCGCTCGCGAAGGAAGCGGCGAAGCTGTTCAAGAAGCAGGGCCTCAACATCCATCTCGGCGTGAAGATCGGCGACGTGAAGGCCGATGCGAACGGCGTGTCGATCGCCTACGCCGACAAGGACGGCAACGCGCAGACGCTCGAAGCGGATCGCCTGATCGTATCGATCGGCCGCGTGCCGAACACCGACAACCTCGGCCTGGAATCGATCGGGCTGAAGGCCAACGAGCGCGGCTTCATCGACGTGGACGATCACTGCCGGACCGCGCTGCCGAACGTCTACGCGATCGGCGACGTGGTGCGCGGCCCGATGCTCGCGCACAAGGCGGAAGACGAAGGCGTGCTGGTCGCGGAAGTGATCGACGGCCAGAAGCCGCACATCGACTACAACTGCATTCCGTGGGTGATCTACACCCAGCCGGAAATCGCGTGGGTCGGCAAGACGGAGCAGCAGCTCAAGGCGGAAGGCCGCGAGATCAAGTCGGGCAAGTTCCCGTTCTCGATCAACGGCCGCGCGCTCGGCATGAACGCGCCGGACGGTTTCGTGAAGATGATCGCCGATGCGAAGACCGACGAACTGCTCGGCGTGCACGTGATCTCCGCGAATGCGTCGGACCTGATCGCCGAGGCGGTGGTCGCGATGGAATTCAAGGCGGCGTCGGAAGACATCGCCCGGATCAGCCATCCGCACCCGTCGCTGTCCGAAGTGATGCGCGAGGCGGCGCTGGCCGTCGACAAGCGTTCGCTGAACAGCTGAGCGCGTTGAAGCGCCGGCCGCGCGCGGCCGGCGTCGCGGTTCCATGACAAAGGCGGGCGGGATTTCCCGCTCGCCTTTGTGTTTACCGGCCTGCATGATGAACGTCACCGAATACTACGAGCGCGAACTGAAGACGCGCGGCTACCAGTCCGATTCCGCGCAGCGCGCCGCGGTCGACCGCCTGCAACGATGCTTCGACGAATGGGTTGCCTACAAGGCGCGCCGCTCGAATGCGTTCAAGAAGCTCATCATCCATCCGGATCTGCCGCGCGGCGTGTACATGTGGGGCGGGGTGGGGCGCGGCAAGAGCTTCCTGATGGACAGCTTCTACGCGGTCGTGCCGGTGCAGCGCAAGACCCGCCTGCATTTCCACGAGTTCATGCGCGAGGTGCATCGCGAACTCGAGGAATTGAAGGGGCAGGCCGATCCGCTCGACGAACTGGCGCGCCGTATCACGAAGCGCTATCGGTTGATCTGCTTCGACGAATTCCATGTGTCCGACATCGCCGATGCGATGATCCTGTATCGATTGCTCGACCGATTGTTCAATAACGGTGTGCAATTCGTGATGACCTCGAATTACCGGCCGGACGACCTGTATCCGGACGGCCTGCATCGCGACCGGATGCTGCCCGCGATCGCGCTGATCAATGACAGGCTCGACGTGCTCAATGTCGATGCCGGCGTCGATTACCGGCAGCGCACGCTCGCGCAGGTGCAGATGTATCACACGCCGCTCGGCGCGGAAGCGGACCGCGCGTTGCGGCACGCGTTCGGGAAGCTCGCGGCGGTACCGGACGAGAGCCCGCTGCTGCATATCGAGAAGCGCGAGCTGAAGGCGCTGCGCAAGGCGGATGGCGTCGTCTGGTTCGATTTCGCGACTCTGTGCGGTGGACCACGTTCGCAGAACGATTATCTGGAACTGGCCAGCCGTTTCCATGCGATCGTGCTGTCCGAGGTGCCGCAGATGTCGCCGCGCATGGCGTCGGAAGCGCGTCGCTTCACCTGGCTCATCGACGTGCTCTACGATCACAAGGTGAAGCTGCTGATGTCGGCCGCGGTGCCGCCCGAGGCGCTGTATCTCGAAGGGCCGATGGCCAACGAATTCAGCCGGACCGTGTCGCGCATCGTCGAGATGCAGTCGAAGGAGTATCTCGAAGCGCCCCGGCGCATCGTCGACACCTCGCTCACGTGATGCGCAGCGCTGCCGATCATTCGGAGCGCTGAACACCCCCGTAGCGCGAAGGCGTGTGTAAGAGAGTTAACTTACGTTAATTCGAGATTAACTATTTTTAAATTCGGATCTGTCTTATATTCAAGGTCAGGTCGACTCGATATCGTTGCGTCATGCTTTCTACGAACGGAGAAGTACATGACGCCGTATCGCGACATTACCGATGATGAATGGCAGCGCGTTGCCGCCTTGCTGCCCGAACTGCGCCCGCGCACCGAATTGCGCGGGCGGCCCCTGGCAAACACGCGCGCGGTGTTGAACGGCGTGCTGTGGGTGATCTACAGCGGCGCGACCTGGTCCGCGATACCGCGCCGCTATCCCTCCTACCAAACTTGCCATCGCCGCTTCAAGGTCTGGCACGAGACGGGCGCGCTCAAGCAGGTGCTCGTCGAATTGTTCGGCTCGGCCAGTGACGATCTGTGCGAGGTGATGGGCGCCCGGATGCGCACGCATCCGCATTCGAAGGCGGCCGAGGCGCGCCATGCCGTCGATCACGAGCGGCGGCCGAGCCCCCTGCAAGCGCGTCTGCTGGAGGCGCGCGGCCTGAGTTGAACGATGCCCCAAAAACAAACCGGCCCGGCGATCGATCGCACAGGCCGGTTTTGTTTTGTGTCGCGCGCGCGGCGCGCGATGAGGCATACGCTTACTGCTGGCGAATCCAGGTTTGCGAGCGCCCCAGCAGCGAGATGCCGATATAGCCGCGCACGACGAGCTTCTGCCCGCCATCCTCGAGCGCCATCTTGCAGCGGTACACCTTGCCGTTTTCCGGGTCGAGGATATTGCCGCCATCCCAACCTTCGCCGGCCTTCTTCATCGCCTTGATGATCGTCATGCCCTTGATCAACTGATCCTTGCGTTCGTCGGTGCACGCGGTGCAGCGGCGATCGGGGGTGTCACTGGCGCCGAGTCCCTTGAGCACGGTACCCGACAGGTCGCCGCTCGTGTCCTGCGAGATCTGCACCAGCGCCTTCGGCTTGCCGGTGTTGTCGTCGATCGTCTGCCAGGTCCCGATCGGGCTGTCGTTCTGTGCGAATGCCGCGGCCGCGCAGGCCAGCAGCGCACCCGCGACGGTCAGCGAGCGCAGGGAGCGGGTCAATCGAGTCATCGTCGTCCTCCTTGGATTGCGTTGTTGTTTTCCTGGCGTCCACGGGGCTGCCTGCATAGGGCCGCGATAGCGTGAACCTTGCGCAGAATACGTGAAAGCACGGGCGCCGTTTGATAGAAAAGCCTCTAATCGGCGCGGCCCGCGGGCCGCGCCGTCGCGCTTGCTCAGTTCAGTTGATACGAGAACGACGCATTCACGCGCGGGTTGCGCGCGGCGCTTTCGACGGGCGCGTCGCCGACCGGCTTCGCGATCGACAGGTCGATGTTGTAGAAGCGGCTGTCGGAGACCCGCACGCCGATGCCGACCGACGACAGCCGGTTCGGCGACGTCGCGCCCGCGTGCAGGTACACGCGCGCCATGTCGAACGCCACGTAGGGCGTGATCGTCTTCAGGTAGGTGTAGCCGGGTGCGAACGCGCGGTTCAGTTCGACCGACATGCCCCAGCCCGAGTCCCCCGAGGTTTCGCCCGGCTGGTAGCCGAGCGCGAAACGTTGGGCTCCGAAGGTGATCTGCTCGGTGGTCGGCAGCGAATCGGGACTGTATTGTCCGGTCAGCTGAAACGTCGTGCCGATCTTGAGCGGCCACTGGTTGGTCTGCACGTAGGTGGCGCCCGTGCGGACGAAGGTGATCGACGCGGGATTGGTCGCGACCGCACCGGGCACGTTGGTGTCGGCGGATTTCGATGCGCCCAGGATGTCGAAGGCCTTCGCGACATTGAAGCTCAGCTTCTGCACCTGGGTCGGCTGGACGTTCGTGTAGTCGAGTTGCATCTGCAGCACGCGCACCTGCGAACGCATCCCGAGGCTCGCGCCGTTGATCTGGTTCTGGTAGCGATCCTCGTTGTGCGACGCATAGCCGGACACGGTGCCGAGCACGCTGTGCTGGTTGTTGAGCAGCAGCGGATACGACGCCGACAGGCCGAGCTTGTCGTTGATGACGGTGCGCTGCACGTAGGACGGCAGGCCGGGATTGTCGGTCGGGTTGCCGCGGTAGTGGCTCGCGTCGAGGCGCGTCATCAGGCCGCTGCTGCCGATCGGCACCGAGCCGCTGAACGCGACGTAGGTCTGGTTGTTCGGCCCCTTCGGATACAGCGCGGAGATGCTCAACTGTTCACCCAGCGAGGTCAGGCCGTTCTCGGTCGCGGTGATGAGCCCTTGCACGCCGGGGTTGCTCGTGTTGAGGCCCATGCTGACGTTGAACGGTTTGCGCTGCACGTCGAGTTCGAGCGTGGTCGCGCCGTCGGTGTTCTGGGGCGGCGGCACGTTGGCCTTGACCGTGACGCCGGGCAGCAGGCCGAAGGTGTTGACGTAGCGTTCGAAGGTCGCGCGCCGTAATGGATGGTCGTCGGTAATGTGTGCGGCGATAGCGCGCACCTTCGCTTCCATCGCACCCGGCCGTCCGGTGATCTTCACGTTGGCGACATAGCCCTCGACGACCGTCACGCGCACCACGCCGCCCTCGAAGGTTTGCGCGGGAATGAACGCGAACGACAGCGCGTAGCCGCGATCCTGGTACAGCTTGGTCACGCCGTTGGCGACCTCGATCAGTTGTCCGATCGTGATGTCCTGGCCGACGAGCGGGGTGAAGCGGCGGGAGATCTCCTCGAATGGGATTGATTTCACGCCTTCGACCTGGAAGGTGGCGGGCGTCAGGTGGCGTGCGAGCAACGCTTGTACCTGCAGTTCCTGGGGCGCAACCTGCACGGTCACGTTCGGACGTTGGGGCGGGTTGATCGGGGGCAGTGCTTCGAGCGGGTTGCCGCCCGGGCGATTCTGGGCATATGAGGCGCCGGTGGCCGCGGCGAGCGCGAGCAGCACGATCCACGCATCATGTCTGGATGTCATCGTGATTCCTCGTTGGCCTGCTTTTCGTTTTTCGATGCCGATGCGCGGCCGGTCCCGCGCCGCGCATCGTGGTCTTTTCTTGTGGTGCCGAATCTCGTGAAACCGCGCGTCCCGCTCGGCCAGCGTCGCGCGCGTGACGCGTTACTTGCCGATGCCGCCGAGTGTGCCCAACAGTCCCGTCACCGGCGCGAGCGGGCCGCTCGCGCTGCCGCTCGACGCCGTCGTGCTGCTGACGAGCCCGGTGATCGGTGCGAGCGGATTGCTGCCGCTCGCGCTGCCCGCGCCGCCGACGGTACCCGTGACAGTATTCAGCAAACCCGTGACGGGCGCGAGCGGATTCGCACCGCCGGTGGCGGCGCCGAGCGAACCCGTGACGCTCGATACGATGCCGGTCACGGGGGCGAGCGGGCCGCCTGCGCCCGAGCTGCCGACGAGGCCGGTCACGGAGCCGAGTGGATTCGCGCCGAGGCCGAGGGTCGACAGCACGCCGTTGAGCGGGTTGGCGGGCGAACCGCCGGCCGAGCCGGCCCCGACCGTGGCCGACGAGCCGCCGACGAGGCTCACCGTCAGGCCGGGGATCGGCGCGGCGCCGTTCGGGCCGGCCGGGTTCACGACACCGCCTGCGTTGGTCACGGTGTTGCCGACCGACGACACCAGCTGGCCGACGTCGCCGACGAGCGGCTGGCTCGATGAGCCGCCGACCTGCGCGCCGGCCGAGCCGATCGCGCCGCCGACCTGCGCGAGCAGACCGGAGGCCGGCTGCCCGAGGCCCGAGGTCGTGCCGATCGTCTGGGTCACCTGGCCCGCCGTGATCACGATCGGTGTGATCGCGTTGCTGAGCGGCTGGGTCACCTGCTGGACCGGGCCGGACGACAGCACGGTGCCGAGCGTCTTGCCGCCTGCGTTGGCGCCGTTCGCGACCGTGTCGATCAGCGTGCTGGCGGGGGTCGTGAGCGGCGACAGCGGCGAGAGCGGACCCGTGCCGAGCGCCTGGACCGTGTCGCCGAGGCCCTGCACGGCGGGGCTGGCCGCGCTGACCACGCTGCCGAGCCCGGCGACCGTGGTGCCGACCGGATTCGATGTCGAGCCGGTCTGGCCGAGGCCGTTGCTGATGGCGTCGGCCGCGGCGTTCAGGATGGTGCCGGCGCCCGACACCGTGGTGCCGAGCCCTTGCGTGACGCCGTTGCCGAGACCCGGCACGCTGACCGACCCCACCGTGCTGCCGAGATCCGTCGCGGTCTTGCCGAGCGTGTTGATGACGCCCGCGGTGCCTGCGGTGGTCTGGGTCGTGGTGGTGCCGCTGCCCGAGCCGGAACCGCTGCCGCTGCCCGTGCCGGTGCTCGCGGCCGGCGGGGCGGTCACGTCGCTGCCGCCGCACGCGGCGAGCAGGCAGGCGGTGGCGAGCGCGGCGGCGAGCGTGGTGAGCGGGACGCGCCAGGTGTTGAGCGTGGCCGGGCGGATAAGGTGGGGGTGGCTCATGATCGACTCCTCGCTGTCTTAATGAGGCTTGCCGCCGAGGCTGCCGAGCAGGCCGCCGACGAGTGACGTGATCGGCGCGAGCGGATTGTTCGCGCTGCTCGTGCCGCCGCTCGAGCCGGACAGCGAAGCCCCGCCTGCCGCACCCGCCGTCGCGCCTGCCGAGCCGGACACGCTGCCGGTGACGGTCGACACGACGGTGGTGACGGGGGCGAGCGGGTTGGCGCCGCCCGCGCCGCCCGTCGCACCGCCGAGCGCACCGGTGACGGTCGAGACGAGGCCGGTGACGGGGGCGAGCGGGTTGGCGCCT